>JAAWHU010000138.1 GCA_022796015.1 Hungatella sp. | reverse complement strand
TCATCCCTGTCTGACGGCTTACTATCCCCTGTAGCGCTCTACATATTTCCCATTTCTCTTTCGGCTCCTCTTTTCCCACTTTATCATATCCTGGGTACTGTATACTCTCTCTTCTTCTTTCCTCTCCTCCTCCTTTTCTCCCTTCAGCAGTTCTTCTGCCTTTCTTCCATTCTTCCAATAGATTCTCAGCTCTGACAGCTTTCCTGCTCCCTCTTTGCTCCAGCCGCTTCCGCAGCCTAATTCCAACATGATCTGTTTCACCCGAACTGCGCACTCTCCTAGAAGGGAGGGGTTCCCCATAAACGTTTTTTGATTTTCTTCTAATTGGGGGATTACATATTTCACAAAATGTTGTATACTGTTATACCTAAGACGACACCTTCTTTCGTTAATGTTTTTGTGGTGATTACATTATACTATAAAAGATGTCGTCTTATTTTTTTATTTCTTAAAATTCCCCCGGTAAAGTTACACTATCTTTTAAAGGCTTTAAATATTTGGTTTTCCCACTTATTGTTAATGTATTATCTTCTATCTTAATTTTACTTTTAAATTATGTATTCAATGAGATTACAAAAAAATACAGTTTTCTCTTGACAAAATTAATCATCTGTAATAAAGTGGATGAGCTACTTTGGAAACAAAATATTACTTTTAAAAATAACGGCAGGGATTTCTCCCCGCCATTCTTAATACTTAATAATACTTTTTAATCATCACTATTTATGTTATTTTGATATTATCTTTCCGTTTCCCATATTCGTAAATAATCCAGCCAAATCTTCCATAAACTCAGCTTCTATTACAATAACTTTTCCTTCTTCTAATTCTTGTATATCATCATTCATTCTTACATAAATTTCCAAAATTTCATAATTATTTTTAAGTGGATTTATTGCTATACAATCATTTCCTATGGCTCGTGAAATCTTTCCACGAATAAGAATACGATCTCCGAATTTTATTCCATATCCCTCCATTTTTTCTTTTTTAAATTTTACATATATTGGATTAGCAAACTTGTTTTTTCTTCGTCTGTCTTTGAATTGCCCCACTTCTTGTTACTTTTCCCCTGTATTACTAACAACGCTACGTCAATATTCAGGAATCATACTGGAAAGTTCTTCCAGCTGCTCTTTAGTAATCAATTCTGCAGTTCTGGCGAACATGACCTGACCATGCTGGAATGCATAATCAATCTTTCCGCATACCCAACTTTCAATCATGATTTGTTTTTTCAGGTTTCATACCATTTGTTTTCCATACTCATATCCTCACTTTCTCCTGCATTACCTGGCAGTGCATTGATTAAATCATTTCCGGTCAACGACCACTTTATATCTTTTCCCATCAATTTTCTCGACTTCCAACTCGCCTAATGCATGGCGCTGATCTGCACTCATAAGCTTCAAATCTTTTGGAAGTATTCCTCTGTCAGTGAATCTAAGAACACTCCAGTCAACATCTTTTAATTTCATATTCCCTCTCTTTCTACCAGTATTTCAATCTGGTAATGAACTTGATTTTTATGTTATTCCATTTTAAACTTCTAAATTTATCAAAAATAAAAATAATTATGTCTAATTTTGAATATCCCTATTCGCCTGATGCATAGCCTTTTGGAACAATGCGTCAAATTCTTCCCAAGTGTCTGATGCTTGCATCAGTCCAATGGTTTTTTGAAGCTGTCCATCTAAGTGTGGAACTCCAACCTCTCCAGTCAACGACTGATGGCAATCTCTTATTTTTCGGAGTCTTCTGCTTTAATTCTTCCAGAACCCCATCTGGTAATTGCTCATAGATATATTGGTTAGTCAGCTTCCCTGCGTATTGTGGTCTATTCTTCCCGTTATATTCCCATCCTTTAAGCCTGAACATCTGTTTGTAAAATTCATCTGGAAATCTTTTTGTCCATGATATCAATTCTTTGGCAATATATAAGGAAAGAAGCCTTTGCAATTCGTCATGCTCACGCTCATACTGATAGCCAGTAACTTCGTCAATAACTGCAGCAAGTCCTGTTTTTGCAAATGCTGTCATGATTGCATATAGCTTATCCGCAACCATCATCTGACTTTCCAACTTTAAAGCTCCGTCATGTTTAGCGTCAACATAAGCCTTGCACAAGTCCACAAACAAATCAGATCTGAATGGGGTGAATTTCCCACCAGTTTTTGTTAAATATTGGGACAACTCATTTCTATTGGCTTTTTCAAGCCAATTCCTTAAATCATTGGATAGATATACGGAAATCCATTGTGTATTCATGTTTCTAATAAGAGCCATGCTTCCACCGCCGATCAATCCCATTGATTTAGCGGCTCCACGAAGGGAAAGAACCCTTTCTTTATTATCCATGACGTAACATTTAATTTCAATTCCATCTCCAATTTTCCATATTCCGCTATGAGTAGCTTTCGGCATATTTCTCATGTGGTCACTCTCCTTTTGATATAATTCTATCACAATTTGTGGGACAATTTAATGATAATATTTAGCAAAAATTTGTCCTGTAAATATAGATAAACATATTTCACAATTTGTCCCGAAAATTAATATCTAATTTACCAAACAAAAAAGGACTCCCAATTAGTCCATTTCTCCCTGGTTTTATTATATTCTATTTATTATATATCATTTATATCAAATACATAATTTGTGGCAAATACATTTTTCATTATAAAATGCGAGGTTCTTTTCTAATTTGAAGTAAATTTGAAGTAGTAAACGAGTTTAGAATCTCAAAAACCGCTTAAAATACAGCTTTTTATAATATTTCTTGCATTTTTTGCAAAACAATGGTATTTTTTTTAATTAAGATTGCTAATATTTTCAAATTGCAGGAGAAAAACATGAATCAAATACATGCTGTAGGAATTATTGCCGAATACAATCCATTTCACAACGGGCATTTTTACCATATCCAGATGGCCAGGCAGCTGACCCATGCCCCTTACTGCATAGCTGTCATAAGCGGAGATTTTGTGCAGAGAGGGGCTCCTGCTATGTTTGAAAAATATACCCGTGCCCGTATGGCCCTCCTGTCAGGCGCGGATCTGGTTCTTGAACTTCCTCCTGTCTTTGCCACGGCCAGCGCCGAGGATTTTGCCGCCTGCGGGGTGGCTCTCCTAGACCGTCTGAGCGTAGTAAGCCATCTTTGCTTTGGAAGTGAGTGGGGGGAAAGTTCCCTGATTTCCAAGTTCGGAACATTTTTGGCCCGGGAACCGGAGGAATTGTCTTTCCTTATAAAAAAATACATTTCTCTTGGGTATTCTTTCCCGGAGGCGAGGCAGTCAGCCTTAACGGATTGTCTTTCCATTGATCCGGCTCTGAAACCATATATCGAAGCGATCTTGTCGTCGCCAAACAATCTCCTGGGCGTGGAATACTGCAAAGCCCTTGCCCGCAGAAACAGTTCCATAATTCCGGTTACGCTGCCAAGAAAAGGCAGCGGATACGACGACAAAGAGCTGGCTGACAACTATAGCTCTGCAACAGCTATCCGCAGCCGGATTCTTAAGGATTATTCTGGTTCTCATGACAAAAAAACACGGTATTCGGCAGTGTCGGGCCAGATACCCTCTGCCTGTCTGTCTCTGCTTGAGGATGCCGCGCCTCTGACAGCCAACGATTTTTCCTCTCTTCTGGCATTCAGGCTTTTAGAGCTTCATCATCGGGGTATTCCGTTCCATGAATTTGCTGATGTATCCAGAGACCTGTCTGCCCGCATGGAAAAACAGCTCTTGAATTTTTCTTCCTTTGAGGACAAGGCGGCGGCTCTGAAGACAAAGCAGTATACCTACACCCGCATCAGCCGTTGTCTCATACACATTCTTTTGGACATGACTGCCCGGACATACCGATGCAGGAAGGAAGGGGATTATATCTCTTATGTCCGCATTCTGGGATTTAAAAGAGAGGCCGCCCCTCTGCTTTCCGCCATAAAAAAAGCATCGGCCCTCCCTCTGATTACAAAGACTGCCGATGCAAAAATTATTTTAGATACTCAAACCTTCGCCTGGTTTGAACAGGACCTGCTGGCCTCCCATATCTATCAGTCGGTACTGGCACAAAAAAGCGAAGCAAGTGCAGGCAATGAATATACCAGATCCGTGATTGTCATCTAGCCGACTCCCGGATCTTCTTTTCCAAAAGTGCTGTATTGCCCTGAAAACGCTGATTTTCCGGTTCCATGGCAAGGGCTTTTTTCTCTTCTGACAAAGCCTCCTCCATCCGTCCTGTGTAAAAGAATGCCATGGCACGCAGATCGTGAGGCAGGCTGCCTCATGACGCTGCTTCACAGATATAGGTTCTGGGCCGCTTTGTAATCTCCAATGCACAGCCGGTAAAATAAAGAACCCCTTCCCACTCCTTCTCCTCATAAAGAACCTGAGCCAGATCCATATATGGCTCTCTGAGATGGGGCGCCTGGACAATGGCCTGAAGATACCAGTCCCGCGCCTTTTTTTCTTCTCCTTTTCTCAGATAAGCTTTGGCAATATAGCGCATGGATGCAGCCCTCTCGTCTGCCCACAATGCCGTAGGCATGGCCAGATGTTTTTTCAGCGTCCGGATACAGTCATCCCATCTCCCTTTGTACATATATTCCCGTCCCAGATAGTGCATGTTTCGATCATCTTCCGGCTCTTCCTCCACAGACAGCTCCAGAAGGGGCAGATATTGACTCCGGGACTTTTGGGGATCCGGAAAATGATTGAGCTGAACTTTTTCTGCCGTCACCATGACGCCGGGGCTGCCTTCTCCTATCCATCGGAGAACCTCGTGAACCGGATGCACCCATTGATAGCCGAATCGTCTGTGGGCTTTTTCAATCCAGAATACCACTCCTTCTTCCCCTTCTTTGGTAAAACTCCAAGTATATCGGTATCTGGCCTGGCCTGCTCCCTCCTTCCAGGCCTCTTCCAAATGTTTTCTCCAGCCCGGCTCAAACACTTCATCCAGGTCTGTACAGACACAGATATCTGCATCTTCTGATACCAATTCCAGAGAACGGTTGCGGGCTTTATCAAATCTCCAGGGCACAATGGCCTCTCTCACTACTTTTACCCCTTTTTCCCTGAGACGACGGGGCGTATCGTCTTCGGAGCCTGTATCCAATACCACAATTTCATCGGCTTCTGACATGGATTGGACCCATCGCTCTGCAAAGCGGGCTTCATTTTTACAAATTGCATACACAACAATTTTCATAGCTTCCTCCATCAGGCCTGATTCTATTTTCATGGGAATGTAATGGACAGGGCGGTAAAGAATACCGCCCCATTTACTTAATTGATTTTTTTGATTGTAAGCATGGCATTGACACCATTGCCAAGGGTTATCCCTACTGCCACAAGTGCAGAAAGAGCCATATCAATAACACTGCCTGCTGTCAGAGTTACCACGGTGCTTCCGTTAAACAGTGAGCTAGTTCCTACTGCCAGCAGCCTGGAAATAGTCGCACTGGGAACATTGGTCCCGTTTACTCTCACAGCAAAGGTAATCGTAGTTGCCACAGCCGCTGTCAGAGTGGTTGAGTAATTGATTTCATAGGTTCCTGCATCGGTGACGGTAATGCTGTTTGCCGGTGTATAGGTCACTCCTTCCGATGGCGCATTGGCTGGAAGGGGAATCTGGGTCGTACCTCCCAGTGTCAGGTTCAGAGTCTGAGGGTCTGTACTGTATAAACCGCCATAAGCCGCCAATCCTCCTGCCGGACCGGCTGGGCCTGTGGGGCCTGTGGGACCTTCTGCTCCTGTGGCTCCTGTTGCTCCCGCCGGACCGGCTGGGCCTGTGGGGCCGGTAGGACCTTCTGCTCCTGTAGCCCCTGTTGCTCCTGTAGCTCCCGTGGCCCCGGCTGGGCCCTGGGGGCCAGTTGGACCTACCGCCCCTGTTGCTCCCGTGGCTCCCGTGGCCCCGGCTGGGCCTTGGGGACCAGTTGGGCCTACCGCCCCTGTTGCTCCTGTGGCTCCCGTGGCCCCGGCTGGGCCTTGGGGACCAGTTGGGCCTACCGCCCCTGTTGCTCCTGTGGCTCCCACCGGAC
>JAAWHU010000137.1 GCA_022796015.1 Hungatella sp. | reverse complement strand
GCTCTTTTCAGCAGGATTGTACCCGCAGTTAAAATCCCATCTGGTACTTGGAAAGGAACATGGAATTACAAAGGAAGAAGCGGTGGAAATCGTGACACAGCTTGCATTTTACTGTGGCTGGCCGAAAGCGTGGAGTACATTTCCAATGATTCAGGAAGTATATGGAACGGAAGATTGATTTTAAGGAGAATTGTGATATGGAGAAAGAAAATATCAGTATTTTTCCGACAGGAGAAAAGGTTGAAAGAAAATCTTTCAACCACGAGATTTGTGTCTGCGCGCTGCTTGTCACAAAATCGTTATGCGCAAAAAGCAGCGCAGAAATGGGGTAAAAAATGAGGATTTTGCAAAATATTTTGCTGGGCAGAGCTATTTGAAAACGCTTTCTACGCAAGGTGTTGTGATTGGAAACGTAACTTTCGAGCCGGGATGCCGAAATAACTGGCATATTCATCATAAAGGCGGACAGATTCTGTTGGTAACGGCAGGCAGGGGGTATTATCAGGAGTGGGGAAAACCTGCACAGGAACTGCGTGCCGGGGATGTGGTAAATATCCCTCCGGAAGTCAAGCACTGGCATGGAGCAGCGCCGGATAGTTGGTTTGCCCATCTTGCGGTTAAAGTTCCGGCAGAAGAAGCCAGTAATGAATGGTTGGAAAAAGTAGATGATGAAAGTTATGGAAAACTGACAGGAACAATATAAATCAGTTATAAGTTTAAGGTATAAACTGATAAACAAATCGAGACTTCTTATGGGGTCTCGATTTTTCTATAATGATAGAAAGTGATGCAAAATGAAGTTCGGATATTCTGAAAGAATGATCGAGGAGTGTTGACAATGAAAAACAGAAAGAGATGGGGAGTTTATCTGATGGGCGTGATTCTGGCACTGCATACAGCAGGCTGTGGAAGTTCAGATTTGTCTACAGGAAACAGGAGCGAGCGTCCGGTATCTGATGAAAGAGAACAAAATGGTGTGGAAAATATATCCGTTGAAGACAGAACACAGGTGGCGGCAGCAGATACGGATGGCAGTAAAATCCTGATCGCCTATTTCTCCGCAGGAGAAAACAGTGATGTAGATGCGGTTTCCTCCGCAAGCGTTACAACAGTGGGTGGGGAAGCAAAGGGGCGTCTTCGGGCGGTGGCAGATATGATTCAG
Source organism: Hungatella sp. (assembly GCA_022796015.1). Classification (GTDB taxonomy): domain Bacteria; phylum Bacillota; class Clostridia; order Lachnospirales; family Lachnospiraceae; genus UBA3402. The sequence goes on along the minus strand of JAAWHU010000137.1, from coordinate 5,004 downwards.
GCTGAAACTGGCGGTACACTTTTTTCCATACAGACATCCGTGGAATACCCCGGCGACGGAGGTGCATTGATCGATTATGCGGCGGAAGAGCAGGAGGAAGATGCGAGGCCGGAACTGACGAGCCATATAGAAAATCCGGATGATTATGATGTTATTTTTATCGGATTTCCTACATGGTGGTACGATATGCCGCAGGCTTTATATAGTTTTTTTGATGAATACAATTTTTCCGGGAAGACGCTCGTTCCTTTTAATGTGCATAATGGAAGCCGTTTTTCGGGAACCATTGAGACCATTAAGGAACTGGAGCCGGAGGCGGAAGTGATTACAGACGGGTTTACGGTCAGCGAACGGGATGTAGCGGAGGCTGCCGGTGATGTGGCTGACTGGCTTAGAGGGTTGGGATATTAACCGCAAGGGGGCAGATTTTATGAAACGCAGGATAGGATGGGTGCTGGTATTGTTTGTGGCAGTATCCTGTACGGCATGTTCCGGAAGACAGGCAGAAACAGAAAACAGAGGCAGCACAGTTTTTTTGGCAGAGACAGAAAATGCGGATACCGAAAAGGCAGGAACTGTATTAACAGAGGAGGACGTGGTTTCTATGGATGGACAGACGGGTTTCGGACGGGTACCGGAAAATTTGGTACAGATACCGAAGGAATATTTTGGGTCAGCATCAGAGCAGGGGACGGTGGAGCGGTTGGAGTACCAGACCTGGGAGTCCATGAGCTACGATGCTCAGACGACACAGCTTACGAAAACGGCATATGTATACCTGCCATACGGTTATTCCGAGGAGCAGCGGTATAATGTGCTTTATCTGATGCACGGTGGGTGGAGCAATGAAACAACTTATCTCGGCACCCCGGAGAACCCGCATGAATTGAAAAATATACTCGACCATGCCATACAGGATAAAAAAATGGCACCGGTAATCGTGGTATGTCCGACTTATAACAATACAAGCCCCGAAGACAGCGGGGATTACAGCCTGGCGCTGCGGCTGACGGACAATTATCACAACGAGCTTGTAAATGACCTGATTCCGGCTGTGGAGGGAAAGTACAGTACCTATGCAGAAGAAACTTCCCCGCAGGCACTGATGGAAAGCCGCAGCCATCGCGCTTTTGCAGGTTTTTCCATGGGTTCGGTCACCACATGGCATACCTTTCAATACTGCCTGGACTATTTTCGGTATTTTCTGCCATCCAGCGGCAATCTGACTTCCGACGGAGCGTATATGGAGCAGTTAGTGACGAATGCAGGGTATGATTCTGGGGACTTCTTTATTTATGCCATGTCCGGCACGGAGGATTTTGCTTATGCAGCCTTTACAAATCAGATTCAGGCGATGGTAAATGCGCCCGACGGTATTTTCATTGAAGCTGATAATGAGAGTAACGGAAATCTGGCGTATCGGGTGCAGGAGGGCAACGCTCATGACGGGAACGCGGCCCTGCAGCATATTTACAACGGGTTGATCTGGTTGTGGGCAGAAGGGGAATAGAGATCCGGCTATTATAAGTTATGGCAAGTTAAATCATTTATAAAGAAAATGGAGGAAAGCAAGATGAAAATTTTATTTATCAACGGAAGCCCGAACAGGAAAGGGAACACGGCGGCACTGGCGGATGCGCTTTTGAGGGGAAAAGAGTATGAAACTCTTCAGCTGACAGATTACCGGATCGGAAGCTACGGGCAGAAATTTGAGGATGACCAGCTTGACGAAGTTGTCGCAAAGGTGAAGGAGGCAGAAGTGGTCGTGATAGGTTCGCCTCTGTACTGGCATAATATTTGCGGCTCGGTGCGTAATATGCTGGATCGGTTTTATGGTCCGATAAAGAACGGCGAATTTTCCGGGAGGAAGCTGTATTTCCTGTTTCAGGGCGCTTCCCCGGAAAAATGGATGCTGGAAGCGGGCGAGTATACCATGAACCGTTTTGCAAAGCTCTATGGTTTTGAGTATGCAGGAATGGCAACGGATAGAAGCGAGGCGGAGAAGCTTGGAAAAGATATCTGAGGAGGAAAAAGCTGAATGAAAAGACCTTATGTGATCTGCCATATTTTGAGTTCCTTAGACGGAAAAATAACAGGCCCTTTTATGGGAACGACGGCGGCGGGTTCGCTTGGCGCGGAGTATGGAAAATACCGGACAAAGACAGGTGCGGATGCGTGGCTGTATGGGGCCACCACGACAAAGGAGTTTACTGATTTCCGAAAACCTGTTCCGGAAAACACTGGCGAAGTGCCGGAAGGGGACTTTATCGTGGATGACAGTGCGGAATTGTATTATATTTCAGTGGATGTGGATGGTGAAATCGGGTGGGAATCAGGAACATTTTGCAATAAGGGAAGAAAGCCGGCTCATGTGATTGAGGTTTTAACTGCTTCTACTCCGCCAGTGTATAAAGCTTATCTGAGGAAAACAGGAGTATCTTACATTATCGCAGGTGAAAAGAGACTGGATTGTGAGACAGTGATGAGAAAGCTGCACGAACTTTTCCACATCGAGAAGGTATTGATCTGTGGGGGTGGCATCGTAAACTGGAGTTTTCTTCAGGCAGGCATGATTGATGAACTTAGTCTGTTTTTAGCGCCGGTAACAGATGGTGGGTGCGGTAAAGCAGCTTTATTTACACAGATCCCCCTTCTTACGGAAGGAGAACCTGTAGAGTTTCTGTTAAAAGAAGTGGAAAGAATAGGCGATGGCGGATTGCGCTTGAATTATCAGGTAAAAAACAGAAAGGCATAATTAAAATAAGAAAGGGAGAGGAAGCAATGAAGGTACTTTTGGTAAATGGTAGTCCCCATAGAGAGGGATGCACTTATACGGCGCTTTGTGAAGTGGCAGGTACCTTGGGCAGAGAGGGTATTGAGACAGAGATTTTCTGGATTGGCAATAAGCCCATAGGAGGATGTATTGCCTGTCTGAAATGCAGGGAAAAGGGCTGCTGTGTTTTTGATGATGTAGTGAACCGTTTTCGGGAGAAAGCATGTGAGGCAGATGGTTTTGTGTTCGGAAGCCCTGTCCATTACGCCGGTGCAACCGGAAACATGACGGCTTTTATGGACAGGTTGTTTTATTCCGAGTTTGGAGGAAATGGGAATAAGGCATTTTATATGAAACCGGCAGCGGCGGTGGTTTCTGCACGCAGGGCCGGTACAACAGCAACATTCGACCAGCTAAATAAGTATTTCACCATTCAGGAAATGCCGGTGGTATCCTCCCGCTACTGGAACATGATTCACGGTGCAAATGCAGAGCAGGCAGGGCAGGATGCAGAGGGACTGTATACCATGCGGGTTCTGGGCAGAAACATGGCGTATCTGTTACGCTGTCAGGAGGCGGATCGTAAGGCCGGCGTGGCGCTGCCGGAACAGGAAACGCCTGTATTCACAAATTTTGTCCGTTAGGAATGAGAGGAAATCGGAATGAAACCGAAGATGATTTTGAAACTGGCAGTTGATATCGCTATGACGGCGGCGCTGCTTCTGCTCATGGCATATGAGCTGGTCGGGCAGGCGGCTCATGAATGGATCGGCATTGGAATGTTTGCCCTTTTTATTGTTCACCATATCTTGAATGGTAACTGGATCAGAAATATTTTAAAGGGAAGGTATCATCCTGTGCGCATGATGCAGACCGGACTTGTATTATTGATACTTTGTGCAATGGTCGGTTTAATGATAAGCGGCAGCTTCCTGTCCCGTCATGCGCTGTCTTTTCTGCCAATAAAGGGTGGCCGCTCTTTTGCGAGGAATCTACACATGATTTCGGCATATTGGGGATTTGTACTGATGTCCGTTCATCTTGGGTTTCACTGGAGCATGATACTGGGAATGGTGAAGAAGCTTTTCCCGAGAGCGTATGAGGTTTGGAAATGGGCAGGACGTATTCTGGCGTTTATGATTGCGGGATATGGAATATGCGCTTTTATAAAGAGAGACATCGGAGTTTACATGCTGCTGAGGAGCCATTTTGTCTTTTTCGATTATGAGGAACCACTGGTATTTTTCTATCTGGATTATATTGCGGTTATGGGATTGTTTATATTGATTGGAAATTATTCCTGTGCAGGTCTGAGAATGATTGGCAGGGGGCAAAATAAAAAATAAAAAAATGCATTTTTGCAGAAGAGTGTATGGTATGTGGCAGAAAGAAGGTATATTTGTTCGCAAAGTATCTGATTATGTCGTTTCCTGCGGTGCGTTGTCGTTTCCCACCGACGCTGTTCACCGCCTCCGAAATTCCGGAACCCATTCAATTTCAGAATTTCAGAGGAAAACCAGTTATTCCCGTACCGCAGGATGAGAGGGGGATACTGAGGGCACGGCTTGGGCAGCTTAGTCACCTGCCGCAACTATCGTGGCGCTTATGGAGCCGTAGGCGGCTTGGATATTCCCGTGCCGGGGGGTGAGCAGTAGGGCAGTCCGGCTGCCTGACAATACGGCACAAGACATGATTTTTTGATTCAATAAGCTGGATCGCGTAGCGTGACAGCGTTTGAATTTATGGGAATCGGCACCGGACAGGTACTTGTATTTCAGGTGGTTCGTTATGTCGAATTTGTTCGAAAAAAACGGGCGTATCCCGCGTAGCTGCAAGATACATGTCCCTCCGTCCATGACCGCAATTTTATCTTCCGTCATAAGCTGCTTTCCCAATTTCTGATAGTTCAGCCCATGAGAAAGCTCCCGCCCCCTTGTTTCGGAAGTGTTGAAACTGCACTATCGTTTCCTTGCCTAAAAGCTCCGATATTTCTTTAAGCATCGTTTTTTCCTTGCCGCCAAGAAAAGGGTGGTGTCACAATTCCCTGCAATCGCGTCGGCGTTGTCCTTGTAAATGGCTTTTAGCTGTGACTGGCTCTGCAAGATGATTGACGCGGAGATTTCCCGGCTCCGTATGGTGGCTATGAGCTTTTCAAACTTCGGTATCTGCCCGATATTGTAGGCTAAGAATCCGGCGCCTTACTGTCTCACGACAGCAGGTTTCCGAACCCT
>JAAWHU010000136.1 GCA_022796015.1 Hungatella sp. | reverse complement strand
GGGGCGGACCCGGAGCCCCCTGCGCCCGCGCAGTTGCGGGAGCTTAAAGGGCAGCCGGGATCCGGTGCTTATGCGCACCCTGGAGTGGTCTTTAGACTGCAACAGAAGGATTGAGGAGATGGTCAAAGGAATTCCCCCTTTTCCCGGAGCGGGAGAGTGCATCCGTGAGCTGGCAGAGAAAGCGGATATCGCCATTGTATCGGCCACAGCCAGAGACGCCCTTGTGAGGGAGTGGGAGGAACACGGACTTTTGTCCTATGTAACGATTCTCTGTTCCCAGGAGGAGGGAAGCAAGAGTCAGTGTATCAAAGCTCTGAAGGGCCATTATCCAAAGGATCACATTCTCATGATGGGGGATGCTCCCGGAGACAGGGAAGCGGCCCACAAGAACGGGGCTTTGTTTTATCCTGTCAGACCGGGAGAGGAGATGGCTTCCTGGAGGGAATTTTCAGAGAGTAAGATGGAATGCTTTTTAAAGGGGGAATACACGAGAAAAGAGGAGGCGGCACAGATCGCAAGGTTTGACCAATGCCTTCCCGAGATTCCCTGGTGGAAAAGGAATAAACCGGCGGAGAAGGGATTTTCTGCAGGAATATAAAAAATGAGGAGGAAGAATCATGAAAAGAATCACGGGTGTAGTATTGGCAGCCGCAATGGCATTATCTATGACCGCATGTGGTAATTCAGGAAGCTCCACGGCCACACAGGCGCCTTCCACGGCAGCGCAGACGAAAGCCCCGGAAGCTTCGGCGGCCCCGGCAGGAGACGGAAAAGAGGCGGAGACCGGAGCGCCTTCCGGGTATGAGCCCACCAAATCTCTTACCCTGTATACATCGGCGTCCACATCGGAGTACGAGTTGATTGTAGGCCTCTTTAAGGAGAAATATCCTGATATTGAAGTGGACATCGTAAGCGCGGGAACCGGCGAGCTTTCCAGCAAGATTTCCGCGGAGGCCGCCAACCCTCAGGGCGATGTGCTTATGGGCGGCGGAGCTTCCACCTACACAAAGATTGCAGACTGCTTAGAGCCCTACCGCAGCGCCAATGCAGACAGCCTGGTGGCAGAGTTTGTTCCTGACGACAGTCTTTACACCCCATGCTATCTCAATGTCAACGCCTTTATTCTCAACAATGAGCTGATGAAGGATATTCCCGTGACTGTAGACAGCTGGGCCTCCTTCCTTGACCCGGCCTTAAAGGGACAGATCGCTTTTGCAGATCCCAGTGCCGCAGGCTCTGCTCTCGAGGAAGTGATCAATATGCTGACAGCCATGTCCCCCGACGGGAAGGTAGAGAACGGCTGGGAATTTGTAGAGCAGTTTATTGCCAATCTGGACGGCAAGATCGCCGCAGGTTCTTCCGATGTCTATAAGAGCGTTGTGGCAGGCGAGTACGCAGTGGGAATGACCAATGAGGATAAGGTAATCAATTATATCCAGCAGGGCGCAGATATCTCCGTGGCATATCCTAAGGAGGGAATCACCCTACGAACCAGCAACATTGCCATGATTAAGGGCGGAGCCAACGGATACAACGCCCAGCTGTTCATCGACTTTGTCACATCAAAAGAGTGCCAGACAGCTATGGAGTCTGATATCTGTGTGCGCCCGGCCAGAACCGACGTGCCTATGACCACAGAGGGAAGGCTGTCCACGGCAGAGCTTACATCCCTTCCATATCCTGCAGTGGATTCCGGTGAAGTAAAGACAAAATTCCAGGATTTGGTAACCAAATAAGATTCTATTCACAGAAAAAGCGCAAAGGCGGCTGCGGCAGTGGCAGCCGCCTTTGCAAATGGGGAAGACTATGGCGATTTCAATTCACATTAAAAATGTTATGAAAAAATATGATGACAATGTGGTCATCAAGGATTTGTCAGTTGATATTAAAAATGGAGAACTGTTTACGCTTTTAGGTCCTTCCGGCTGCGGGAAGACCACCTTGCTGAGGATGATCGCCGGATTTAATTCCATTGAACACGGCACCATCGCATTTGATGACACGGTCATTAACAAGATTCCGGTACACAAGCGGAGCTTCGGTATGGTTTTTCAGAATTATGCCATATTTCCCAACATGACCGTGTACAGAAACATTGAATATGGTCTGAAGAATAAGCATCTTTCCAAGGAAGAGATCCGGCAGCGGGTGGAGGAGATCATGGAGATCGTGCAGATTACCCAGTATCAGGACCGCTACCCGGATAAGCTGTCGGGAGGACAGCAGCAGCGTGTGGCGTTAGCCCGTGCCATAGCAGTGCGTCCTCAGGTTCTTCTTATGGATGAACCCTTATCCAACCTGGATGCCAAGCTTCGCTTAGAGATGCGGGAGGCCATCCATGAGATTCAGAAAAAGATCGGGATTACCACGGTGTATGTGACCCATGACCAGGAGGAGGCCTTAGCCATCTCGGATCGGATTGCCATTATGAATAAGGGGGACATCCAGCAGATCGAGACGCCGGAACGCATTTATTCCAGACCGTACAATACCTTTGTAGCAGACTTTATCGGACATTCCAACAGCCTTAAGGGCAGGGTGGACCGGGCGGAGGGGGATCAGGTCTTTATAACTGTGGAGGGCCAGCTGCCCATTAGGGTGGAGCATGTGAAGGATGGAAAAGAGGGCCAGGAAATTCTGGTGTATGTGAGACCGGAGGAATTTGTCATCAATCAGGCCGGCCAGGGGATTGTAGGGACGGTGAAGGTGAAGCAGTTCCTGGGGAAATATGTAAACTATATTGTTGATGCGGGGACGGATAATCTCATAGAGGTTTCTTCTGACACCAACAGCGCTGAGCGCATCTACGGGCCAGGTGAGGAGATTTATCTGACTGTGAACGAAAAGAGAATCAACCTGTTTGATAAAGACACCGGAATCACACAGATGGAAGGAGTGGAGAGTCATGTCCTCTAAAAGAAACCTGTTGTCCGGCTATCGCTTTGATTTCTGGAGTGTTGTGACCGTGATCTCCATGGTGTTTTTCGGCATGTTTCTGGTTATTCCTGTGGGGAGAATGTTTATCTATGCATTTCAGTCAGAGTCTGCCTCCGGTTTTACTCTGGACAATTTTGTGAAATTCTTTTCCAGGGAGTACTACCGCAATGCCCTGTTCAACAGTATTAAAGTGGTGGTCTGCGCCACAGTGCTTGTCATTCTCATCGGTGTTCCCTTAGCCTACATCACCACCACATTCCAGATACGGTTTAAACGGCTTATCGATATTCTGGTGGTGATCTCCATGCTGTCCCCGCCTTTCATCGGGGCCTATTCCTGGATTCTTATGTTTGGGCGAAGCGGTACCTTTACCGTATTCTTAAAAAAATACCTTGGACTTAAGGTGCCCAGCGTATATGGATTTACGGGGATCCTTCTGGTGTTTATCCTAAAATTGTTCCCCTACATCTACATGTACACCAAAGGCGCCTTAAAGAAGGTGGACGCCTCCTTGGGAGAGGCAGCGGAGAGCCTGGGGTATTACGGCGTAAGGAAGATTCTCACGGTGAGCCTTCCTCTGGTGGCGCCTACGATTCTGGCAGGGGGAACCATCGTGTTTCTTCGTGCATTTGCCGACTACGGAACACCTCGTCTTATCGGTGAAGGATATTCCACTCTTCCTGTTATTATCTATACGGAATGGATCAGTGAAAACGGAAGCAACGCGTTTTTCGCCTCTGCAGTGGCCCTGATTATGATGGGGGTGGCGGCTCTTGTTTTCTCCCTGCAGAAGTATATTTCCAACCGGAAGAATTACACCATGAGCATGTTAAACCCGCCTAAGCCCAAGAAGCTTCACGGGGCAGCCAATATTCTGGCTCACGGATATGTGTATCTCATTACCCTCTTGGCATCGCTGCCCCAGATCTATATTATTGTGATTTCCTTCAGGAACACCAAGGGGATCATGTGGGCGGAGGGCTACGGCATCGGCAATTACCTTACGGTCTTTGACAAGGCCAGAAGCTCCATTACCAATACCTTTAAGTTCGGAATCATTGCCATTCTTATTGTGGTGGTTTTGGGAACCTTGTTCGCCTACTTGACTGTGAGAAAGAAAAATATTTTCTCCAGTATCCTGGATGTGCTGATTATGTTCCCCTACGTTATTCCAGGCACCATATTTGGTCTGATTCTTCTCATGTCCTACAACGCAGGGCCCATTGTCTTAAGCGGAACCATGGCTATTATTATTGTCTCCTATGTCATACGGAGAATGCCCTACACGGTGCGGAGCAGTTCGGCTATTCTGCGGCAGATCAGCCCCAGTATTGAGGAGGCGTCACAGAGCTTGGGATATTCGTCTATGCCGACGTTCTTCCATGTGACTATGCCCCTTATGACACCTGGTATTGTGTCGGGAGCCATCTTAAGCTGGATTACCATTATCAATGAACTGTCGTCTACCCTGATGCTGTACACCAGCCGGACGGCCACCATGTCCGTGGCTATCTTCCAGGAGATCAACCGGGGCGGGTACGGCACGGCGGCTGCCTTGTCTACCATTCTGACAGTGACTATGGTGGTATCCTTGCTTTTGTTCTTTAAACTTACAGGGTCTGAGGATATTGACCTGTAATAAAAAGGGGCGGCTTGAGGTGGTCATGACTAAGGTCAGGGGACTTACAGGCAGACTCTTCCGGGAAAAGGCTGCAGCTGTCTACACCTGTATTGGTTCCAAGGTCTATACATGCCGTATCAGATAAGGCAGGAATCAAGAACAAAAGACTTGCAATTTTTAGAAAAGGGTGTATAATTTGATATATGAACAATTATTCATATGTTAGACAAACCCTATTGAAAATTGCAGGAGGATTTTGTGATGAAAAAGAAATTTAAGATGGAAAATCTGGATTGCGCCAACTGCGCCGCGAAGATGGAAGCTGCTATCAACAAGATTCAGGGGGTGAAGGAGGCTACTGTCAGCTTTATGACTCAGAGGCTGGTGATTGAGGCTGATGATGAGAGGTTTGACGAGATCGTGAAGGAAGCCGCTGCCGCCTGTAAGAAGGTAGATGCAGACTGTGAGGTTTTAATATAGGAAAGAGAATGGGAACAGCCGCTGTCACCGGTGAAGTGACGGCGGCTGTTTTCGCGGGGAAAAGTATGCTTTTTCATTGCCTTAAAAAGCGTATTTGTGATAGAATATCAGTAAGGATTTTAACCGGCTGCTGATGATAAAGAATGATATGCCGCAGAATCTGCGGGGAATGGAGGAACCATGAACAAGGCATATGAGAAGCTGACAAAATGTTATAAAAGCGTGAAAAAGAAGGTTGAGTTTGAGCCCAGGGCAGCTCTGGTGCTGGGATCCGGTCTGGGGGATTACGCCAAAGAGATTAAGGTTGAGGCGACTCTGGATTATAAGGATATTGAAGGCTTTCCCGTATCCACGGTTCCGGGACACAAGGGAAGGTTTATCTTCGGAACCGTGAAGGATGTTCCGGTGGTGGCTATGCAGGGGCGGGTTCACTATTATGAAGGGTATGATATGCAGGATGTGGTTCTCCCGATCCGCCTTATGAAACGGATGGGGGCAAAGGTTTTGTTCCTCACCAATGCGGCAGGAGGAATCAATGAGAAATTCCATGCAGGAGATCTGATGCTTATAAAGGATCAGATCAGCTCCTTTGTCCCATCGCCTCTCATAGGGCCCAATCTGGATAAATTGGGGACGCGCTTTCCTGATATGAGTGAAATCTATGACAAGGAACTGCGAAGCCTCATTAAGAAGACCGCTAAGAGCCTGGACATTCCCCTCCGGAAAGGCGTGTACATCCAGCTGACAGGCCCGGCCTATGAGTCTCCGGCAGAGGTGCGCATGTGCCGGCTTCTGGGCGCAGATGCCGTGGGCATGAGCACGGCCTGCGAGGCGGTGGCAGCCAACCATATGGGAATGAAGATCTGCGGTATCTCCTGTATCTCCAATCTTGCCTGCGGCATGACAGATCAGCCCTTAAGCCACCAGGAGGTTCAGGAGGCCGCCGACAAAGCTGCTCCTATGTTCAAGAAGCTGGTGACAGAATCTATTGGAGCTATGGGAAAGTTCTTCATATAGGGCCTGATACATTCATACTGTGACAAAGATGGCCAAAGCTTTTGCAGGGCAATGGTCTGTAAGAATACATAGGTAATTGCGAAAGTCAAAGTTGAGAGAATATTCTGACAATATATTCCATACAAAGCCTTCGTACACCGGGCATTCCACTGAGCCCAGTAGGACAAAAAACACTCGGGCAGAGGG
>JAAWHU010000135.1 GCA_022796015.1 Hungatella sp. | reverse complement strand
AGGTAATTGCAATTACCTATGTCAGACTTTCCCCTTCTACCAAGATTTTAAACATATTTCAATATGATGTAAAGTGACAAAAGAAACGGAAGGTGTCAGTTTGCTATTTCCTATGGGAATTCCTGCCTGGAGGGCTTTTTGTTCGATGGGAGGCGCTTTTCTATAACACAAAAAGAATCCCGGCATATGCCGGGACTCTCCATAGCCTGATTTCTGCTCTTTTATTGTTGGTCTTCCTTCTTTCTTCTGTCCTGAATTCTTCTTACTATGACTGTGCTTCCTAAGGCTCCTGCAAAGGTCAAGAAATAGAAAACCATCTTTTGGCCGCTGTTTCCGGTTTTTGGAAGACCGTAGGTAGGAACATCCTCGTCCAGTATGTAGGCCCACTGCTGCGTCACCGGATCCCACACCTTTACATAGGTAAGGGGAACTCCTTCCTTCACGATAGTGATTCTGTCCGGGCTGTCCGGATCATTAGGATCCGGCAGCTCTGTAGGATATTCAGGCAGCTCCCCTATGGGTTCCGTGGGAGTGACTGGGTCGGAAGGGGTGGTGGGAGCAGGCGGTGTGGGTTCTGGATCCGGATCGGGGTCTGGATCCGGATCGGGATCTGGGTCTGGGCCTGGATCCGGATCGCCGGGGCCATCAGGGCTGCCAGGCTGGCGGACATACCGCAGAATAATCACTTCCGTTCCCTCCTCCGTGGAGGCCGCCCACTCTTTGTCAGAGATACACACATATCCATCCTCGGTCTTTCTGCCATAGCCCACATTATAATAAGTATACTGTGTCTCGCGCCCGCCCTCCGGCGTATAGTGCGGCCTTTCCTTCACATGTTCTTTCGTATAGCGCTGCTCCAAGGGCGCCAAAATATGTTCCATATCCGTCATACCCTCAAAGGTATATACATATTCATCCCGATCTACCAGGGTGCCTTCAAAGGAAATCTCCCCGTCATCCTGGGCCGGCAGCTCCATGTCATCCTCCCACCCCAATAAAGCATGAGAGTTCTGTACTGCCTCGGCTGTGTAATCAGATAAAACATCTTCCTCCATATAGGAATCCTGCTCCGTCTCCTTCTCCCGGTAATAATATTCATGGACAACATTGTAGGACCCGCTTCTCTCTTCACCTCCCAGAGTACGGTAATAGCGCAGAATTATAATCTGATCTCCCTGTTTTGTAGCATAGACTTCTTTCATCTTCGTATCGGGACGGCAGGTGTAGATGCCATTATCATACTCCCCCTGCTGGCCTGTGCTTCCATCCTCACGCTTCACTACCTTGCCGTAAAGCGGAGACTCATAGGTATAGACGTACTGTCTGCCGTCAACAAAGAAATTCTTAGGTTCCGGTTCTTTTGTCACCGAATCGGCAGTGTATGTATTTCTTCTGTTTTCTTCTGTCAGACGGCCCACATCTACAGTTCTGATATGGCTGCTGCCTTCCCAGTGGTCGCCTGCCTGATCCCTTAAGTAATAGATATGAACCACCTTGTAGGAACCGTTTCTGATCTCCTTCTCCTCACGATAATACCGCATAATAATGATCTGTTCTCCATCCGGCGTTGCATTGACTCCCTCAGTCATGGTGATGTCCGGCTGGTACTCATATCGGATGCTGTCAGGTTCCGGCCCTATGCCCACGCCCTTGGCAATAATTCCGTCTTCGTCAAATGAACTTTCATAATCGTCGAGTGCCAGAGGCATGGCATCGCTGGAAGTCGCCCGCCTTACAAAAGCATGGATGGAATGCAGGGTCCAGTCGGAAGAATCCGCATTGTTAGGAGTTCCTTTCTCATTCTCATCGTCTGGGGTATGAGGCGGCTTCGGCGAAGAGTCTGCATTGCCGGGCGTCCCCTCCTCGACTCTGTCCGGGATATGAGGCGGCTTTCCTGGCTGCACGGCATTGGCAGGCGTGGCCGGTAATGTCCGCAGTGCATAAGTACCGTCTATTAATGTACCGGTTCCATAGGAGTGTCCCATATAGGTATATTGATTCCCGCCGTACATGGGGATCAGCCGCACGTCGCTGGAAGTGTAAAATACAGTGTCGGTCACGGCTTTTCCTGCCTCCGTGTTGAGCACGCCGGAGCCCTCATAGGTATACGTACCATCCTCCTCTTTAAAATAGTATTCATGAATCACCCGATAAGAGCCGTCCTGTTTGCTGAATGCATTGGTAAAGGTTACCTCGGAGGCCGGCCCGTTGATTGTGGCAGCCGAACTGTTATCACTTAAAGTCAAATCGAACCCTTTATTCCCATCGTTAGTGGGCTGTATTGTATAATTACCGGCCGGAAGCACTGTAAAATTCTTGGTTTCCCCGGCTAAGAGCGATATGCTTTCCTCAATGTGCCTTCCATCATCTGTGTCTCCAAAAAGTTTAAATTCATAAGTCCTTCCGCCATCATAGCCGGCCGGCTTGCTGATCGTCAGCTGACGCTCCCCAAAAACCCTAACTTCAAAAATATTGCCTGAGTCTGTGGTATCCTTTTCATCATTTTCCACGGTGATGGCAAAGGGCACTTCGGAATCCGTCATGACAGTCTCTTTAATACTGTAGTTTCCTTTTGCAAGGCCCTTTAAGGTTACCGTCTGTCCCGCTTTCAGCATCACCGTAGTGCCGGTCTTATCCGTAACAGAAGCCTCCGGTATCTGATTGCCGTTCTTATCCGTAACCGTATAATTTTCAATGGGCATACCATCCTTTCCGGTGACGGTATAGTAGTAAGTGACATTGCCGGCGGCAGCATTGTCATCCCCATTTTTGGCAATGGTCATCCAGCCGCGCTCATCCACTGTCTGAGGATAGGATATGTTGGGTTTCAGATTTTTTTCCTCTTTTTCCAGGAGAGTATGTTCAACCCAGGATAAGGAACAATAACTGCCTGAGACGTCACCAGTTAAAGGCTGAACGCCAAAATATATTTTTTTGTTTTTCCTGGTATCAAATATTTTTGTTGACGAATACCTCTTATTGGCCTTACACTCTTTGGCTGTATAGACCAGGTCCTTAACAGAACCGTCCGTTTGTACAAAGCTTCCTGAATACGCAAATTTATATAGAGTAGTCTCAGGCAAACGTTCATCATTTGAATTCATCAAGGGGCCATAGAAAAAGGTGTCTACATAATCTCCCTTTACCTCGAAATAATATCGTTTCGGCTGTGCTTCAGAAGAAGGCGTATAATTTTTTGCAAGTAATTTTTTATTTACCGGATCATCCTTGGTCTGAGGAACCGTTACGGAATACCCTTCGATGCCTCCATGGATATACTGGGTTATTGTATAGGTACCTCTGGGAAGATGGTTCAGTTCTCCTGATTCGCCTGACCTGATATCTATGGCTCTCCCGTATGCATTGCCGTCTAGCATCACCGTATAATAGTATGTCTTGTTATCCTCCGTCTTCCCAGGCGCCTTGATTTTCAAAGTACCTGAGCTGCCGTTAATATAGATCTGCCCGGTCTTCCCTCCCTGGACCTCTGCTTCCCGCTTCCCCACAGTAACCGAAAATCCTTCAGGGGCCTTCAATTCCTCAATAGAATAGACACCCCGAGGCAGATGATCCAGCACCAAGCTTCCACCGTATGGAATAGAAACCTCTTGATCATAGATCACTTGATCCTCATGGAAGTCTTTGCCTGTAATTTTAAAATAGGTCGTAGCCTTTACATATTCTGAATCATTATCCCTGCTCGGTCTCGCGATGGTAATCCTGCCTTCGCTGCCGCTGATGGTAATATCTCTGGCATTGCGTCCCGGTATGGTCATCTTGCTCTCGCACTGGGTTGTAGTCATATGCCAGATCTCGCCATCACTTTCAAAGCTGAGATTGTCATTCTTTTTCAGCTCCACCACGGAGACTATGGTAGGTCCATCAAATTCAAGGGTTTCCTCCCCTGCTCCTGTAATGGTTACTTCTTCTGACATCGGTTTTTCTACATGATTACCACTATCATCCCTGACAGTCGTTGTGCCTTCAATATGAAATGTATATTTTTGATTCTTGGCCTTTTCCGGGCTGTCCGGAGCAAGGACTTTTCTAATGATCAAACTATAAGAACCTCCGGCCCTGCTTCCGGCTGCCAGCGCCACTGTCCCCAAGGCCAGTGCCACCATCAAAACAAGTATGATTCCGCAAACAAATTTCTTCCTTTTTCTGCTTAGATCAGCATACATTTCCCAGTCCCCCCGCTATCCTGCAATTTTATTGTTCCTAATATATGACACCGCATCAATTAGCCTCATTAGCTTTGCGTCCCTCCCAAAATTTTTTCAAGGATTCCTCCAAACATCTGTTCACTGCATCTGCCATATCCTCCATTCTGCTCTCCAGATAGGGACCTGGACACTCAGTCTCGCTGTAGAACATCTTGTGCAGGGTCAGATTCCCCTTGGCATCCCCGGTAAAACACAGCTCCCTAATCCCATTCCGTTCACAGATATCTGCGCAGAGAGCAATCAGGGTCTCGTAAGCCTTATCACTCACATGCCATTGGCCTCCTGTCTCATCATTGGCGACCTCAATGGTGACAGCCTGATGATCATTTTCCCTGCTGCCCGAGGTCCATGCCCGATTACACTCCTCCACATAGAGGGCTACTCTGCCCTCACTGTCGATGGCATAATTGGAAGAAGCCCTTCTGTCCCTGTGGGAAAATGTCTCTCCCAGACCTTCCAGGGTTAAATCTCCTGCCATATGATGAATCGTCAGTTTCTTTATTTCGTCCTTTCGGGGAAAATCTGCATTGGGCGACAGACAGACATAATCAATCAAACCGCTGTTTCTCTCAATTACTTCCTCCCTCTCCTCCTCGGTCAACTTCCTTCCGATATTAGGCGGAAGACCTGCTGAGTAACTATGACATAGGGTCAGAACCATAACGGCCGCCCCGCAAAATCCTGCTAAAAGCAGCCAGATACTGTAAAATTCTTTTTTTCCTCTGCTGCCCTCCATCTCTCCCTCCTAAGACATCCATATATACTCATATAGGGCGAATATATACATAAGAGCAAAGACTGCAAAGACAAGCTTCAGCACAAAACCGTCTGCTCTTTTCCCTCCCTTATGGGGATTTCCGGCTGCTATAAGATTCAGGGCAGTAATCCCCAGATAGAAAAAACTGGTATCTATCATATTGTGAAAGAAGAAGGCCGTAAATCCTGCCTTTGTCCACGGCTCCGCCTTCTTTCTGTAAAATCTTATGACTATAAGAATCAACATGGCCATGGCAATCCAGCCGAATTCTACCCCTGCGTGGATCAATACATTGTGGATATGCCAGGTATTAAAATATTTGTCGCCGTCGCTTAAATTCAGAAGACGCCACTGGTACGGGCCGACTCCTAAGAGAGGGTTTCTGGTGAGATACTTAAGCCCATTGCCCATCATCTCCAGCCGCTCTGTGAAGGTTGCAGCGGAACTTTGCCTGATCAGGATAATGCCTGAGGCCACTGCCAGGCCAAAGGCCGAAATGACAGCCGCTGTCAGAGGATACGCACTCAAAAAAATCCCAAACTTTTTCCAGCTCCTGATCATCACCAGGCTGTACAGAACAAGGGGCAGACAGATCCATGGCACGGCGGTGCGGACTCCTCCCAGATATATCAGAACTCCCGTGCCAACTCCAAGACTTGCCTTTGCAAGAATCTGGCAGCCGTACTGCCATGTATCTTTATAAGAGCACCGCCTCTTTTTCTCAATTATGAGTATAAGGATTCCTGCCGCCATAGCTGCAAAACTCCCCAGAGACAGAGTCATGGCAAGGGCTGTCAGCAGAACCGGCTCTATATATATAAGGAAATCCTCTATGTAGTTCTCCTCTCCCTCTTCTTCCGACACACAGTGCATCAATACAAACCATCCTGTGACAAGAAAAATCCCCATGGCATTGGCATTGCCCAGCCATCCGTCCAGCCGTCTTGCACTTTCCAGCACTACAGCCCGCCAGACGAACCGACCCATCCCCGCCGCCGCCACAATCCCGGCCCAAAGGACACTAAACTGCCTTAACCAATGGATTTCTTTGCTCTTTAGACATGCCATCAAAAGATATAGAATCGGAAAAAGAGACTGCATTACCCCATATCCCTCTGCAATATTCCCATATACGGCATAGGATGAAGCCATGCCGGCCAGATTGTAAATAATAAGAGGGATCAATATTCCCAGATCTACCAGGGCACCCCGCTGAACCATTCCGGCTCCGCACAGGATAAGCCCAAGCATGGCCGTTATAGGAATATTGCCCACATCAATCCACGTCAAGATAAATAAAGCCAAACAGATACAGACCACCAGATAGTGGTCAATGAGCTCCTCTATGCTGTGTGCCATGATACATCCTTTCCTGTCATGGGCATCACCCTTGTGTTTTTATGCAATATGCTATATTTATGACTCTAATTATAATAATCGTTCTTGTGAGTTGTCAAGATATAAGTTACATTTATAATATTTTTTATTAAAAAT
>JAAWHU010000134.1 GCA_022796015.1 Hungatella sp. | reverse complement strand
GGCGGCCCATGGGCCGCCCCCATAAAAACAGTTACATAAAAGCCCGGATACACTCTTGATTCCGGGAGAGGTCCAGGACTGCATGAAAGACAGAATCAAAACAGTTCCCCAATCCTTCTTCCAGCAATTCCCTCCACCACCGGGCTACTTTTCTGGGATCGTTGCGGAAAACGCCGCAGCCGTAAGCGCCAAGCACCAGATGCTTTGCCCCCTGTCGGGCAAAGATGCACAGAGCCAGCTTCATCCGCCGCCGCATGACATCCTCTGCCAGACCGACATCTTCTCCCTTTAAGAGAACCTGTCCCATATTGACGGCAGGCAGGGTCAGAACCGATGCCTTCACTGGATCTTCCACCAGCCGGAAGCGTTGGTCCCGGAAAAAGATCACATCCGGCGCATAGATGGCATAATCGGTATACATCATGGAGGACTGGGCCCGGTTCCTGCGATAGTATTCTTCGTGCTTTGTCAGGGCTGGGTAGAGAGTTCCCGAAGCCGCCAGGCTTTCCTCCTGGGCCATGGCGCCGTTTAGAAAGCCGCCGCCGGGATTTTTGGCGCTGGCAAAGTTCAGTACGCCTATGGGAGTTTTCCCTTCCTTTTGCAGCCTGCGGATGGCGGCTACTGCGGAAAGATTCTCCACAACCGTTTTCTCATCCAAAGCCATGGAGGAACAGCCCTGCTTCTCCATGGCTTCATATTTCTTCAGAAGTTCTTCTCCTTGATCCGGGGTAATCAACAGGCTGTTGGCTATGGAATATTCCATGGCTTCGGCAAGGTCAATCCCATTGGCCTGTTCTGTCTGGAGCGCGCCGGAGGAACCGGCAGGTAATCTATAATATCCCTGTTTCATAATCTCCAGGGTTTCTCGTGCAATGGCTTTTCTGTCCATAAAACTACTCCTTTTTAGTTGGGTTATTCCTGTTTTTGGTAAAGTCGGGAAGGCCTGTGTCCGGCATTCTCCGTGAAGTGATCGGTCTCCTTCACCAGAGCTGCGGCTTTGCGGCGGAATGCGGCCGTGGGAAGCTCCTGGTCCAGCACGACCTCATAGACCTGCTGCAGCTGGGTCAGTGTAAAATATTCCGGCATCAGATGGATGGCAAGATCCGTAAATTTAAGTTTTCCCCGAAGGCGTTCCAAGCCATAGGCGGCAATGCGGGCATGATCGAATGCGAGGCCCTTATTTTCCAGAATCTGGCTTTGAGTGAATGATTCATTCTCCTGTTTTTCCAGGAAAGCGGTAAGGACGATATCCTCATGAACCAGCTCCAGCTTCCAGGTCTTGGTCCCGCTGTCGCTGCTGCCGCACATACGGCAGGTAACCTTGAACCAGGCAGCCTGCTGGGCGTCGTCGCCGGCTTCGATGTGTACCCGGCTGCTGTCAATCAGGGCCATGTAGGAACAGCTCATGACCCAGGTGCGGGGATCTCGTCCCGGCTGGCTGAAGGTGTAGAGCTGCTCCAGATACACCTGGTCTACGCCTGTCTCTTCCCGCAGCTCCCGGGCGGCAGCCTGCTCTGTGGTCTCTGTAGGCCGGACAAAGCCTCCCGGAAGAGCCCAGGAGCCCAGATATGGATGGCCGCCCCGCCGGATCAGCAGAAGCCGCAGTTCCTTTTTAGGCAGCTTCCGGTAATTCTTCTCATCTTCATCTGTCACCGTAAAGATCACCATGTCTGTGGCCACAGAGGGCCTTGGATAGTCCCCGGGCTTGTAAACAGCCAGAAACTCTTCTTCCGTCAGGCCATCCTTATCCCGAAGTGACTGGGAAGCAGGAGCTTGGTCAAAAGAAGCTTCTGCTTCCTTTAGGAGCAGGTCGCGCACCTGGGTGAGCGCAAATCCCAAAAGGTTGGCGCCCCGCCATGTGAGAGGGGAGAGGGCGGCAGGATTATTTTTGCCCATGCCGATTCCCCAGATCCGGTCTCTGGGGCTTGCCTCCACCAGAATCCTGGAGCGGGTATTTTTTAAAAATTCCCAGAGTTCAGGGTTCTGAGAGAATTTCGCCAGGTTTCCCCGCTTTACAATATCAAAGCACCGGGAATCCCACAGGTCCTTGTCAAAGTGTTTCACGGCACGGCCGTAGGCTTTCATGTCTTTGGGGTGGGAGGCTTCCATAATGCAGGCCAACATGTCTTCGTCCCCGAACATCCTGGCCTTTTCGGCCATCATGAACTGCTCGGCACATCGGTATTCCACCCCGTCAACCTGAAAATGGCAGGGCCACCACTGGCTGAGACAGGCTTCGTCAATTACGCCGTCTGCCTTTTGGGTATGGCCCCAGAAGAACAGGAATTTTATTTTTTCTCCTGAGGAGAAGGCGTTTTGAAGGTCGGTTAGGTTATATATCATAAAAGGGCTCCTTTCTTGGCAGGTTCGCCTCAGAGAGGCGGGGAGGGCTGTGGGTACTTAATACACAATAGATATTATTAAAATGATAATATCAATATGGTAATTATTATAGGGGATATTTGGAAAATGTCAATGGCTATACGGGGGATTTTTTAAAAATGTTTTCAAATATGGGAAAGTCTGGTATAGTTGCATCAGGAGGGCATTATGTATATGGAGGAGATTCTTGGGAGAGTATGCAGGGTTATGGGGGAGTATGAGAGGGACAGGGCGCCTGTGGAGGATGGGTACAATATTTTCCGGGTGCTGGACGTTGCGGATAAGGAAGTGATGGTGTGCAGGATGCTGGCTGACATCGTGGATCCGGCAGGAGGCCATGGACAGGGGGATCGGTTTCTTCGGACCTTTGTGGAGAAGGTGCTGGGGCTTTCGGCAGGGGAAGAGTTTTTTCATGAGGCGGAGGTTATAAGGGAGTACCGCATTCCTGAGAGCTTCAGCGGCAGGAGGAATCGGCGCATAGACTTGGTGATCCGTTCTAAGGACTGGTTTATTCCCATAGAAGTCAAGATAAAGGCGGATGACCAGGAGGCCCAGTGCTGTGATTATTACTGTTTTGCCGCAGAACAGATGAACCGGGAAAGGGCCAAGGTGTACTATGTGACAAAGGAAGGAACCTTTCCGGAAGAATGGAGCATGACGGCAAAAAGAGAGGCGGATGGCCTCATGGAGACGGTGCCGGCGGATGGGCTCATAAGGCTGTCTATCCGAAGGGATATCTGCGGATGGCTGCGAGGGGTCGTGGAGGAGCTGGAGGAAGGGCGGTTTAAGAGTGTATGCTCCCAGTACCTGGATGTCATGGAGGACATGACAGGGGCAATGGGATATGAGGAGGCATTGTTGGTGGAGGAGATTATTTTACAAGACAGCAGTACCTTTAAGGCAGGGCTGTGGATTGAGCAGACCATGGAGCAGGCCAAGATCAAGCTGATGACAAGGCTTATGGAGGAGCTTCGGGAGGGCATGAGACCTCTTTTGGAGACTTATGGATTAAGAGAGCTGGGCCCCAGATCCTATTATTCCGTGGAACGGCAGATAGGGCAGTACTATGCATGCGGGGATACGTCCTATCCGGGAGTGAACTATGGCCTGGAGCACGGGCGCCTGACGGATGGGAAGGAGCTGTGGCTGCGTATTGAGATAGACTGGAGTCTTTTTGCCGGATTCTGCCTTTTTGATCCCAGAGCCAGGGACGGGGAGGGAGACCAGGTGGATCATATGGAGGCGT
Source organism: Hungatella sp. (assembly GCA_022796015.1). GTDB lineage: Bacteria > Bacillota > Clostridia > Lachnospirales > Lachnospiraceae > UBA3402. The sequence goes on along the minus strand of JAAWHU010000134.1, from coordinate 3,175 downwards.
GGAAGGAAGAGATTGCCGGATTTTTTAAGGACATGGAGGAGGTGGATAACGACGACTGGTGGATCCTGTGGTGCTATCTGCCATCCGGGGATCACAGTATGGGAAAGGGCCAGCTTCTCTGTCCGGAGTTTAAGTCATTTAACAAGGCGGCAGTGAAGCTGGCCGACGAGGGGCACCGGCGGGACATGGTACAACGGTATGTATCAGTGATTGAGGAAAAACTTCTTATGAGGCTGAAATAAGGCGTCCCGCCAAAATCTCCCTTGTCTCCCATCTGGAAGTGTAGTAAAATAATGGAAGACTGGCAGCAGGGACTGTCAGAGAGAACATGATATCAGGAGGAAATACAATGGGATATACAAAGACAGAGTTTGGAACCATGGATGATGGAACAAAGGTGTACCGCTATACCCTTACCAATGAGAACGGGGTGTCGGCCTCCTTTACGGATCTGGGAGGCGTGTGGCTTACCATGATGGTTCCGGACCGAGAGGGGAGGATGGCCGATGTGGTCCTGGGATATGACACGGTGGACATGGTTCTTCACGGCTCCGGCCATCTGGGCGAGCCTGTGGGCCGGTATGCCAACCGGATCGGCGGCGCAAGGTTTACCCTTAACGGTAAGGTATACGAGCTGGCCAAGAATTCTTCCGGAGTCAACAATCTTCACAGCGGGCCTGATTTTTACAGGGACCGTGTGTGGGACGTGGAGCTGGAGGAGGGAGGACTGGGAACGGTTATTCGTTTTTCCCTGGTAAGCCCTGACGGGGACCAGGGATATCCGGGAAATGCCAATGTAACCGTAAGCTACACCCTGACTCAGGACAACAGCCTGAAGCTGGATTATCACATGGTATGTGACGCCGACACCATTGCCAATTTTACCAACCATGTGTATTTTAATCTGGCAGGCCATGATTCCGGATGCGCCATGAACCAGAAGGTATGGATGGATGCAGATTATTTTACAGTCACTGATGAGAATTCCATTCCTACGGGAGAGCTGGTTCCCGTAAAGGGCACACCCATGGACTTTACGGTGATGAAGCCTCTTGCCCAGGATATTGAGGCGGATTATGAGCCCCTAAAGACAGGCGGCGGTTATGACCATAACTGGTGCTTTAACCATGAGGCAGGGGAGATGGCTTTGTGCGCCAAGGCAGTGGACGAGTCAAGCGGCCGTATGCTGGAGGTGTTCACGGATCTTCCAGGGGTTCAGATGTACACCGGCAACAATCTGAAGCCTTCTTTTACAGGAAAAGGCGGCGTGCACTACAATGCGCGGGACGGCTACTGCTTTGAGACCCAGAACTATCCTGATGCCGTCAATAAGGACAATTTCCCATCACCGGTGGTGAAGGCCGGGGAAGAGTATAGGACTTCTACTATTTACAGATTTTCCGTGGTGTAATCCATGGCGAAATCTCTATACATAGCGGAAAAACCCAGTGTGGCCCAGGAATTTGCCAATGCATTGAAAAAAAACTGGAGGCGGAGCGACGGGTACATGGAGGCGGAGGACGCCGTTGTCACCTGGTGCGTGGGACATCTGGTGACCATGAGCTATCCCGAGGCCTATGATCCAAAGTATAAGCGATGGAGCCTGGAAACCCTCCCCTTTTTGCCCAAGGAATTTAAGTACCAGGTTATCGAAGGGGTGAGTAAGCAGTTTGGCATTGTAAAGGGCCTGCTTAACAGGCATGACGTGGATACCATATACATCTGCACTGACTCCGGACGGGAGGGGGAATATATCTACCGCCTGGTGGATCAGATGGCCGGTGTGGGAGATAAGAAGAGAAAACGGGTGTGGATTGATTCCCAGACAGAGGATGAGATTCTGCGGGGGATCCGGGACGCCAAGGACTGGGGCGAGTACGACAATCTTTCGGCGTCCGCCTATCTTCGGGCCAAGGAAGATTATCTTATGGGAATCAATTTTTCCCGCCTGCTGACTCTCAAATACGGCAGCGTCATCTCAGGATATCTGAGGACGGACCGGACAGTCCTGTCTGTAGGGCGGGTTATGACCTGTGTGCTGGGCATGACGGTGCGCCGGGAGCGGGAGATCCGCAGTTTTGTAAAAACTCCTTTTTACCGGGTGCTTGCCACGTTTTTGGCGCCAAAGGCAGCAGATGAGCCCGGGCAGGCTCTAAGCTTTGAGGGGGAATGGCGGTGCGTGGAGGGGTCCAAGTATTTTGGAACGCCTTTTCTCTACAAAGAAAACGGACTGAAAGAGAGAAAATATGCCCAGGAGCTCATAGATCATCTGTCAAAGGAGCCGCCTCTTACGGCGGTGCTCTCCAAGATGGAGAAGAAGAAGGAGACGAAAAATCCGCCTCTCCTTTACAACTTGGCGGAGCTGCAGAACGACTGTTCCAAAATGTTTAAGATAAGTCCCGACGAGACCCTTCGGGTGGTGCAGGAGCTGTATGAGAAAAAGCTGGTAACCTACCCAAGGACTGACGCCAGGGTTTTGTCCACAGCGGTTGCCAAGGAAATCCATAAAAACATCGGGGGCCTTAAGGGCTTTGAGCCTGTAGGGGCCTTTGCTGCGGAGATTCTTAAGATGGGAAGCTATAAGACCATCGCAAAGACCAGGTATGTCAATGACAAGCAGATTACGGATCATTATGCCATCGTGCCTACGGGACAGGGGCTGCCGGCCCTTAGGAGTCTGGCGCCCTTGTCCGTGAAGGTGTACGAGGTGATTGCAAGAAGATTCTTAAGTATTTTTTATCCGCCTGCCATCTATCAGCGGTTTGGCCTGGAGCTTACACGGATGGAGGAACATTTTTTTGCCAGCTTCCGGGTCCTCATGGAACCGGGATATCTGAAAGCGGCGGATGTGCCCGGCGGGAAAAAGAAGGCAGACCAGAAAGAGCAGACCGGGGAGACAGGGGATGCAAAGGGCGGCGGAGAGGAGGCCGCCCAGCTTCCGAAAAACATGGACAATCCGGAGTTTATCAAGATGCTTGGCTCTCTGAAAAAGGGAATGGTTCTGGAGATCAGAGAGTTTGCCATAAAGGAAGGGGAGACATCCCCACCCAAGCGCTATACCTCCGGTTCCATGATCCTTGCCATGGAGAATGCGGGGCAGCTCATTGAGGATGAGGAGCTGCGGGCCCAGATCAAGGGCAGCGGCATCGGCACCAGCGCCACCAGGGCGGAGATT
>JAAWHU010000025.1 GCA_022796015.1 Hungatella sp. | reverse complement strand
TCCACGCCGTTTGCTCCAGGATTCATTTCCGGATGTCACGTTTTCCTGTATTCAGACTGTTTATTCGATTTCCAAGATTCTTAACTAACTGACATTGGGAATGAACAGTAACCAGGAAACTTCTGCACTTTTCTGCTTATGCTAATCAGTCCTTATCATTGATCGGTAATCGGAGGTTTTTGATACAGCTTTCGCTCAATGCATCGTTTTTCAAAGGCTATTTGCTGCAGAATCTTCTCATATCCGCCATCCTGGTCTGCCATCTCAAGCCTCTCCAGCAAATCTAACTGATTCAATAAATTAATATTGATTTCCTTTTCACCCGGCATAGCCTCACCTCACCTTTCTTAAACTCTCATTGTCCGCTGTTACATACTATTATAAAGGGAGGGTGAAAAGATGTAAAGTCTTTTATCTAAACTCTGCCTGGGCGTCAAGAACATACTGTACATAAAAAGCCGCGCCGTTCACCAGGGCGTCCTCATCCAAATCAAACCTCTCATGGTGAAGAGAATAGCAGCAGTCCTTCTCCTCATTCCGGCATCCCACAAAAGCGTATACCCCCGGGAACTCCTCCAGGAAATAGGCAAAATCCTCTCCGCCTGGGGTGCCGGCATATTTTACCAGCCCCTTCTCTCCCAGGATCTTTTTCACGGCCCCCGCCGCAATCTCGCTGCAGCGCTCGTCGTTGATGGTGGCAGGAATGTCGGAATAGTAATCAAATTCATATCCTGCCCTGTAGGCCTCGCAGGTATTCTTCACGATTCTCTCGATGATTCCCGGAAGCTCCTTCTGAAGCTTTGGATTAAAGGTACGCACCGTACCACTAAGTTCCGCCGTCTCGGCAAAGATATTGGCCATGGTGCCGGAATGGAAGGTACAGATGCTGACTACCACCGTATCCATGGGGCTGGCCTCACGGCTGGCAATACTTTGAAGGGCATCCACCACCTTGGCCCCCACATAGATGGGATCCACAGCAAAATGAGGCATGGCCCCGTGGCCGCTTTTTCCTATAATCTTAATATTCATAAACGAGGCGGAGGTATATCGGGGGCCTGGATCCACGGAGATGGTGCCGCATTCCAGCATGGGCAGAAGATGCATTCCTGCCACAGTGTCCAGCTTTCCCACTTTTTTCGACTCCAGAACCTTTACGGCGCCGTTGGTCTTCTCCTCTGCCGGCTGGAAGATCAGCTTTACCGTGCACTCCAGCTCCTCCTTATGCTCCGCCAGCACCCGGGCCGCCGTAAGAAGCATACTCATATGGCCGTCATGGCCGCAGGCATGCATGACCCCTTCCTGCTCTGAGCGAAAAGGAAGGTCTCTCACTTCCTTTATGGGAAGTGCGTCAATGTCACAGCGCAGCCCGATGATCGGACGTTCCTTTTTTCCTTTTATTGTGGCAATGGTTCCGGTCCCTGCCACCTCCTCATAGGGAATACCCATTTCATCCAGCTCTCTCCGAATCCGCGCGGCCGTATTTACCTCCTGCCAGCTCAGCTCCGGATGCTGATGAAACTCCCGCCTCATGGCCGTGGCATAATCACGGTATCTTCTAACTTCCTCCATTACATTCATCATTACTTCCCCCTCTTCCCTGTTTTTCATTCTCCTGCTGCGGCGTGTGCCGGACCTTAGAGCCTGTCCTCCAGCCCATCCCGGCACACCGGTAAGCCCTGAACGGGCCCCGGCTTAAAACGGGCCATATCCGCTCTGTACGGCGATGAACAGGAAGATAAATTCTACCAGGAAAAAGATTCCCTGGAGGGGCAGAATGAACTTATACCAGCTCTTTAAAGGTATTTTCCCCAATGATAAGTAGATCAGAAGGGTGCCGTTGGTAAACCAGAAGGTATTGGAGATTCCATCGCCGAACTGGAACGCAAGGACAGCTGTCTGACGGGTAATATGAAGCATATCTGCCAGAGGAACCATAATAGGCATAACTGCCGTGGCCTGACCGGATCCCGAAGGAATCAATGCATTAATAAAGAAGTTGACAATAAACATTCCTATGGTGCTCATGTAGGCCGATGCGCTTCCCATAAGCTTGGAGAGTCCGTGTACCAGGGGATCAATAAGGCCGCCGTTGGTCATGGTCCACTGTACGGCACGGGCGACACCGATGATCAATGCGCCGTTAAATGCACCTTTTGCCCCATCCAAAACCATATTGATGGCGCTCTCAAAGTTCACCTTGTTAATCACTGCCACGATGACTCCGCCGATCATAAAGGTAGTAGCCATCTCCGTATAGGACCAGCTTAATTTCAAAATCCCGTAAATGGTACACAAAATCGAGATGCCCAGCACCACGAAGGAAAGCTTCTTGGGCATGTCAAATTTTAAATTGTTATCTACAGGGATCCGTAAAGAGGAGACGTCTACATCCTTCACCAGACTCTTTGTCGGATCTGCCTTGATTATTTTTGCATAGCGCATTACCCAGGCCAGACTCAGCACCCAGATGGTAACCAGCGCTACCATTCTCAGCTGCCATCCGGAGAACATGGGAAGCTCTGCTATGGTGTGGGAGATACCCACGGTATATACGTTAAAAGGCGCCACTGCAAAGCTGATGAGACAGGCGAAACCGGATATAGCCATACCTACCAGGGAATCATAGCCAAGGGATATGGCCAAGGATATGATAATGGGCACAAAGGGGATAATGTGTTCACTCCAGCCCAGGATTCCGCCGAAAATAAAGAACACGATCATGACTACAGCGATAATCACCTGGCTGCTCATCTTCTCAGACGCCTTAAGCACGCTGTTAATGGCAGCGCCGACGGTATCTGTTCTCTTGTAGATCTCCACGATTCCGCCGATGATCATAACGCAGAACATCATATTGGCTGTGGCTGTGAGTCCCTCCGGAATGGAGCGGAACAGGTTGAAGAAGGAAATGGGCGTGCGCTCCACTGCATGGTAGCTTTCCGGCAGCACCCGGGTAACCCCATCTATGGTCTCACGGTCATAGGCCCCCGGAGATACAAAATAGGACACAATGGCACATGCCAGAACCATCAGCAAAAGCGGTACAAACGGATTCATAGAACTGCTTGTTTTTTTCTCTTTCTTGTTCATTCTTTCCCCTTTCACGGCAGATGAAACGGATCCTTTTTAAGATCCTTAAAAATATCGGATAATATTCTCTGCCAGTTGAAGCATCTTTTTAACATCCTCTGCTACTACATACTCTCTTGCACTGTGTGAATGATAGATATTGAATCCTATGGGAACCGTCCTGATTCCCAGACGATCCGTCCAGGTGGCGTCAAGAACCCCGAAGGAGCGGGCTTTTATCATGGGGATCCCTGTCTTCTCATAGACTGCCTCCAGGCGTTTGAGCATCTCCGTATTCTTGCCGAAATCAGCCTCCGGCACGTCCTGCTCTTCTCTGTAGTTGTATCTGCATCCCAGCTTTTCCGCCGTCTCTTCCACGGTACGCCGTACTTTTGTACGGATCTGCTCTCGTATGGAGTCTCCGAAGCACCGGATCTCCACATCAAACCGGGCGTATTTGGGAACCACGTTGGAGGGGGATAAGGCCACCAGATCATAGATGTTGATGCTTAAGTTTTCATTGATCCGGCCTGTGGGAATCTCATGGATGATCTCCACCGCCGCCTTCAATGCATTGACGCCTGGCTCCTCATTCCTGATGACATGGGCCGAACGCCCGATAAGCTCCACGCTGATTCTATGCCTGGAAGGCGTGCGCACCAGCACTTCTCCCGTCACATAGTGATCGATCACCAAAGCCTCCTCGCTTTCGATCCGGGAATAATCCGCATATTTGGAACCGTGAAGTCCCAACTCCTGGCACACCGTAAAGAGAAGCTCCATGGGACGATGAGTCTCCCCCGCCTCCTTTAAGCGGCTTACAGCCTCCAGAACTACGGCTATGGCCAGCTTGCCATCTGCTCCCAGGACGCTGTTGTCCCTGCTCTGAATCCGTCCATCCTCCATATAGCTTTTTACCGGATTTCCCGGAGTTGCCGTATCCAGATGAAAGACAAAGAGAAATGGTTTTCTGCTGTTGTCACCGGGAACCCTTGCCAGGATGTTCCATCCATCCGTCACCACCTCATTGCCCAGCATCTGGCGTTCATAGGGGATTCCTATGGCCTCCAATTCCTTCTCCATATATTCACAAAATGCTTTTTCCTTGTGAGATTCACTTGCACAATTCACATAGCGCATGAATCTTGCAATGGTCTTTTCTACATTGATTCCTCCTTTTTTTATTTATTTTATAAATATTTTATATTTTAACATGTTACTTTCATAAATTCTATTGTGAAAAGCCTGTAAACTTCCTCCTGTTTTTTGTGTATATGCACAATTATTTATATGAATCTTGCATTTTTTAGTGGAAATTATTATAATAAATGGAGTTGCAGGCAGTGTTTGTTTCACCGTGTTTGGAGGCATGTATGTTTGAAAATAAGATCATGTATGAAATCATCGAAAAGCTTCAGGAAGGGTTTCCCATCCCCATAAGTATCTGCGATGGAAGCGGACGGGTCATGGTGTCCACGGATTCCTCCTCCATCGGCGACATGAATCTTCTGGCTATCAAGGCCTTAGACATCAACGCCGGAGTATTTGCCTCCCCTGACAGTCGGTTTCAGAAGGCAGGAGCCGCTATCCCTCTCATGCTCCAGAGCCGCAGAATCGGAGCCATGGTTGTAGAACAGATCGACTCCCTGGATTCCCACACCGTCGAGCTTCTAGCCAAAACCATTGAACTCCTGTACCAGGAGATAGAGCTGTCTAGAAAACAGAAAAACCAGTCCCAGGAACGGAACCAGTTTCTTTACAAATGGCTTCATCTTCAATCCAGCTATACCGGCAATTTTATAAAAGAGGGGGAACTTTTGGGAATCGACATAACGGGAAACCGAACCATCCTTGTTATAGAGGATGAGCAGGCGGATCCCTCCTTTTCTCCATCCAACCTTCAGAACCTTTTGGACAAACAGGATATCCTTCTGCCCCTCTCCCACAGCCAGACCCTTATTATCCTCAAGGAAAATGAACATTACGAGAGGAAATACCACAGGATTCTCTCCGCCTGGTCTGGCTGCCACACAGGCGTATGCTGCCATGAGAGCCATCTCAACACTGCCTATGGGGCCGCCATGGAAAGCCTGACCCTGGGAAAGCTTCTTTTTCCCCATTGCCGTGTTCATGATTACGAGCATATGAGGCTGGCCGTTGCCCTGTCCCATCTGGACTTTCCCGGCCTGGAGAAGTCCTTCGCCCTTCTGGCCCAAAAAGGAAAAGCCGCCCAGCTTGCAGAGACTGTTGCGGCTTATATCCACTTAAACGGAGATATCCGCAGCGTCTGCGAAACACTCCACATTCACCGCAACAGCATCCCCTACCGTCTGAGACGGATCCAGGAGCTATGCGGCAAAAACCTTACGGATTCCTATGATATGCTGTACCTTTATGCGTCCATGATCCGGTATGTGAGAATTCAGAAGGAGAGCCTATGATTCATTTTTTGCACGGAGCCGTTCAATATATTCCTTAAGCTCCTCCATAGACTCTATTTTACTCAGAGCATCTATGATTACCTGCCGCTCAAGTTTTTCAGCCAATTCTTTTATAATTTCACCTTGTGATGGCATATAGTCACCTCCTTATAAAAAAGAAATCGTTGCTGAATCCATTGTACCACATTCTACATGGCATTGCCATATCTTTCTTATTTTATAAGGACTGTGCCCTGAGAACGTAAATCAGAACCTACATCTTCTCCCCCGGCACTACCGGAACCGCCCCTTCGGGCACAGGACAGAAATATCCCTGATACCGCTTCATCTTCTTTTCAAACTCTTCTTTTGCCGCCGCCAGAACCTCCGGCTTCTCCAGAAGGTCTATGGCCGCTGCCGCCAGAACCTTTCCTGCTAAAAGCATTCCTTTATGAGCGATGGAAGTCTTACCGCAGGACACATTCTGCCAGGAATGCCCCGGCGCCTGGGCGGGATAGGTAGCCGTGTTAATCTGAGCCGTAGGCACGCACCAGCTTACGTCTCCCACATCGGTAGAGCCCATGCGGGGCTTCTCCGAGTACAGATAGGGAATCAAAAAGTCGTTCATGGCCTTTGTTCCATGGCAGGATTTCTCATCCACATACTCATAGACAGCCTGATCCTCGCTGGTGGCTGCCCCCGGAAGCTCCTTATTCTTCACCTCCACGGAGTCATAAAGAGCCTTGGCAAGCTTCATCTCCTCATCTGTATAGACCGGCATATCCGCTTCATTAAAATTCTCCCAGAGAAGAGTTTCCAGGACTTTATTGGGCACCGTATTGGAGCACCCATCGATGAATTTCTTCTCCATAACCGTGTCCGTCATCATGGCTGCCGCCTGGGCGATGCGGTCCACTCTCTCCTGAAGGGCTATGGCATCCCTTGCCCAGATAGACCGAACCATATAGAGCACCTGGGCCCTGGGCTGTACCACGTTGGGGGAATCTCCGCCTGGATCCGTAATGGAATAGTGAATCCTGGCCGTGCTCGGCATATGCTCCCTCAAGAACTGAACCCCGATATTCATCAGCTCCACAGCATCTAAGGCAGAACGTCCGAACTCCGGCGCTCCTGCCGCATGGGAAGCCACTCCCGTAAACTTATATTCCGTCTGGATACAGGTGTTGCAGGTTCCCGAGGTCACCTGATTTACATTGCCCGGATGCCAGGTAAGGGCTGCATCGCACTCTGCAAATACCCCGTCCCGTGCCATAAAGGCCTTGGTTGCCGCCCCCTCTTCTCCCGGACACCCGTAGAGAATCACTTTGCCGCTTCCTTCTCCTTTTTCCTCCAGGTATTTCTTAATTCCGAGAGCCGCCGCCATGGCCCCGGCCCCCAGAAGGTTATGTCCGCATCCATGGCCGTTGCCATTGGCCACAAGCTCCTCTCTCTTACCGCTCCCCGGCGCCTGGGAAAGGCCTGTCAAAGCGTCATACTCCGCCAGAATCCCGATCACCGGCTTGCCGGAGCCATAGGAAGCCCGAAAAGCCGTCTCAATGTTGTCAAAAGGATGCTCCACCTCAAAGCCCTCCTCCTTCAGCACCTTGGCATACAGGGCCCCGGACTGAAATTCCCTCAGAGACAGCTCCGCAAACTCCCAGATCTTATCGGACACATCAATAATCATAGGAGATTTTTCATCAATATAAGATAATACGTTTTTCTTGCTCTCAGTCATGCTTCACTTTCCTCCTGCTTCTCTCTTCATCTGTACTTAATAATTGAGAAAGTCAAAACTTGGCTGAATATTCTCCTGGTCTCGGCTTTCCCAATCCTTAATACAATACCTTACTCAAAAACTCCTTCGTCCTGGGATTCTGGGGGTGATTAAACACCTCATCCGGCGTCCCCTTCTCCGCAATAATCCCGCCGTCCATAAACAGCACCCGGTTGGACACCTCCTTGGCAAATCCCATCTCATGGGTTACAATCACCGTAGTAAGTCCTGTCTTTACCAGATCCTTAATAACCAGAAGGACTTCCCCCACCATCTCCGGATCCAGTGCAGAGGTAGGCTCGTCAAAGAGCATCACATCGGGCTCCATGGCCAGGGCCCTGACAATGGCAAGACGCTGCTTCTGGCCGCCTGACAATTTTTTCGGATACTGGTTGATCTTATCGGAAAGCCCCACCCTCTCCAAAAGCTCCTTTGCCATATCGTCGGCCTCGGCCTGGGTCTTCTTTCCAAGAAGCACAGGGGCAAGAGTAATATTCTTTCCCACAGTCAGGTTATTAAACACGTTGAAATGCTGGAACACCATGCCCATCTTCTGACGGTGCACATTGATATCCACCTTTTTGTCCGTAATGTCTGTTCCTTCAAAATAGATATGGCCCTTTGTGGGAACCTCTAACAGGTTTAAGCATCTGAGGAACGTACTTTTTCCTCCGCCGGATGGACCGATGATGGACACCACCTCTCCCTTGGAGATATGCTCCGTCACACCCTGAAGCACCTGAAGGCTGCCAAAGGATTTATGTAAGTCCACTACCTGGATCAGTTCATTGTCACCGTTCACTTGCATTCATCCTCCTTTCAAGCAGGGCAATCAGCTTGGACATCACGAAGGTTATCAGAAAATAAATAATACCTATAATGGTAAGAGGCTCCAAAACCCGGAAGGTAATACCCTGAATGGTCTTAAACTGGGTCATTAGCTCTCCCACAAAGAAAGTAGATGCCAGGGAGGTCTCCTTGACAATAGCCACAAACTCGTTGCACAGAGCCGGAAGAATGTTCTTCACCGCCTGGGGGAGCACAATGTGGATCATGGTCTGCCTTCCGTTTAATCCTAAGGAGCGGGCGGCTTCCGTCTGCCCGAAGTCCACGGCCTGGATTCCGGACCGGATAATCTCACACACATAGGCCGTAGAGTTGACGCAGCAGGCGATAAGCACACACTGAAATTCCGTCAGCTCCAAAAAGGGCACCCACTGAGGCAGCATGAAATAAAAGAAATACAGCTGAAGAAGAATCGGGGTTCCCCGGATGATCTCCACATACACTGCAGCTACGGCGTTTAGGGGATGAAACTTCCCGATTCCCCACTTGCTCCGGCGCATCAGCGCCATAATGGCGCCGAAGACCGTACTGAGCAAAACCGTGAGAAAACCCATAAAAAGCGTCATTCCCAGTCCCTGTAAAAACAGTTTCCAGTACTCGTTCCAGAGTTTCAACATTACACTGAAAAATTCCATTGAGCTTAAGCTCCTTTCCTAGTGGGTCTCAATTCCAAGAGAATCTGCAAGGGCCTTGGCATCCTCTTTCCACTCCTCGTAAAGACCTTCCTCATTAACCTGGGCCAGGATCTCATTGATGGCGTTCAATAATTCGTCGTTGCCCTTCTTCACTGCCACCACATTGCCCTCGCTTGTGTAGTCAAACTTGAACTCTGCCATAGCAAGGTCAGGATAGGTCTTTACCAAGGACTCTCCGTTATCGCCGGACACGGCAACCGCGTCCACCTTTCCTGTGGAGAGCATCATAACTCCGTCTGTCACCTGGGTGATGATCTGCATCTGGACATCGGAGGGAAGCTGCTCCTGTACCAGGTTCTGCTGAAGGGAAGCATTCTGCGCCGCTATTTTTTTGCCGGAAAAGCTCTCCGCGCTGTTGTAGACAGACGCCTGATCTTTTAACACCAGAAGTCCCTGTCCTGCTCCCGGATTGGTGTTGTAGCGGTCGGAAAGGCCAAGAGCCTCCGCCCTCTTCTCTGTATAGGCAAAACCGGAAATTCCCATGTCGATGGTGCCGGATGAAAGGGCCTGCTGAATAGCAGAAAATTCCATAGGCTTAATCTCAAGCTCCACGCCTAACTGCTGGGCAATATATTTGCCAAGCTCAATATCACAGCCAACATACTCTGTTGTTCCTGAGCTTACGTCTTTAAACTCCCAGGGGGCAAAGTCAGGGGCTGTTCCCATAGTCAGTTTCCCGGCCGCCTTAATCTTTGCAAGGGCCCCATCAGGATCCACATCCCCGGCCGCCCCGGAGGTTCCGCTTTCCGTGCCTGCTGCCGGAGCCTCTGTTGTGCCCGGAGCCGGCTGGCTCTTCTGGCATCCGCTCAGTGTGGTAAGTGTCATGGCTGCTACAAGTGCTATCACTATTTTCTTTTTCATAATATCCTCTCCTTTTGCGGCCTAAACCGCGTCCCTTTTTTGTTTTCTGTAATAGCATGGATTATAGTGCATAATTATTCTTTTGTAAAGGGTTTCTATGCATATTTTTGATTTTTATGCATAATTAAACAATTTAAGGCCTGTGTCGCCCTTCCTACTGTCATCTTTCATAAAAGGGGCACAGGCCTGTCCGACACCTTAGGCGTTATATGTCTCTTCCTTAAGAAGCCCTTCGCTTTTGGCCACACAGATGGCGGTCACAGCGTCTCCCACCACATTGAGAGCCGTCACCAGCATCTCGATCGGCCTGTTAATAGCCAGAATCAGGGAGTAGGCAAGAAGCGCCCCTTCATTGACAAAGCCCACGCCAGACAGAATGGTAAAGAGGACAATGGCGCCTGCCCCCGGCGCTGCCGGCGTACCTGCCGATGCAATGAGGGCCAGCACTGCTACCACCACCAGCTGAGTCAGGCTGATGTCGTACCCGGCGCAGCCGGCAATAAACACCGTGGCGATGACCTGCATAATGGCCGTCCCGTTCATATTGATGGTCATTCCCAGGGGAAGCACAAAGGAGGCAATGGTTTCGTCCACCCCGAACCCTTCTGTACAGGTCTGATAGTTTAAAGGCAGAGTCGCCGCGCTCGAGGAGGTGGAGAAGCCGAACACCGCCACATTGCTGATTTTTTTCAGAAAAACAACAGGGTTTAATTTTGCTCCCAGAAGGACTACAAGAGGGTAACCTACAAGGAGGAATACCAGAAGCATGGACACTGCCACCAGCACATAGGCAAATGCCGGTTTCAGATAATTGATCCCGTAAGTGGCAAAGGTTCTTGCCAGAAGCACAAAGACGGCAAAGGGTGCAAAATTGGTCACCACATAATTTAGAAATACCACCACCACGTCATTGACTTCCTGGATGAGAGTCCTTAAAATCCTGGTTTTCTCCTGCCCTAAGGCATTCATGGAAAGCCCTAAGCAGACTGCCACAAACACCACTGCCAGGACCGCCGTGTTGCTTCCAAAGGCAGTGACAATATTGGCGGGAACCACATTGAGGATCACGTTCATGGGATTGGCCCCCGTGGAACCTGCGCTGCCCGTGATTCCTTCCACCTCCACATGAAACAGGCCTGCACGGTACACGACGCTTCCTGCAAGACAGGCCAGTACCAGGGCAAAAAAAGAGCAGATCAGAAACCAGCCGATGGTCTTGGCGGAAATACGCCCCAAAGTCCTGGTATCAGATATCTGCCCAATCGCAAGAGTGATGGATGTAAATACCATTGGTACAATTACAAGCTGTAAAGAACGGATAAACAACTGTCCAATCAAATAAAAAATTCCGAGAGCGCTTTCTGCTCCCTGTGCTGTTACATCTTGAAACAAAAGGCTGTTGATCATGCCCCACGCAGCCCCATGGCCGGAACCGTTAAGAGATTCTCTCAGAAACATTAGCAGCAAACCGGCTGCAATGCCGCATACAAGGGAAATTCCCATCTTCTTTGCCAGTGAGCTTCCTGACTTCTTCTTTTGGTTTTCCATTGTTTTCCTCCTTAAGTTTTTTACCCAAATCTTCAATACTATATCACAAAATAATGGGTTTGTCTTCCCCTTTTTACAAAAAATTTGCAAAGCCTTTGAAATAAAAAGAATCCCACAAAAAGCCGTCCTGCAAAACGTCCTGCTTCCAGTGGGATTCTTCCTGCTTTGTACCAGTGATATTAAGATTCCATGCGCCTTCCTACATTTCCGTAGAATGTCAGCAGATACAATCCGCATAATCCTACTACTGCATAAATAATCCGCGACAGCCAGCCGGCTCCAAGAGCAAAACCGACCAAATTAAAATCAAAGAAACCAATAAGTCCCCAGTTAATTGCACCGATGATACTGATTGTCAGCGCCGCAATATCTAATGCTTTGTTCATAAGACGGCCTCCTTTTTTTAATATCACCTTATATCTTCTCCAAAAAATATGATTTTATTCTTTTATTTTTTTAATCCTTCTCCTTCTTCCCTCTGACTGCCTCCGTCATCTCCATCCCCGTATCATAGTCCAGCTGTCTCGGCTCGTATTCCTCATTTTCTCTCTGCCTGGTGCAGCCATCGTTTTCCCAGAACGCTTTTTTCTCAGGCCTCCAGGGACGGCAGGCCCACTGGTAACCCCGGTACAAATCCCTGGTGTCATTCATATGCTTAAGGATTCGGTCATGAAGCATGTTCCGCATATGAGCACAGGCCGGATCCATAATCCGATTGTCTACCTCATAGGGGTCTGTCTCTGTATCATAGAACTCATCAGTATCCAAAAGATGGATCACCAGCTTGTACCGTCCATCTGTAGCGCCTCTCATGAGCTGCAACCCGCCGAAGCCGTCATGGTCCACCTCGTACCGGGTAAACTCCGTGTATACCACGTCATTGACCTTCACGGATGTATCGTAGATCTGGGAAAGCATGCTTTTTCCTTCCATAAGCTTCGGAATATGTTCACCGAAATATTCCAGAACCGTGGGGGCCAGATCAATGTGGGACGCCGGGGCATCCACCACCTTCCCTCTCTCCCCGCCTTTGATAATCAGGGGAATATTGGCCACCTCCCTGTACATGGCAGCGTTCTTTGCAGACAGTCTGTGGGCCCCAAGCATGGCTCCGTGATCCGATGTGTAGATCACCATGGCGTCGGGGAACTTCTCCTCCACCACATTTAAGATTCTTCCTATCTCATAGTCCGCAAAGGAATTACATCCCAGAAACTGCGCCAGGCTCCTGCCAGGCTTCCTCAGCTCCTCGGAAGAGGCCTTCAGCTTCTCTCCCGCCCACAGCCTCTGCATAAAAGGTTTTTCCTCCAGATCGTCATGAAAGGCCGGGCTGTCCTCAAACTGAAATCCCTGGTACATGGTGTTGAAGGGAGCCGGAGAAAGGGAAGGGCCGTGGGGCTCGTCATAGGATACCGTTAAAAAGAAGTCCCTATCCCCGTATTCCTCCAAAAACCTTAAGGCCCTGTCCGTACATCGGTGGCCGTAGGTAAATTCCTCCCTCATGTCCTCTTCATAACAGGTCTCTTTCTTCCGGGACCTTATGCGCTCCTCTGCCGTCAGCTCCCTCAGATAGCACCGCATATCGTACCAGTACTTGGGATCCCATCCCTCGGGACATCTTCCCAGTCCGAAGTAATCGCCTCCGTCCAGATGCCATTTCCCGATATACCCGCAGAGAATCCCTGCGTCGCTCAGTCTCTGCCCTATGGTCTTTACATTGTCCCCCATGGCTATGGAGTTGGTCACCATGCCGTTGGTATGGGGAAATGTACCTGTAAAAATAGCACTCCTTGCAGGCCCGCACACAGGCTGGCAGGAATACGCGTTGGTATAGCAAATTCCCTCTGCCGCCAGCTTGTCCAGATTGGGGGTCTTCATCCGAAAATCCCCGTAGCATCCAAGCATATCCTTTCTGGTCGTATCTGTCATTAAAAATATGAGCTGCCTCTTTTTCCTGCTTTCCATATGCTCTCT
Organism: Hungatella sp.; assembly: GCA_022796015.1. GTDB lineage: Bacteria > Bacillota > Clostridia > Lachnospirales > Lachnospiraceae > UBA3402. Next base: position 29,424 of record JAAWHU010000025.1, on the reverse strand, counting down.
CTTTCTGTTTTTCCATTATAGATGGTGAAATTCCTATAGACGCCCTCTTCTCATGGGACTTCATACTGTTCAAAGATCCACACATACACCTTGGCGTTGACATAAAAGGCCAGCACAGGCAGAAGAATAAACCCGTAAGGCACATAGATTCCGGCGGCAACGGAGGCTGCCGCCAGCATCAGGCAGGTCAGGGCGTGGGGCATATGGCGCAGGGTGAGAAACAGGCTGTTGCCCATAACCTTTTTCCATGTAAAATCATAGGTCCCTGCAAGAGGGTAGAACCACAGGGAGATCAAAAGCCAAAAGAATAACAGCACTCCCAGCATCCCCACTAAAAACATAGACTGCCTGGTCTCCATATTCAGGCACACATAGATATCCACAAGAAAAAACAGCCCTACGGCCAGCTGAATCAGCCCGATCTTTGTACCTGTCATAAACCGCTTCCTAAATGCCCGAAAAAAACCAGCCGCCACATGACTTTCCTCATCCTTTGCCAGCCGGATGAACACATGCCAAAAGGCGGTGCATGAAGCCCCCGCCGTTATGATTGGAAGGCAGCATACAAGCCAGATTATCTCCAGGATCACCATGTCCGCCACCTTGTTGGCAAATGTCCAGAAATCATTTTCCATATTGAATAGATTACTCAGCATACCTTCGCCTTTCTCTGCTCTCCTACTTCATAGCCGTCTTGGCATACCCTGTCAGCATGTATTTCTGGAACAGGATAAACAGTACCACTGCCGGAATCATGGTGATCACGGCGCCGGCCATGGTCACATTGGTATGAAGCCAAAGGGCCTCGCTGTTCCAGGACTCCCGCAGATGTACCAGTCCTATGGTGAGCACTCTCACCGCATCGGTCTGGGTGATGATCTTAGGCCAGAAATAGCTGTTCCACTCCGTAATAAAGGTGGTGAGGGATACGGTGATCAGGGAGGCCTTGCACATGGGTATCATCACATACCAGATGGCTCCTAAGGTCCCCAGCCCGTCTATCTTTCCCGCATCAATATAGCTCTGGTCAACGGACATAAATGCCTGCCGCAGCATGAAGATGAAGTGAGGCGCCACCACGCTTGGCAGCACAAGCCCCATATAGGTGTTGACCCAGCCCAGCCTGGAGCAGAGAATGTACAGTGGAATAAAGGTAACCTGATGAGGAACCATCATGGCCCCCAGTATGATGTAAAACAGCAGGTTCCTGCCTGGAAAATTCCCTCTGGCAAATCCGTAGGCCGCAAGGACTCCGCCGGTGATCTTGATGGTCATAACCATGGCCGTGACGATCACCGTATTCATAATATACCTTCCAAGGGGCACTCGGTTCCACGCCTCTATGTAGTTGTCCAGGCTTAAGCTGTCAGGCAGAAGGTTGATCTCCTTGGTCAGTATCACATTGCCGGACTTAAAACTGGTAACCACCATCCAGTACAGCGGAAAGAGCATAATGAGGGTTACAAGGACTGCGGTTATTGTCTGTGCTACATGAATTGTCTTTTTCATCCCAGCCCTCCTGTTACATATCATAGTTTACTTTGTTCTCTGACCAGCGCATGGTCAGAACCGTAACAACAAGCAAAAACACAAAGAATACCAGAGACACTACAGCCGCCCTGTCTACCCGGTAATCTACAAATCCCAGCTGATAGATGAGATATACGATCACCTCCGTGCTTCCGTAGGGTCCTCCCCCGGTCAGAATGTCGATGGCATTGAACACCTTCATGGAGGAGATAAATGTGGTCACCAGAAGGAAGAGGATGGTGGGGGACAGCAGAGGCAGTGTGATCTGAAAAAATCTCTGTGTCCGGGAAGCCCCATCCAAAGCCGCCGCTTCCTGATAGCTGCTTGGAATCCCTGTCATGGCCGACAGATAGATCATCATGGCATACCCCACGGAATGCCAGCCTGTGAGCATCAGGACCGACATCAGAGCCAGGCCCTTTGACGTCACCCACGCCAGCCTGGAGCCGCCCATGAGTTCAATGACATTGTTGGCAATTCCATAATCCTTATTGAGGATCCACAGAAACAGAATGCCTGCCGATGACATGCCCACATATCTGGGCAGAAAGATAATGGCGCGCATGGCGCCAAAACCTTTCGTCATCCGGCTCATGAGAAGAGCCAAAACCAGTCCCAGTATCAGGCTGATCAGCACGGAACCTATGGTATATTTAAGGGTCGTCCCCATATCCCGGTAAAAATTATTGCCGGTGGCATTTTCCAGGAACCACTGCCAGTTTTTTAACCCTACATAATGATAATCTTTCCTCAGAAGATTCCAGTCTGTAAAGCTGATACGCACCAGATCCGCCAGAGGATAGTAGGTCGTCACCATAACCAAAAGCACTGCCGGGAGAACACAGAGAAACTCCTCCACATTGGAACGCTTGATCTTTCTCTTTTGCCCAGATGTATTTGCTTTCATACTGCTTCCTTTCCTGTGTCTAATTACCTGCCAGAATATAGTTGACTTCCTCAAGCATGCCGTTCCATGTCTCGTCAAAATCGGCGCCCTCCAGAATAATCTGGTTGATGGCCTCCATGAAGGGCTTCATGGCCTTTGAGAAATAGGGAGTCTTGATCTTTTCAATATAGTTATCGGAGTTCTCGTAAACCATCTTCATCTCGGGAAGAGCCTCATAGATGTCTGCCATCTTGGCGTCATCTGTGATGGTGGACTTATGGGTTGCAAGGTAACTTGAGAATTTTGCCCACTCCAGGTTCACGTCGGCGCTGCTTAAATACTGGGCGAATACAAAGGCCGCATTCTTACTCATCTGATCCTGACCGGAAGGAATAAACATCCAGGAACCTGCCACAGAGCTGATGCCATGCTCCGCCGTATAATTCCAGGCCAGGCCTACTTCAAAGTCATTGTCCACATAGTTGCCGTAGTCCGTACAGGAAACATTAATGCACATGGTATCCTGATTTAAGAATTTGTTGCCCACTGCCTCCACGCCTTCCAGGCTCCACTCCACATAGCCTGCATCCACCAGTTCCTTCATCTCCCTGATGTACTGTTTTAAGGTCTCGCTGTCAAATCCTGTGGTGCCGTCCTCCTTTACCAGAAGACCGCCCCAGTTGTAGGCAAAGTTGTATAAAATATTATTCTGCATACAGGCGCAGGTATATGCCGTCTTGCCTGTCTTCTCATAGACATCCTTGCACCAGGTCTTGAACTCGTCCCAGGTAGAGGGGAAGGTGTCAAGGCCTACCTTTGCCAGGGCTTCCCGGTTAATATAGAAGGTAGCCACAGAGACGCCGTGAGGAAATGCATAGGTAACGTCATTGTAGGTTCCCCCGTTGACAAATGCGTCAATAAAGTCTGACGTATCCACCCCATACTCCTGACAGTAAGGATCCAGAGGCTCGCACACGCCGCTTTCCATATAGACCATAATCCGGTCCACGCTCATAAGGCAGAGGCCCGGAAGCCCTGTTCCCGCTGCCTGAGCTGCCGTAATCTTCTCCCCGATGGCACCGTAATCTCCCACACAGACCGGGGTGACGGTGATTAGTTCTTGGGAGGAATTAAAGTCCTCCGCCAGCTTGTTGTAAAATTCTTCATTGACTGACCCGTTGTACCAATATTCAATGCTTACAGGCTCTGTCACCTGATACATGGAGGCCTCAGATGCTTCTTTTGTCTCCCCCGGCGCCGCCGGAGCCTGGGTGGCTGCCTTCTCCGTTCCGGAAGCCGCCGCGGCGGACGGAGCCTGCTGAGGACTCTTGCTGCCGCATCCGCTTAAAAGCCCTGTAGTTACAGCTGCTGCCATGAGTACCGAAAACATTCTTCTTTTTTTCATTGTAATTCCTCCTTCTTCCTCTCACATAAATAGACTCTGAATATCTTGCAAAACCGGATTTAACCCCTCCTGTGAATTGCCCTTAAATAAGCGTCGGTCTCCATGGGCCAGTCCGTCTGGATGATGTCCACGCCCTTTGCCGCTAAGATCCCCCATCCCTGATCTCCCCCCTGGGTCAAGGATCTCAGATCATCATATCCTGCGCCGTAAACCAGCCTTTTTGCCAGGCTTAAGGAATTGCACCACACCTTCATATGACGCTCCTTAATCCAGGCAAAGGCCGAATCTGCAAAGATCCCATCCTCCGGACTCTGGGGCACGATCTCGACTGCCGGAATCAGTGCCTTCTCTCTCAGCTTTTCTATATCCTTCAGATATTCTGCGTCCTTCACCATGGGAATGAACATACAGTCTTTGTGGGCTGCAGCCCATTCTGCAGCCTGCTTGTTTTTTACGGGAAATTTAAAGATTGCCTGCTTTACCATATCCGCCTCTGCCAGCTCCTCATAGACCTGGTCCCAGTGATCCCAGCATTTGTCCAAGGCCAGAATCGTCTTGTCCTTCAGGCTCTTTAAAATGTCCTCAAACGTCTCCAGGCCTGTCACATTGACCTCCCCTACATAATTATAGAGAGACATCTGCCGGATCTCCTGCCACGTATAGTCCGATATCTCCCGGTCAACAAAGAAAAAACGCTTCATGGTCTTATCATGGTGGCCCACAAGAATCCCATCCCTTGTGAGATCCAGATCCATCTCCACCATGTCCGCCCCTTCTCCTATGGCCGCAAGAAATGCCAAAGATGTGTTCTCGATGACACTGGATGAAAATTTTCCTCGATGTGATGCGATTTTTATGTTGGTATCCTCCATATCAAACAGCCATTTTCTCGTTTTTTCCCAGCCTTCCATGGGCATTCCTCCTTCTTCCACCCCATGAAAATCTCACCCAGAAACATATACATTTCTGTGTTTGCCTTTCTTCGGTGTTTATGGTAAAATTATACCATATCAACATCTATTTTCTATGTTATATTATGCTATTTATATGGACGTTTCTGCTTTAAGGAGGTATGGTATATGATCCGTGTAGCCGCCCGCTCCCACAATGTGGGCAATTATATTCTTCCCGGGGATGCCCTGCTCCCCGTCTTCGTGGTCAGCTGCGGCCATCAGTACCATTTCAACAAGGATTTCTCCATCCGCCGCCCTGACGGCCGCCCGGATTACCAGCTTCTCTATGTCTACAAGGGCTGCGGCCATTTTTTTATTAACGGAACCTTAAGAACCCTTCCTGCCGGCAGCATCATTCTCTATATGCCGGAGGAACCCCAGATCTACACCTACCGGGCAGAGGACAACCCTGAGATCTACTGGATCCATTTTCTGGGCACTCAAAGCTGCTCTCTTTTGGAATCCTTTCAGATTCGGAATTGCCTCATCGGCACTCACCGCACCATCAAGCAGCTTTTTGAGGAGATCATCCTGGAACTGCAGCTTCACAAGCCCAGATTCCATGAAGTGGCTGTGGCCGGATTTTACAAACTTCTGGCTTTAATCAACCGGTTTATGGAGCTTCAATATCAGCCTCAGATCAACAGCGCCCTCATAGACCAGCTTATCGCACAGCTCAACAAGCGCTACATGGAATCCTGGGATATTCATACTATGGCAGACTTCTGCCATCTGAGCATTGATCACTTTTCCCACCAGTTCAAAAAGGCGGCGGGAAGTGCTCCCATCCAGTTTCTCACCAATCTCCGCATGGAGCAGGCCAAGGAACTGCTCCTGACGGAAAGCCTGTCCGTGTCCGAGGTTGCGGAGCTGGTAGGATACAAGGATCCTCTGTATTTCAGCCGTGTGTTCAAGAAAGCAACGGGAACCTCCCCCAAGATGTTCCATGGGAACCGGAGAAATTTTGAACAGTCAAAGTGAGGAACAATGCTGACGGAAAACCGGCGCTGTGCTTCCCCAAAGGGCAGCACAGCGCCGGTTATTGATTTTTCGTAAGTAAATTTTACTTTGCTGCAGATGCCTCCTGCAGCCTGTCAAGTTCGGCCATACACTCATCCACGGTAGCGCCGCCCAGAAGGTTCCGTACAAGAATACAGACGTTGCCCCACTGCTCCATCTTCATGCCTGCGTTGGAGGCAAGAACATAGATATTCTCCTGTATCCTGTCGTTAAGAGGCGCCAGTGCCGGCACGCAGTCTACCTGAATATTCTTTGAAGGGGAAATCACACGGTTAGTCTCGGTATATATCTGAAGAGCTTCATCAGAAAGAATGATTTCCAGAACATCCAGCGTATCTTCCAGATGTTCTGCATCAGCCGGCACGGAATATCCGGTTATGGGCACCACAGGCATCTGCCCCCGGCTGCTTGGAAATCCGATAACCTGCATGTTAAAATCCGTCTTTCCATAGGCGGTCTCCGTATTGGCCGCACCCCAGTATGCTATAACAATAGGCGTCTTTTGAGCCAAAAAATCCGGCCCCTCCCCCTCAATGGCCTCATATGTGTAGGCAGCAGCCGCGTCAATATATCCTTTGTCAATCAGCTCCTGCAGGAATTCAAACCCCGGGCGCATATAATCACTGTATTTAGCCTCCCCCTTATTGAGGGCTTCGATCTCCGCATCTGTATTGCCGCCGTTATACAAATCTGCAAATGCCTGTGCAAAAACAAAGCATTCCAGCCACCAGCGGTTGGCGCCTATGGGGGTTTCGATTCCGTTTTCCTTAAATACCCTGCAGCATTCCAGGAACTCTTCCTGGGTATTAGGCAGCTCCAAATGGTATTGATCAAACATATCCTTATTGACAAACAGGCCATAGGCCACTATTTCCTGGGGAATGCCCACCAGCTTTCCGTCTACCGTATTCGCCTTTATGACCACATCCCTCAAATTCTTTACGCAGTCAAGTTCTGACAGATCCCAAAGCCTTCCCTCTCCCCCCAAAGTCTGAATACTGTCAGGATTCAAAAGGTAAAGATCATCCATATTGCTTCTCACCCGGTCAAGGACTACCTCATCATAGGTCTTTTCCTTATAATTTTCTGCCGTATAAGTTCTATACCTGACTGTCAGGCCCAGTTTTTCCTCCGCCTTCCTTATGGTGAGATCAAATGCACTTCTGGAAAGATTATCTGCATTGGGATTGGATTTTTCCATGGGGCCAAAGAGATTTACAATCTTTTTGTTCTTATCCGAATTCTCGATGAGATTGTTATTAGGTTTTACCCTTCCCCCACAGGAGACCAAGGCAGATGCCATGATTCCTGCCATGCATACTGCCCATAATCTCTTCCAATTCCCTTTCATATCCCTTTTCATATTGATTCCTTCCTCCGAATACAGTGATTCACTGCCTTCTTTAACAATCCCATATCAATGGGTTTGGATACATGAACATTCATCCCCGCATCAAGAGCCTCCTTTACATCCTCTGCAAAAGCATTGGCTGTCATGGCAATAATGGGAATTTCCGCCGCATCCTTTCGATTCAGCGCCCTTATAGCCCTGGCCGCGTCATAACCGTTCATCACCGGCATCTGAACATCCATAAGAATTCCGTCAAACTCACCGAAGGAGGACTGGTTAAAACACTGAATTGCCAACTGACCGTTCTCCACAATCACACAGGTGGCCTCCTCGATATCCAGCAGTTCCATCAAAATCTCGGCGTTAATCTCATTGTCCTCGGCCACGAGGAAGTGGAGGCCCTTAAGGCTTCCCGCCTGGTCATCCCCCTCCTCCCCTTTCTCTTCACACCGTCCTATGGACATCTTGAGAATCTTTTCCTTAAATGCCGATACAAAAAACGGTTTTGCAAGGACGTCCGAATGTCCCACATGGAAGGCTTCCTCCTCCACCTCATCTCCATCATATGCTGTGAGGAAAAGAATGGGTACGGGATTGTGCATCTCCTCCCGGATCCTGTTGGCAGTCTCAAATCCATCCAGATCCGGCATCTTCCAATCCAGAAGAATCATGTCATAGTTCTCGCCTTTACGATTCATATTCTGGATCATGTCAAGGGCCATGGCACCGCCAAAAGCCATATCCACCTGGACTTTCGTATCCTTCATAAGAAGTTTGATAGTATTGCAGATCTCCCTGTCGTCGTCAACGGCCAGAATTCGGCGGATTCCGCTGTTCTTCCAGAATTCCTCATCCTCCTGGCTGTCCGGTATGCGAAGCTCCAGCTCCACCCGAAACAGGCTTCCCTTGTCAACCTGGCTGGTAACCTCTATGGTTCCTCCCATAAGCTCCACAATATTTTTCGTAATGGCCATGCCAAGACCTGTTCCCTGGACTTTGTTGGTGGTGCTGTTCTCTGCCCTGGTAAATGCGTCAAAAATTGTCTCCAGATACTCCGGAGTCATGCCGTATCCGTCGTCCTCCACCTCAATGCGGATATGCTCATACCGGTTGGTATGCTGCTTCAGTCCGATGATCCTGAACCAGATATTTCCACCCTTTGGCGTATATTTTACGGCATTGGAGAGAAGATTAATGAGAATCTGATTGATTCTGGTCTCATCTCCTATAAGATACTCATGCTTGATATCGGTTACCGACACGTCAAAATTCTGTTCTTTCCCCTTTGCCATTGGGCGGATTATGGCATCCACGGAGGCAACCAGGCTGCTTAAGGTAAACTCTCCAAGAGTAAGCACCACCTTGCCGCTCTCAATCTTAGATACATCCAGAACGTCATTGATCAGGCTCAACAGATGCTGCCCGGAAGCCGTAATCTTCCTGGTGTATTCCCGCACCTTAGCCGGATTGTCCGCATCTTTTGCCAGAAGAGTGGTAAAGCCCAGAATGGCATTCATGGGAGTGCGGATATCATGGGACATATTGGAGAGAAAATTGGTCTTGGATTTGCTTGCGATCTGGGCTGCCTGAAGGGCCTCGGCCAGCTGCCGATTGTGAATCTCCTTTTCTGCCTCCCTCTCCATTCTGATTCGGTTTTGCTGCTTCTGGTTAAAATAATATAAGATACAGCATATAACAAATGCTGCCAGCATAATTACCACAACCAGGAGAACATTCTGGTTAACCGTCTTTCCCTCCTGCTGAATTGCCTCAATAGGGACATAGCCAATAAGATATATGGCCCCATCATTGACAGACCACATATAGATCAGAGAATCCTTTCCTCGGATATCATGGTAAAACATAAAGTTGTTCCCTGATTTTATGCAGTTGGCGACCTCCTCCTGAAGGTCTTCCTCCATAATACTGTTGGCACGGTAAAAATCTGCCAGGTTCAGGTGCCCTGCATCCCGCTCCCCTATGCCCTGAGGTTTTAGAACAAATCTTTCGCTTTTGGCATCCATAATATAGAGCATGGCGCTGCCGTTGTAAAATCCTATCGGCAGGGATGGCTCGAATGAATCATAAATATATTCCACATACAGAGTGGCAATCTCCTCCTCATCTTTGGTTACCGGACACTTCATAGTGTAGGCCCATGTTCCCATACTGTTGATATAAGACTGGGAGATAGGCAGTCCATCCACGGTCTTCCCTGCGGAAAAATCCAGCTCTTCTTCCGAGAACACCTGGCCGGTATTGGAGATGCCTTCCGTCTCGCCGGACCATATGAGGGATATTCTTACCATAGTCTTGTTCCTGTTATAGGAACGGATAAATCTCTCCTGATCCTCGGTTGAGGCAATCTCCTGGGCAATCAGTTTCTGGAATTCCGCCTCCTTAATTAAAATTGCCTCCACAGTACCCTTGATCAAAGCCAGGCTTTCGCTTAGATTGTGAATCGCCGATGAAGACATCTCCATAGATATTTTATGGGCCACAGAAAAAACAACTGCCCCCAGGATACAAAAAACCAGTACAATAGACAGGAGCAGCGAGCTCCCAGTATTGATTCTGGTTTTGTTATGATTCTTTTCCATCCTCTTTTCCATCCTTTTTGCCAATTTCCTGAAAACATGATACAACGGCCCTGCTATTCATGCCACTGTTCCATCTTTTCATTGGCCCATACTACCCTGTTCCTGCCAAATCTTTTGGCATCATACAGCATGGTATCCGCAATCTTTAGATAAACCTCATAGGAATTCTCCCTCTGAGGAATTAAAGTAATGCCCCCAATGCTTATGGTCACCCATTCAGCCGTAGAAGGATCGTGAGGGATATGAAGGTCTTCCACTGCCCGGCGAATCCTCTTGAGATATTCAAAAGCATGTTTTGCATCTTCTCCTAAAAAGAAGGCTACAAATTCTTCTCCTCCATAGCGGGCCACAAAGTCCGTACTCCGCTGTAAAAAAGAAGATACCACTTTTGCAACTCCGGCGATGACTTTATCTCCGGCAGGATGTCCGAATGTATCATTATAGGCCTTGAAATGGTCAATGTCAAACATACAGATGGAAAAAGGAACCTGGAGACGGGTGGCTTCATTCCACTTAATAATACTGTAGCAGTCATGCTGACGCCTGTTGGCAATGCCGGTGAGCTGGTCTGTCATTGACTGATACTCAACCTGCTTGCGGTATTTGTACAGCTTAATATGGGTATTGACCCTCGCCTTTACGATCAGGGGATGAAACGGCTTGGATATGTAGTCAACGGCTCCCAGCGTAAGACCTAACTGTTCATGCTGAATATCGGAAAGGCTTGTAATCAGAATCACGGGAATACTCTGGGTAATGATCTCCTCCTGAAGTTTCTTCAGAAGCGTAAACCCATCCATGCCTGGCATAACCACATCAAGCAGAATCAAGGAATAATCTCCGCCGCTTGCCTGTGAAAGCCCTTCCTCCCCTGTCTGTGCCACAGTAATGTCATAATCTTTATCTAAAATAGATTTCAGCTGAGCAGCCTGTATGGGACTGTCATCAACAATTAATACTTTTTCCATGTCTATACCCCTCACCTTTGTCCGCTTACTTTTCGACTCATTTGCTGCTTTTATCATAACAGCAGCTTCATTATAACATGGCATACAAAGTTAGGCAAGAGAGATACTCACACTCTTTGCCCTCATCTCTCTTCCTCAAAGGCCTGTTTAAAGGCTTCCTCCTGATACTGTTTTGTATATAAGTGATAATACTCTCCTCTCACCGCAAGAAGTTCCTTGTGGGTTCCTCTCTCCACGATCTTTCCCTCCCGAACTACCAAAATCAAGTCCGCCTGACGTATGGTGGAGAGCCTGTGGGCGATGATGAAGGAGGTCCGCCCCTTCATGAGCATGGGAGTGGCTTCCTGAATCTTTTTCTCCGTCATGGTATCAATGGAGGAAGTTGCCTCGTCAAGCACAAAGATTCTGGGATCTGCAAGAATGGCCCTGGCAAAGGAAAGAAGCTGTTTCTCCCCTGTGGACAAAAGATCTCCTCCCTCCCCCACATCGCTGTCATACCCTTTATCCATGCGGGCGATAACATCCTCTGCAGACACGCTTTTGACTGCTTCCTGTATCTGTTCCATAGAAGCCTGAGGGTTGCCGTACCTTAAGTTATCCAGAACCGTTCCGGAAAACAGATGAGGCGTCTGGAGCACATAGCCGATGTTGCTGTGAAGCCACAGCTGGGAGCGCTCCCGCACATCCACCCCATCGATGAGAATCCTGCCTGATGTAGGCTCAAAAAACCGGCACACCAGATTCACCAGTGTGGATTTCCCTGCCCCTGTCTCGCCTACAATCGCTACATTGGTCCCTCGGGGCACATGGAGATTAAAATGCTCCAGCACATATTCTTCCCCGTCAGGATACTTAAAAGAAACATCCTCAAAAGTAATGTCCCCATGGAGGACTTCCCAGTTTTCCTTCTTCGGATAAAAGGAATCCCCATACCGCTCCTCCACGTCTGCCCTGTCCCTCACATCCGACTGGGTTTCCACCAGCCCTGAAAAGCGCTCCACATTGACCTGCACCGTAATTAAGTCGGAGACAGACCGGACAATCCACTGAACCGGCTCCATCATCCCCAGGGCATAGGTCATAAAGACAGACAATGTCCCTATCTTTAAGACGCCCTCCATGGTGATTTTCCCGCCCTGCCAAAGCACAAGGGCCAGGGCTGCAGAGGAGGCAAAGGAGATCATGGAGGCAAAGAGGGCCCTGTAATGAGTTCCCCTCACGGATTCCCGTTCCATCTCCCTTGAGGTACGATTAAAATGTTCCTCCATCTTCTTTTCAATCACCAAGGTTTTTGTGGTCCTGGCGCCGGTGATTCCCTCATTGAAGTTGGAGGTAATATGGGAGTTGATCTCCCTGATCCTGTGATTGACCTTCACCAGCTTTTTCTGGAAAAATGCAGACGCTGCCGTGAGGACAGGCACAATCATCAGCACCTGGCAGGCCAGCCTTACATTTACCGACAGCATCACAATAACAGCACCTATGATATAAGAGATATACCAGACGCCGTTCATCAGGCTCCATGACACCAGGGAGGCGATGCGGTTGGTGTCGCTCATGACCCTGGCATGAATATACCCTACGCTGTTTTGATTAAAGTAGGAAAACGCCAGAGTCTGAAGGTGGTTAAAGCTTTTCCGCTTCATATCCCTCCCCACATACATCTCAATCTCACATGCCTGGTAAGCGGAAATTCCGTTGGCTGCCACCTGAAACACAAGGGCCCCGCAGTAAGCCGCTGCAAACCTTCCTATGGACGCCGTCGTCCCTTTTGCGATGAAATGATCGATGGCATACTCCTGAAACAGAGGAAGAATAATATCCACCAATCCCCCTAAAAATCCCAGTGCTACCATGGTAATCATGGTGAACCAGTAGGGCAGCAGATAAGGAAGCAGCTTATGAATTCCAAACCATGGAAGGGAATTCGTCTCCTGTCCTTTTTTATACTCCATTTCCTTCCACCTCCTCCGCCATGGTCATCTGTATGTCATAAATCTTCCGATATATTCCGTGTTTTTCCATTAATTCTTTATGTGATCCCATCTCTGCCACTCTCCCCTTATCAAGAACCAGAATACAGTCGGCCTCCATAAGGGTAGTCACCCGATGGGCAATAAGGATCACCGTCGTGTCCCCCAACTCCTTTTTCAGCGCCTTCCGAATCATAGCATCAGTCTTTGCATCCACGGCGGAGAGCGAATCATCAAACACCATAATAGGAGGATTCTGCACCAGCATACGGGCAATGGCAGTTCTCTGCTTCTGTCCGCCTGACAGGGTGACTCCCCGCTCTCCCACCATAGTATCATATCCCTTTCCAAAGCCTGCAATGGTGTCATCCACACAGGCAATGGCCGCCGCCCGGCGGATCTGGGTCAGGGTAAGACCTTCCCCTGCGATTCCTATATTCTCCCCTATGGTCCTGGAAAATAAAAAGGGCTCCTGAAGCACCATCCCTATGTTCTGTCTCACCCACTCTCCCTTCATATCCCTGATATCCACCTTCCCAATGGATATGGTGCCCGAGCCTTCCGGAAGATCGTAAAGCCGGTTCATCAGGTGCATAAGGGTGGACTTGCCGGAACCTGTGCCTCCAAGAATTCCGAAGGTGGTGCCTCCCGGAATCTTAAAGCTCACATCGGAAAGGACCTGCTCCCTGCCGTAGCCAAAGGAAACATGGTTAAATTCAATATCGCCCTTCATGGGAGGCGCCGACGCCCCCGGCCTGTCCTCCTCTGCCGGAGAATCCATAATATAGCGAATCCTCTCTATGGACACTCCCGCCTTGCTCATCTCGGAGATGGTACGGCCCAAAGAGCGCACGGGCCATACCAGCATCGTATTATATGACACAAAGGCAATAAATTCTCCTGCCGTCATCTGGCCCTGAACGCAGAAATATGTTCCGAGAACCACGGTGGTCATGATCTGCAGCCCTGAGACTAAGTCCCCGGTTCCCCAGAACAATGACAGCACCATACACAGCTTCATCCACTCGTTGGTATAGATCTGATTCTGTTTTTCAAAACGCTCCCTCTCAAAATTCTCCCTTCCGAAGGCCCGCACCACCCGGATGCCCGTGAGGTTCTCCTGGGCTATGGCAGAGAGAACCCCCTCGTTCTCATCGCACTTTGCAAAACGCTCCTGTATCTTAGCATGAAATCCCCAGGAATATGCCAGAATCACAGGAATAAACACTAAGGCCACCAAAGTCAGCTTTCGATTCATGGAAAACATGAAAAAAAGGGACAGACCGATCATAATCACGATGCGGAATACGGCTGTCAGCTGCTCTGATATAAAATTTTTAATCATATCCACATCCGAAGTACACCGCTGAATGATATCACCGGTCTGATTCTTCATGTGCCAGGAAAAGGGCAGCCTCTGAATGTGGGAAAACAGCCTGTCCCTCATGGTTTTGGCAAAACGCTCTGCCCCTTTGCTGTTAAAATACATGGTTACATACCGCAGGCCGGCGCCGGCCGCGGCAAGTACCACTACTGCAAGTCCCATAATCTGCAGATTTATCCGCTCCTCTAAGCCGGCCGCAAAGGCTGGAAGTTCCCACGGTTTATCCCCGATGACGCTGTCAATGGCCGCCCGAATAATCTGGGGCGCCGCCATATCGCAGGCGTTTACTAACAGAGCCGAGAGGATACTGATTAAAAAGAAGATTTTGCTCCCTTTCAGAAAGTCCATGGCCATCACCTCAATTTTATAATCTTTTCAGCCAGTATAACACAAACTCTCTTAATAATGATACCTTTTCTGTTTTCCCACCAAAAATAATACCGTCACCGCCGCTGCCAGAAGCTCCGCCGCCGCAACAGACAGCCAGATTCCCTCAATCCCCCATAGCAGCGGGAACAGAATCACCATGGCACACTGAAACACCAGAGTACGGAAAAAGGATATGAGCGCCGAGGTCACTCCGTCGTTTAGGGCGGTAAAAAAGGAGGAGCCGAAAATGGAAATACCCGACAGGAGAAAGGAAAAGGAAAAAATGAAAAACCCATGAACCGTCATCTCCAAAAGCTCTTCATCATAGCCCACAAATATGTAGGAAAGAGGCCGGGCCAGCACCTGTCCCGCCCCGAACATGAGGGCGGAAAAAATACCGATAAGCACCAGCCCTTTTTGACGGAGACTTTTCAGCTCCCCATAATTCCCGGCTCCGTAATGATAGGCTATTACCGGCGCTCCTCCCACAGAGTAACCGATAAAGACAGCCTGAAACACCATGCTTACATACATTAACACTCCGTAAGCCGCCACACCGTTCTCTCCGGCATACCGAATCAACTGTATATTGTAGAGCATCCCCACCACAGAGGAAGAAATATTGCTCATAAGCTCGGAAGAACCGTTGGCGCAGGCCTTAAGAAGAGCCCTTCCGTCAAATCTGCATCTTCCCAGGCGCAGAGGGCTGGAGTTTCTGCATCCAAAATAGATCAGAGGAATCACTCCTCCCATAAACTGGCTGAAGGCTGTAGCCAGGGCCGCACCCGGCAGCCCCCAGCAGAATCCGGCCACAAATACTGCGTCAAGAACCATATTGGCAAGTCCTGATACAGCCGTAATATACAGTCCCAGCTTCGGCTTCTCGGCAACGGCGAAGAGACACTGGAACTCATACTGAAGAACATAGAAAGGCAGCGCTGCCAGGATAATCCTTCCATACAAAACACTGTTCTCCAGAAGTTCTCCCTCCGCCCCCATAAGAACAGCCAGCGGACGAATGAAGGTCATGCCGAAGACAGCCAGAACAATACCGGCTGCCAAAGCTCCGTAAACCACCAGGGAAAACAGTTCGTTGGCCTTCTCTCTCTTACCCTGGCCCAGGGTCAGTGCAATAAGGGCCCCTCCCCCTGTACCGAGCATAAAGCCCACACACCCCAGAATTATCAGAAGAGGCATAATAAAATTCACGGCGGCAAATGGCGTCTTACCCACAAAGTTGGACACAAAAAATCCATCTACCACGCTGTAGATTGATGTAAACACCAGCATAATTATGGATGGCATGGTAAAGCGCAGCAAACGCTTATATTCAAAATGATCGGATAATTGAATCATTCTTCCGTTCCTCCTATGTTCTCTGCTTTCTCTTTTAAGGCCAGCAGATAAGTTTCTGTCAATTCCAGATACTTTTCCACATCCTCCTTAGGCCAGGAGGCAAAAATCTCGTCCTCTGCTTCCAGAACCTTTCCCGCCGTTTTCTCAGCCAATACCTTCCCTGCCTCTGTAAGGCAGACCATCTTGTGTTTGGAACCAGCCTTCTCCAGGCAGACCATACCTTCGCCTTCCAGCTTTCTAAGGGCGGAGTTCACCGTCTGCTTGCTCAGTCCCGTACAGCGGCAGATATTCTGGAGCATACACCTGTCCCCCTTTTCCAAAATGGTATAGAGAATGTTTATGGCGCTGTCCGACATACCCAGTTTCAGATAGATCTCATGATAAACGGCTCCTGTCTCTCCAAATAAATAATTGTACCGCTTCAGCTCCTTGGAAATTGTGGTCTTCATCCTGCTCCTCCTGTAAGGCATGTTTTCCTGACACAAAAATAGTATGATTTCGTACCGCATATTGTAGTACGAAATCATACTATTATCAAGAGTAATCCCTTTTTTCTTTTGGGCTGCGTTAATTAATCGCAGTCAAAGACAATCCCTTCCTCCATCCTGGCCTTTGTCATCAGCTTTATAATATCCAGGCTCAGCTTCAGAAGCTCCTCCTGCCTTTCATAGTCCTTCTCCTCCACCATCCGGATGAATTCCGCAAACTCATAGTACAGACGGTGCTTTTCCTGTCCGAACTGCCGCAGCTCTTCCCTTCCATCGTTGTAGAGAATCTTGTACTCCGTCATCTGGCTCACCGGCTTCTCCATGACAATGGCTCCAAGGTCACCCTGGATGGTGGAGCAAACCGGCGCCTTACAGTCCTTTGCCCCGATACTCACTGCCTGAAAGGTTCCGTAGTCATACACCATGATCCCGCTGGTATCAATCCCTTTCTCTATATTGGCATGATACCGGGCAGCCTTTGGCAGGCCGAAAAGCCCTACGAGCCCATGGACATTATAAATATTGATATCCATCAGGGCCCCGCCGGATTTGTGACAGTCAAAGGCCGGAAGAATGGTTCCCTCCTTGAAGGCGTCATAGCGGGAGGAATATTGACTGTAGTTAAAGGATACGATCTTAATGTTCCCCAATTTTTCAATGTCCCTCTTTAATCCTAAAAAAACAGGCAGATGATGGACATTCATTGCCTCAAATATCATGAGGCCCCGGGACTTTGCCACAGCAATCAGCTCCTCCAGCTCCCTTCCGTTGGATGTAATAGGCTTTTCTATCATCACATGCTTTCCCGTTTCCAGAGCCTTTTTGGCAAAGGGGAAGTGCAGGTCATTAGGCAAAGCCACATAGACCGTATCAATATCAGATGCTAAAAGTTCCTCATAATCATAAAATGCCCTTTTCAGATGATACTGCCTTACCAACCCTTCCGTCTTTTCCCGGGAAGCCTCCCTTCCCAGAATAGACACCTCCTCCAGCTCCAAATCCTTGATAAGCTCCAATACAGACTTTACGATCATTCCGGTTCCTAAAATCCCCAGCTTCATAGTCCTTCCTCCTCTTCTCTTTGATCTCCTTTTTCGCTAAAAGCTGTGGCCCCCGCCTCCGCCGCTTCCTCCGCCTCCGCCACTGCTGCTCCCTCCGCCTCCGCCGCTGCTGCTTCCCCCTCCGCTGCTTCCCCCAGAGACCGGGTCATAGATCTTTGTCTGGTGAGTATAAACGGCATGAAGATTTCTGTAGTCAAATCTTCTGTGGATGCTTGCCAGAATCTCCTCTTTTTTCGGCTTACGCAGCCTGGTAAAACCGATCACCAGGCCGTAATTAACCAGGAGGGCAAGGATCAGTGCCAGAAGGGCATTGCTTATATATTTCATAGGCTGGGCGATTCTCCTGCCTCTTAAGAGTTCATGGATTTGGCGAAAAGCCTCTGAGGCACATCCATAATAATCCCCCTTGGATGCATAGCGGTACACATTGTCTGTTATGGTATTGGCATAGACCGTGGTGATCACCTCATAGACGGCCCCATCACTGTGAATCCAGATATTGCGCTGATCCATGTCAATGACAAACAGCGTACCGCTGTCTGTGTCGAACAAGTCCCGGTAGCAGGTTCTGGCAAAACTCTCTGTGGAACGCCCGTTGACATCCACGGACACAAAGGCGGCATGTCCGTAAGCTGTAACCTCCTTCATGGCTTTAGACAGTTCCTCTTTCTCCTCCTTGCTCAGAAGCTCTGCCCCATCCTCCACCACCACCTCATAACCCGTATCCGGATTCACATACCCTTCCGGCTCCTGCCCGAAGCATGGAACTATGCCTGCAGACACCAGGATCATTAAGACTGCCAGGATCTTGAGCCATACTGCCCTGCATCCCTTTATGCCGTAACCTTTACTCACTCTCATCGCCTCCTCGTCTGCCCAGATGAGGCAGTCTCTGTGTGGCCAGCAGATTGTGCTGCCTGATAATATCCAGAAAAGACCAGCAAACCATGGCCATGGATACCAAGGCCCCTATGTAATAGAACCAGTCGGAGACTGGGTCCAGAATCAGAATGATCACGGCAGCCAGGATCCCTGCCATAGGCTTTTTCAGAACCGGCCATTTTTCTTTCCAGCATCCGCCTCCAAAAGGCTTCCTCCCACGCCGCCTTCCCTGTCTGCCGCTTATTACAGTCACTGCCAGGCTGAAGCCAAGAAACATAAGGATATTCAAAAACACCAGGGCCATCTCCCGTCCTGCTCCCCCTACTCCCCTCATGATTCTGAGATGGAGGAATGCGGAAGGCAGCAGGGCCGTCATGTAAAACAGCCCCACCATGGCAGCAGCCTTCCCGAAGCTGCCGCCTCCCCAAGCATGTCTCTCAAAAGCAAGGTCCTTGCGATCCTCACCCGGCTCTCTTTCCAGAATATGGGTCATCTGGCTGTTGGAGATACCCATACAAAGAACAGCCAAAACCATGGAAAGAAACAGAAGTGTTCCCGGCGTAATGGTCAGAAACAGATTCAGAAGGAAAAAGAGAGGGGCTGCCAGAAGAAAGGAGCCGATGCCGTACCGTTTCATATCCACGGGAAGATGGGCGGCTGCCTTCCCCGTCTGGCCGTTTACCACCGCATAGCTGACCCTGTCCCCCTTTCGATAGGACAAAAACCAGACCGGAACCATGGCAAGCTCCACGTTCCTTGATGAGGGGCGCAGTGCACTGCGAAAGGCATATTCCCCATTCCCCTGTCCTGCATGATACTTTCTGCACACCGGATTCCTTGCCAGGATGCTTCCTCCATCCCGAATCACAAAATCCTGTGCATCCTGGAGATAGACATACTTTTCCACATCGCTGGTATCTGCGTAGAAGCCGCTTAAAAAGGAGGGAACAAACTCTTTTCCCTTTCTTAAGTCAAAGGGGGCTATGGCACCGCTTAAGGCGTCCGAGAAGGAGGCGGAAGCATCATATGCCAGGCCCTTGTAGGCCTCTTCGAGCTCACAGCTTATCCTGTAATGGTCTGTAATCAGGTAGCTTCCCCTCCTGTAGGTTTTCTCTCCCGGAAAAGCAACAGGACCCTTTTTCTCAAAAGAATAGACCCAGTAGGGCATATAGATTCCCCTGAATTTTTCGATGAATCTTTCGTCCTTCAGTTCCCCCGGGGCAAAGAAAGCCCGCCGGAGCATCTTTTTGTAAGAAGCCCGGCAGTCCTCCTTTGTCTTTGTAAATGGGACAATGATTTGGGGACGCCGCTGTTTTTCCACACGGCTGTCCAGTATGGTGGAGGCCCCGCAAAAGCTGCAGAAGGTCGCCGCCGTCGTATCCTCGCTGACGATCTGTCCTCCGCACTGGGGGCAGGTGAATACCGTTGCCTCGTATTCCTCCCCGGATACCTTCTCCTGGGCGTCCTTTTCTTTATAAAAGCTGTATGGATCCGCCTGAGTACCACAGTAATCACAGGATAATTGCTGCCGCAAAATATCAAATTTCAGATTTCCCCCGCAGTTCGGACATTCGTACATGGTGTTCTCCCCTTATTCTTCCCGTTTCCCTTCGGTAATTGCGAAACACAAAGCTTGGCTCAATAGTCTGACCATATGTTGTAACCGGCCTTACCCTTCATCTCCTACAGCCTGGATGGCGCAGACGGTGAGGGCAATTCCATCCAGATATTCCCGGATGGACAAATGTTCATTCGGTGCATGGTTGTCGGAATCCGCATCGCTCCAGCGCACCTGGATAGCCGGAAGCTTTAGGATATTGGTCCACAGATAATCGGGAGCTGATGAAGGGCGGCAGGGATAGATTACATACTCTCCGTAAATATCCCGGCAGATCTTCTCAATCACCGGAAGAAAGGGTGTTGTCACATCGGTCTTGGAGGGCTGGGTGATCCCGCCGCACTCCACCGCCACATTCTCATACCCTAAGGACTGTATGTAATTCCTGATACATGCAAAGACCTCCTTGGGATCCTGATTGGGCACCAGACGGCAGTCAATCAAGGCCTCTGCCTTGGCCGGAACCACTCCGTTGGCTCCTGTCTTGATCCAGCAGATATTAAACGTAGGCTGCCCCAACAATCTGGGATAGAATTCTTCCCCGTAATGGGAGGATTTTGCCTCATAGATAGCATTCAGGTTTTCCTCCGAGGCAGGAAGCTTCCCCATAATCTCAAGCTCCTTCTCTGTGAGAGGCAGGATTCCCCGGGTAAATCCAGGGATCAGCACCTGATCCCCACACTTGCATCTGCCCAAAATCTCCACCAGCTGCCACGCCGCAGAGGGCAGAACCGGCGCATAGCGGGCATGGACATTCCTGTTCATCGTCTCCACTGTGATATGTACTGTCAGATCTCCCTTTGCCCCCAGGGCAATGATGGGCAGACCGCAGGGATCTTTGGGGCCATCACTGAAAAATACCAGATCCGCCGCCAGCTCCTCACGGTGCTCTTCCAGGAATTCCTGCAGCCCCCTGCTTCCGCATTCTTCATCTCCCTCAAAAAGAAAGATCAAGTTCACGGGAACCTCCATCCTCTGCCTGACATAATACTCCAAAGCCTTCAGATGAGCCATGAGGGGAGATTTGTTGTCTGCGCTGCCTCTGGCATAAACTTTTCCCTCCCGGATCACAGGTTCAAAGGGTTCTGTCCGCCACAAAGCCCGGTCTCCTGCAGGCTTCACGTCGTAATGGGCATAGATGAGCATGGTTTTCTTCTTTGGGTCCGTGCCGTAGCGGCCCACCAGAACAGGAGCCGGCTTTACCGGATACCGGGTTACGGCAATTCCCAATTCCTCCATCTTCCCTTTAATCCAGCCGCAGCATTCTTCCACACCCTCGCCGGTTTCGCTGACGCTCACATGGCGGATCAGCTCAAACCAGTCTGCAAGCACCTGCTCACGGCAGGTATCCAGGTAGCTTCTCACATCCTTCAGCCGTCCATTGCCGTTCATAGGGCTTCTCCCCTCATCTCTCCAATCTCCTTAAACACCATGGCCGTGAGCTGCGTGCCCCGGATGTAGTTGGACAGAGTCAAATGCTCGTTTGGCGCATGGTTGTCCGATGTGGGATCACACCAGCGCACCTGGATCGTCGGGAGGCCCAGAATATTGGTCCACAGATAATCCGGCGCTGTGGAAGGCCGGTTGGGGTAGACCATATAAGGCCCAAATACCTTTTTCACAGCCTCCTTAACCGGTTTTAGATAGGGCGTATCCACCGGCGTCTTGGCAGGTTCCGTGATGCCGCGGCAGATCACCTCCACATTGTCATAACCCAGATCTTTGATGTACTGCTTCAGATTTTGAAGGATCTTAGCTCCGTCCTGGCGGGCCACCAGCCGCATATCAATCTTAGCTGTGGCTTTGGCGGTCAGCACCGTGGCCGTTCCCTCCCCGATATAGCCTGAGCTCAAACCTGAGATATTGAAGCTGGGCGTCCCGTTCAGCTGAACATAATACCCCTTGTCTTCCGGATAGACAGGATAGGTTCCATAGCTCTTCAGCAGATCCTCACCCACATCGGGCAGAGAAGCATAGATCTCCCTCTCCGCCTCCGTGGAGGGAACCACATCGTCATAGAAGCACGGGATATGGACAAATCCGTCTTCTGTCTTAAGCTTATTTAAGAGCTGCACCATCTGCCATGCAGCGCTTGGAAGCACGGGGGCATACTGAGAATGGACATTCCTGGTCATGGTGGTCAGAACCAGCTCCACATAGAGCATTCCCTTGACTCCCATGGCAATGATGGGCTGATCATTGTGGTTCTTGGACCCATCGCTGAAATACACCATATCTGCAGCCAACAGCTCCTTGTGATCCTCCAAAAATTCCGGCAGGCCCTCGCTGTTGCTCTCCTCCGAACCCTCGAAGATGGTCTTTACATTCACCGGCAGTTCTCCATACTCCTTAAGCCAGAACTCAATGGCGCTTAAATGCGCCATAAGAGGCCCTTTGTTGTCGGCGGTTCCCCGCCCATACATCACCCCATCCACAATGGCAGGCTCAAAAGGAGGGGTTCTCCATTGCTCTACGTTTCCTTGAGGCTGCACATCGTAATGGGCATAGACCAGAACCGTTTTCTTCTTCGGGTCCTGGCCGACACTTCCCACAATGACGGGATGAGGCTTCACCGGATAGATCGTCGCATCCATACCGATTTGTTTCATCTTATTCACAATCAGACGACAGCATTCCTCCACACCCTCACTGGTGCTGCTGACACTGGGCTGAGCCACCAGCTCTGCCAGATTGCCGATAAGCCGCTCCTCATTATGTTTCAGATAGGTCTTTAAATGCTGGTTAAAGTCTTCAGGTTTCATGGATTCATCATCCTTTCTGTGTTTTCACAAAATGTATTTTTCATACGACAAAAGCCAGTCCGCATAATAAGGGCTGGCTGTTAATCTTATTCCGTTTTGTTCTCATCTGAAGATATTATCCCACAAATCTCTCTTCCTGTCAACTATCCCGGAATCACAAACCGGATCAGCTCTAAAAAGCGGTCAAAAATGGGATAAGCCTTTAATTTTTCCTGGTAGAAGGCCATATAATCCACACGCTCCGGAGGATCACCTACTAAAAAGCAGCTAATCCGCTTCTTCAAATTAAAATACGGCAGATAGCTTTCCAACACCAGGCTCACACCGGCTCCGGCACTGACCAAATGAAGGATGGTCTCTGTCCGGGAATAGAGCTCTATCTCCTTAGGCCGCCAGCCCTGATCGAAAAAAAGACGTTCTGCATGCTCCCGCAGGGTATAGCCCACAGGCATCAATAAAAAATTCTCATTGCGGAACAAAGACAGATCCATCCACGGATAGTTGTCCTGTCCTCGTATCTGACTGCGGTTTAATGGGTGATCCTCCGGCGTAATAAGCAGCAGCTTATCCTGCATAAGCACCTCCGAAGTGATTCCTGGTATCTCCTCCATCTTATTGTGGAGCAGCAGATCGATCTCCCCTTTTCTCAGCATTTCAAACAAACTTTTACCATGACTTTCATAAAAAATGACCTTCAGTCCATGAAATTCCTGCCTGATCGCAAGGGTTAAGGGCGGCACTAAGTGGGGAGCTCGGATCTGCTGGATCCCGATTCGCAGTTGACACAGATCCTGTCGCTTCAAAGCCTGCAGTTCCTTTTCAAACTGCTCCTTCAGATTAAGCATCTGCCTGGCATTGTTGACGTAGAGCTCTCCCGCAGCCGTGAGTTTCAGGGGTTTTGCCCCTCTGTCAAACAGCTTTACATCTAAGTCGCTCTCCAGCTGGTTCAAAAAATGGGTCATAGCCGGCTGGCTGATCCCCATGGTCTTGGCTGCCTGGGTAATATTCCGGTAGCGGTCAATGGCAATCACATACTCCTGTTCCCGTAAATGCACACCATTTCCCCCTTCCCGCGTTATACCACTGCCATACAAAAAACTTATGATAAATCCAATCCCATAATCAAATCTTATCTTTACATTTTTTCTTCTGTTGATTATACTTCACTCAACAATTTCCTGCAAGAGGAAGCTGTTTCTTTCCGTTATTCCTGTTCTCATCAAGTTACCGTTATATCTATTGTTATATCTTTATAAAGGAGAAATTTCGCATGTCAGAAAAAACCAAAACCAAGAAACCTTTTCAAGTGCCCCATACGTTTGTCATTATCCTGGGTATCGTGTTTGTGGCATCTGTGCTGACCTGGATCCTTCCTGCCGGACAATTTGCCCGGGTAGAAAATGCGCAAGGCATGAAGGTAGTTGTACCGGATCAGTTTTCCTTTATCGCCAAAACCCCGGTAAATCCTCTTCTGATTCCAAACTATATTATTGACGGCTTTTCCAGCAGTGCCAAGCTGATCTTTATGACCATGATGTCCGGCGGCGCCTTCAATGTTCTGGTTGAAACCGGCGCCCTTCACGTGCTTATCGGCAAGGTGGTAAAAAAGTTCGGCAACAAGGAAGCCATCTTCATCCCGCTCCTTCTTCTTGTCTTCGCCGCCATCGCCACCACCCAGTCCGTTACTGTATTCATTGGTTTTACACCTGTTATTATTATGATGACCCGGGCTATGGGCTTTGACTCTATTACGGGAGCTGCCCTTCCTCTGCTGGGAGGAGCCATCGGTTTCTCCACCGGCACACTGAATACCTCCACTACCATCGTGGCCCAGAAGATCGCAGAGCTTCCTCTTTACTCCGGTATTGAGTACCGCTTTGTCTGTCTCTTCGTATTCTGGGTATTCACCAGCCTTGCCCTGATCCGCTATGCCCGCAAGGTCAAGGCCAATCCTGCCTCCAGCCCTATGTACGACTTAGACAAGCTGAGGGCCGATGCAGACGACATGGACACCTCCGATGACACCGCCTTTACCACCCGCAGCCTGCTGGTCCTGCTGACCCTCATCATCTCACTGGTGGTTTTGGTATGGGGCTGCGTCACCCGGGGCTGGGATCTCCCCGAGATCTCCGTGATCTTCATCTGGCTGGGGGTAATCGCCGGCGCATTGGCAGGCTTCGGCCCCAGCACCATTGCCAGGCACTTTGCCGCAGGATGTCAGAAGCTGACGGTATCTGCCCTGATCTTAGGCCTTGCCAGAGCTACCTCCGGCGTTCTGTCTGCCGCCAACATCCTGGATACCCTGGTATACGGATGTACCATAGTCCTCAACGCATTTCCGCCTGCACTGCGCGGTATGTGCATGTACTGGGTAAACTTTATTATTAATACTCTGGTAACCTCCGGTTCCGGCCAAGCCGCGGTAGTCATGCCCATCTTCACCCCAGTAGCCGACATGGTAGGCATTACCCGCCAGACCGCCATCCTTGCCTTCAACTTCGGCGATGGCTTCTGCAACTACATCCTGCCTATGTCCACTGCCCTCATGGGAAACTTAAGCGTGGCCGACATCCCTTACGACCGTTGGATGCGTTTTATGTGGAAGATCACGGTCCTGTGGCTGGCCGTAGGAAGCGGACTGGTCTTCATAGCTCAGATGATTCACTTAGGCCCTATGTAGCATTCTGTTTTATCCCATAAAAAGTTTGAGCAGAAATTCCGGAAAGGAGTTTTTATATCGATAATGCCTGCCCATCATCTGCCCGGATGGACAGCAGAAGGGTCTCTCTGCCTGAATCTATCCGGCCGTAAAAACTCCATACCGGAACGACCCCATCTCCGTTCCACGCATATTCCATGGTAACCCTTGTTACCTGCAGCTTCTGTCTTTGGCCATCTCCCTCTCTATCATGTTCCTCATAGTCCTTTACATACTGTTCAAACAATTCCGCTACAGACGCAAAGGGCAAAAGAAAGGGCTGACTTTCCTTTTGCCCTGGTTCCTCCTCACAGGTATCTACGAGTTTAAACTGTTCCAAAGAACCGTCTTCTTTAAAAGTTACCTGAAGGTATGGCCCGGATGCATTCACATGGCCGAAGTATGAAGACTCGGACACAAAGGGAAGCCCGGACCAGGAGGGCGTATATACAGCCTGATAAAAAAAGACCCCTTCCTGCTTCCGGGAATAGGTCTCATGTCTCCACCAGCATCTTCTAAGCCCATATTCCGAAAGCCCCATATCCTTTAACATCTGTTCTGTCTTAGCCTGCAGCTCTTCTGCTGCCTGCCTCTTATGTTCTGCCTCCCGGCTGTCAACATCATAGGTCTGTACGCGCTCCGTACTTCCCCAGTTCCGGCCCTTCCCCAGATTGACACACCAGATAAAGGAACACGATTCCTGGCTGCTGTCCGGGTCTGTCACGGTGCGGTAGTCTATCTTATAGGCTGCCTCCTCATCTGTCATGAAGGTAAGGGTTCCGCTTTTGTCATCCTCCCGGCCCTCCTCTCCCCAGACCATACCAAGCGAGTCGGAAAGAGTCCTGCTGACCCTTTCAAAGGTGTCGCCTGAAAAATTTGTCTTAATGCCGCGGGTCTCCTTTATGACCTTGTTCTCCGGCATGGTTACAGGGGCTTTGGCCGTTACCCAAAACTGCGCTGTGGTAAAATCAGCTTCGTAGAGACCTCCGGAGTCTGCCATATCACGATCCCTTTCACGTTCTTTCTGTTCTGAACGTTCCGTCTCCTCCTGTCTGGTTCCTATAATCTGAGGTTCCCCGCTTCTTTTGCATCCCATGAGCAGAGGCAGCAGAACCCACAAAATAACTGCTCTTTTCTTCATGCGTTACTCCTCTCTTTCCTGTGATGCCTCAATTATAAGCCCCATCCTCCACAGAGTCTTCATCGGATTGTAAATGTTTTGTAAACAGGAAATGGAGTACTGCAATCGTGCCTTTTTGCTCCTGGCTCTTAAGCTCCAGGTCCATGCCATGAAGTGCCGCTATCCTGTCGCAGAGAGCGAGCCCCAGACCAGAACCGCCTTCACTGCGGCTTCTCGATTTGTCTGCCATGAAAAATGCCTCTTTTACATGGGGCAGGGCATGGGCAGGAATTCCGCAGCCTTCGTCTTCTATGGTCAAAGCTTCTCCGGTACAGCAGATCCGGATAGGGCTGCCGGGGCCGGAGGCCTTTATGGCATTGCCCATAAGATTAAGAAGAAGAGAGAGCATAAGCTCCCTGTCTGCCATAATTTCCGTGTCCGGGCTGCATTCCACCTCAACCCTGATCTGTTTTTCCTTTAAGACCGGTTCCAGCTCCGAGAGCATCTCCTGCACAAGGTCTTTTACCTTCCAGGATTTCAGGCTGATCTCCCCGGTTTCATAGGCCCCTAGCAGTGTCAGCATTTTTGAAGAAAGCCGCTCCAGCCTTTTCCCTGCATGATTGATATTTTGAAGCGCCTTTTTCTGCTGTTGGGGGGACAGCTTCACTCGAAGAAGCGTGTCGGAATATCCGATAATACTGGTCATAGGCGTCTTAATCTCATGGGTCAGGGCGCCTAAAAGCAGGTGCAATTCATCCACCTGTTTTTCCACCCGGTCCGCCATGGTGTTAAAAGCTCCTGCCAGTTTCCCGGTTTCATCCTTTCTGTTTATCTCCACCCTGGCAGACAGATTGCCGCTGCCCAGCTCCATGGCCGCTTTGGTCAGCTTCTCCAAAGGCTTTAACACGGTTTCAAGGAGCAGGTATACGCCGGCGCAGGTTAGAATCAGTATAACTGCAAATGTTTTTCCAAATGCCTTGACCTGCTCTCTCATCTGTTTATAGTAGAAGGAAATGTCCTGAACACAGATCACGTCATAACCCGGAAACTCCTTAAGGTCCTGTTTTAAAAGGAGGATTGTCTGAGAACCAAGGTGCTGCAGAGCATAATCCTGGTTTAAGGAGGCAGAGTCTAAAATCTCAAAATCCGTCAGATTTACCACTGGTTTTTCTTCTTTTAAGAGAGCATATCCCTCTCCGAAACACCGCCTGAACTGAAATTTCAAGTAAGCCTCCAAGGCCAGTTCCCCCATGTGCCCCAGTTCCTTGTCCAGAACGGATTCCGAAAAAATATATTCCAAGGAATCCATCTGCTTTTTGTAATTGTGGGCCGCAGTCCTTATGTGAAATTCCTGCATCCCATAGACCAGCATGCCGCCTCCCAGCAAAACCGAAGCAAGGCTGCCTGCCAGAAAAATCAGGATCAGTTTACTTTTCAGCTTCATCTATACCTCCAGCCGGTATCCGAGACGGGGGATGGTCTGGATGCGGGATGCCGCCTTTAGCTTTTTTCTAAGGCTTGCAATATGCACATCCACGGTTCTGGTCTCCCCGGCATAGTGGCTGCCCCACACGCTGTCCAAAAGCTGATTTCTCGTAAAGGCAATATTCTGGTTTTTGCAGAGAAACACCAAAAGGTCGTATTCCATAGGCTTTAAAAATATTTCCCGGCCCTCCTCCTTCACCTGATGTCCTGCCAGGTCAATGAAGCAGTGATCCAGTTCTATACGGCTTTGCAGCTTTTCATGGCGCTTTAATACGTTTTCAACCCGAGCGTAAAGTTCCATAAGCTCAAAGGGCTTTACAATGTAGTCCTCGGCCCCCATTTTAAGGCCTTTTACCTTAGATACCACATCGGATTTTGCAGTCAGAAAAATACAGGGGATCTTCTGCTGCTTTAGGTATGGAAACAACGAAAATCCGTCAAGGCCAGGCATCATAACATCTGCCAGGGCCAGGTCTATGGTGCCCTGGTATTCTTTCATCTTCTCTCTTGCCTCTTCCCCACTTGCCGCCTCTATGACCTCATACCCTACGGCCTCTAAGTTCATGGTCAGCAGCTCCCGGATCTCCCTTTCATCTTCTGCAATCAGAATTCGATTTTTCATTGGCTTTGTCCTTCTCCCGCAATTTTTTCACTTAAATAGGAGACCATGAGTTCGATAAACACCTGAAACACAGGCTGGAGATCCGGGAAATAATCAGGCAAAAGCAGTCTTGTATTTGGCAAAGCTACAAAATGCGAAGCATATTTTCTGCTTTTGGCGGAGGGATTAAAGGTCACCAATATGGTTGAGGCCCCTCTTTCAAAGGCCGAGCAAAGGGAATCAACAACAAATGGGGTGCTTCCGCTTTCCGAAAAAAAGATATGGACTTCACCGGGAGCCGCCGTGTGAGAAATCTCTGCCATTAAGAAGGAATCCGTGACAGCTTCCGCGTCAAATTCAATCTTACTTAACCGGTAGCGCATATGCCGGGCCGCAAGGCCGGACTTACTGTATCCATAAAGCTTTACCTTCTTGGCAGATATTAGGCCGGAGATCATGTCCAGAATTACGTCCTCCGAGACAGAGGCTCTTATATCCGAAATCGATCTGGAATATCCGTCCAGGATGTCATCGATCCTGGACGGACTTTCTGCTTTCCTTTGATGCTTGCCGCTGTGCACATATCTGGAAGCGTCAAATTTTAATTCCGGATAACCACTGTATCCCATTTTCTGGGCAAAACGCAGCACGGCAGATTTTGACACTCCGCACTGCCTGGAAAAATTAATTATGGTATCTCCCGAGACCAGCCTGTTTAAGTCTTCCATAATATAATGATAAATTGCCATCTCGTTATTGGTGAGGTTTTCTTTTTGTGACTCGATTTTCTCTATAAAATTCATACTGTTCTCCATGGTCTGTATCATGATGCAAAAAAGCATAGAATCAGTTTATCATATACGGCGGCAATAATCAATGATGAGAAATTTCTCAAATTTTTAAATTATATATTG
>JAAWHU010000133.1 GCA_022796015.1 Hungatella sp. | reverse complement strand
ATGTATCTGGGACAGATGATTGAGAAATCCTCGAAAAAGGAGATCTTCAAGAATCCTCTTCACCCCTACACCATAGCTCTTCTGTCCGCCATTCCTTCTGTGAATGTGAAGGAAAAGAAGCAGAAGATCATCTTAAAGGGAGAGATCGGTTCTCCGGTAAACCCGAAACCGGGCTGTCGGTTTGCACCCAGATGTCCTTTCGCAACCGACCGGTGCCGCAGCGAGAATCCAGAGTTTAGAGAAGTTCTTCCGGAACACTTTGTGGTCTGTCATCGGGTGGATGAGATGAAGGAAGGAAAACTGCACTTTTAAACTGCGTATCCCCGGAGGTAAACCTGCCTGCAAACTTTGACGCAGCACCAACCGTCCTGTGGAAGCCGACTGCCAATATCCATGGTTTATCACTGGCAAGGCTGTATTGGCCATGGCTGGCCGGTCAACACTTTCATAGTAAACAGCAGATACAATCCGGAGTACATAAACAATCCAAGAGGAGGAAAAAAAGAACCATGAAAAAAAGAAGATTAGTTGCACTTGCTTTATGCGGTACCATGATTGCTTCCATGACTGCATGTAATGTCAAGACCAAGAGCGACACTACCAGCGCAGCAGCAACCACAGCTGCAGCAGGCGGAGAGAATCAGGGCCCCACAGAGCCGGATCCTAACGCAGGCGTGGAGATCGGAGAGGTAAGCTTAAGACTTCTCTACTCCAGCAGCGACGAGGTAGTTGCCAACGTTATCCGTGACGAGCTGACTAAGGCTGGCATGAAGATTGAGATGGTAACGGCAGCAGATGGCGCCACCTTCCGTGAGCAGGAGAGCAACGGAAACTTTGATATCGCTATCTCCAGCTGGGCAAACCCTGTAGGAACACCGGATTACGGCTGCCGCGGTATCTGGGAGTCCATCGGTGACAGCAACATGACAGGTATTAACGATCCTAAGCTGGATGAGCTGGTGAACAAGGCTGCCGGCGAGACTGCTGATGTATACATTAACACTTACGGTGAGGCCGAGAAGTATGTGGTGGAGGAGCAGGTTTACATGACTCCATTATATCAGAATGTTACCGGACGTGCATTCAGCCAGATACTCAAAGGGGATACCATTACCAACAACCAGAGATGGGAGACTCTTGATTATGTAGACGAGTCTCAGAGAGACAGCAGACCTGTTGTTCTCACGCAGACAGGTTCCACCATTACCACATGGGATCCCATTCGTGCAGATGATCAGAGTTCCGGTTATGCGCTGGATGAAATGTACATCCATCTGCTGACCTTAGAGCCGGACTGGTCTGTTACTACTAAGTCCTCTCTGTCCTACAACTATGCTATCTCCGAGGACAACAAGTCCTACTACTTTATCTTAAGAGACGACTGTGGATTTGCAAGAATCGACAAGGATGGCAATGTCTATGACTCCGGCGTAAAGGTAGCCGGCGAGGATGTTGTATACTCTTTAAATCGTGCAAAAGATCCCAATGCAACTGCTATGCACAAGACTTACAGTATGTACACCAACCTGGATACGGTTGAGGTTATAACCGATTTATCCGAGCTGGAGAGCGTTAAGAATATAGAAGGCAAGACCATGAGAGAAGTTCTGGAGGCAGACATTACTCCCATCAGCGAGATTGTAGCTACCAGAGACGAGGTGGACAATGCAGCAGGCAAATATCAGGTTGTACGCTGCAATACTAAGGTTCCTTATCCTCAGATTCTTAACTGCCTTACCTTCCACGGAGCAGGTATCGTAGACAGTGAGTATGTGGAGGCCATGAATGAGGGCGTTGACTATACTAAGTACGATGCAACCAAAGATAAGCTGTACGGCGATTCCGTAGTGACAGTAGAAGGCGCTACTTATGACAATCATCTGTCCTTAAGCGGCAACTATGTGCTGACTTCCATGAACGACTATCAGATGAACTTTGTAGCCAATCCATGTATCCGTACCAATGATCCAGAATGCACCAAGATTAAAACACTGGTAAATAAATTTATTGCAGATAGAGATACGGCCCTTTCCGCACTGAGAAGCGGCGATGTAGATTTCTGCTATGCGATTCCTGCTACCAAGTATGATATTGTTGAGCAGGATCCCAACCTGGCGTTGAACAAGTTCCCGGGTATTCGTATCTACATGCTTGCTTTCAATATGCACGGCAACTCCGTAGTATCTGACTCTGTAGATTTGAGAAAAGCAGTTGCTTCCGCTATCGTTTATGACGATATCAGCGCAGTGCAGGCCGGCAATGCCCTGCCATGCTACAGCCCGCTGGGAACCTGCCTTGATCCAGGCAACAAGCTTCCCTATCAGCCTGGTGATACAGAGAAGTATCTGAGAGCACATTTTGCAAATAAATAATAAAAGGTAATTAGTGAAATGAACAGACAGGAATTAATAGGACAGTTAGAGCAGTACATAAATTCCCACAGAGATGATATTGTGGAGGATTTAAAAAGCCTGGTAAGGATTCCCAGCATCAGTGAAGAAGGAACGGAAGAGAAGCCTTTTGGCGAAGGGTGCGCAAAGGTTTTGGATTACGCCCTTTCCATGGCCGAAAAAAAAGGTTTTATCGCCAACAATCACGGTAATTGGTACGGCACTGCTTTCCTGGAAAGAAGAAAAGAGGATGAAAGCTTAATCGGGATCTTCTCCCACCTTGATGTGGTTGAACCAGGAGAAGGCTGGACCTATGAGCCATTCGATCCGGTGGAGGTCAATGGGTTCCTCATCGGCCGGGGAGCCGGCGACAATAAGAGCGGGGCAGTTATCGGTCTTTATACTATGCAGGCCATTCAGGAGTTGAAGATTCCTCTGGAAAGCAACCTGATGCTGTACTTCGGGTGCAATGAGGAGGCTGGCATGAAGGATGCCGAACGTTTTGCAAAGGAACATGTGATGCCGGATTACTCCATGGTTCCAGACCTCTTTTTCCCTGTTTGTTATGGAGAGAAGGGCAGCCTAAAGCTGACCCTTCAATCCACAACAGAGTTCAAACAGATCCTGGAATTTCACTCCGGAAAAGCGGAGAATATGATCCCTGCAAAAGCCGAAGCAGTGCTGCCCTATGTGGAATCTCTGTATGAAGAGGCGAAGAGCCGGGAAAAGGGCCGGACAGATATTGAAATTTCTAAAAAAGATGATAAAATAGTGATTACATCAAAGGGTATCGGAGGGCACAGCGCCATTCCGAAGGGTACCATTAACGGTATCTGGCTCCTTATGGATTTTCTGAAGGACCTGACAGCACTGGATGATTCCGACAGGGAGATCTGCAGGGTGCTGGCGGAATTTACCGGCGATACGGAGGGAAGACCTCTTGGAATCGGCTGGGAGGATGAACCTTCCGGCAAGCTGGTATGCTCTGCCGTGAAGGCTCAGATGGATGACAATATTCCTGAGATCATGTTTTCTATTCGCTACCCTGTGACAGATTACCGGGAGCGCATCGAGTCGGAGATTCTTAAGATTATTGATGAGAAGGGATTTGCCATTAAGTCTGCCGTCAACAGCGACCCTATGTACATTCCCAAGGATGATCCTTATGTCCAGACTCTCATGAGAACCTACCGGGAAGTTACAGGCAAAGACAATCAGCCCTACGTGATTGACGGAGGCACCTATGCCAGAAAGTTAAAACATGCGGTGGGATACGGCGGGGGCAACGGAGTAGGAGCAGATTTCCTTCCCAAAGGACATGGTGCGGTTCATCAGCCCGATGAGGCCAGGAATATTCAGGGAATTCTGGATGCAATCAAACTCTATGTAATCTCGGCTTTGGAGATCGATGAGTTGATTAAAAAAAGAGGGAAGACAGAGGGATAAAAGACCAATGAAAAGCGCAAAACCCATAACAAAAGAGTTCATCAGACAATGTGTCAAAGAGTACGAGGAAAACAGGCTTTGCAAAGCCATGACCTGCGCCCTGTCCAAGACAGAGCTGGAACATGCCGCCTTTGACGGGGAGGCAGCCAGAAAGATGGATATGACATTTTCCATTGATTTAAGCAGCCCCGATGTGACTGCCCAGAAGGCCAGCGGCCGCTGCTGGATCTTTGCGGCTATGAATGTCCTGCGGAAGGCAGTGGCAAAGAACTGCAATATGGAGACCATGGAGCTTTCTCAGAATTATATTGCATTCTGGGACAAGTTTGAAAAGATCAATTATTTTCTGGAATCCGTTATTGACAGTGCTGATCTGGAGGTGGGAGACCGGGTGTTAGATTGGATCCTTCAGGGCATCAGCGATGGCGGACAATGGGATATGGTAGTGTCTTTGATTAAGAAATACGGAGTGGTTCCCAAAAGCGCCATGCCGGAGACTTGTCAGTCCTCATCCACCAGAGTTATGTCCCGTATGCTGAACATGAAGCTTCGGGAAGACGCTGTGGAGCTGAGACGGCTGGTGGCTGCCGGAGAAGATCCCCAGCCCCGCAAGGAGGAGATGCTTAAAGAGATGTACAATGCCCTGTGCATCTGCTTTGGCAAGCCGGCTGAGGTCTTTGATTTTGAGTATCGGGATAAGGATAAACAGTATCACTGCGACCGCAGCATGACTCCGCAGAGCTTCTATGAGAAGTATGTGAAGACAGACCTTGGCGAGTATGTGAGTATTATCAATGCCCCCACATCGGACAAACCTTACAAAAAGACCTTTACCGTCAAATATCTGGGCAATGTGGTGGAAGGGACTGTGCGCCATCTCAACGTTGATATGGACACCTTTAAGAAGCTGGTAGTAAGCCAGTTAAAGGATGGGGAGACGGTGTGGTTCGGAAGCGACTGCTCCAAGTACGGTGACAAGAACCAGGGTATCTGGGATCCTGACACCTACCGGTACGGCGAGGTGCTGGGAGGCATGAGCTTTGGCATCACCAAGGAGGAAGGTTTGGATTACCGCGACAGTGCAATGAACCACGCCATGGTGATTGTAGGTGTGAACTTTGACGCTAACGATCAGCCTAACCGCTGGAAGATCGAGAACAGCTGGGGTGATGATGTTGGGCGCAAAGGATATTTTGTTATGAGCGATAAATGGTTTGAAGCCTATACCTACCAGGCAGTTGTACATAAAAAATATCTTTCTCAGGAGCTTTTGGAGGCTCTTAAGGAGGAACCCATTGAACTGAAGCCCTGGGATCCTATGGGCTCCTTGGCATAATATGCGTTTGTGCTTATGAGCCGGCAGGGAAGCGTCTCGGATGGTGTCCCGGCTGACAGCTAAGCGAAAAAGGATAGCTTTTAGGAAATGATAAGGCGCTGTTTCATAGATGAGAGATCATCTGCGAAACAGCGCTTTCTTGTTCTGTCTAAACTGGAAAAATCAAGAAGCATCTGACAAATTCACAAGGATTTCAGCCATTTGTATCTGGAAAGAAATAAAATAACAGATAAAATAGAGCCATAAACATTTTTCAGAGGGGGAATAGAGGTATTATGGAAAAGAGAGAGACTTCACAGACATGGAAACGGATTGCCATGTCGTTTTTCGGGGTTATTGTCACAGGTTTTTGTGTAGGGGCCTTTCAGAAGGCCAATCTGGGTGCAGATCCCTTTACCTGCTTTGTCACGGGAATCGGTAATCTGTTTCACTCCACCTACAGTACATTTTATCTGATTATTACAGGTATTCTTTTGGTAGGCGTGTTCTTTGTGGAGAAGCATTACATCGGCATTGCCACGGTGATTAACCTGTTTTTTACTGGGATGGCCGCTGACCTTATGAGAACCATCTTAGATAGCCTTTTTCCGGCCCCGGGTATGGGGGCGAGAGTCGTGATGATGCTCTTCGGAGTCTTCGGCACCTGCTTTGCGGCTTCTGTGTACTTCACGGCAGACCTGGGGGTGTCGGCCTATGACGCCTGGTCCCTGATTGCCGGCAATAAATATAAGATACTTCCTTTCCGTATCTGCCGAATCATTACGGACTCCATCTGTGTTCTTACAGGCTTCCTCTGCCATGTGACCATCGGAGTGGGAACGGTGATTACGGCGCTGTTCATGGGCCCGGTGATTCAGTGGTTCAACACCAATGTGTCGGAGCCGTTTTTGTACGGGAAAAAATGATATATTTGTATAGACCATCTGCCTGACATGGATTATAATAAAATAAGTTACTCGGCAGACGCTGAGGCTGAAATAGAAAAGAGTGTGCGGAGGAAAGGCAGACATGGGGAGATTTTTCAGTGATGTGGTGGAACAGGCTCTTAGAGACATCTACTATGATGTGAGTACAGGGCGTGGAAAAGAGAGCTTTAGAAGGCTGGAGCAGGCTTCGGCAGCCGGAGACGGAGACGCCTCCTGTATTCTGGCCAGATGCTTCTGTGGTTACCAGTATGTGTGGAGCGGTCATGGCTTTCCGGAAGATGACGACAGGGCTACAATGCTGATACACAAGTCGGTGGAGCAGGGAAGCGCCATCGGTGTTATGCTGGCGCTGCGCAGCCATGAGCTGAAGCCGGCAGTAAGGGCCAAGATGCCCTTTTCCAGTGTAAAGGAAGCCTTTGACATTGTTCTGGAGAAGGCGGAGCAGGGAGAGCCATTCTGCCAGTACATCATAGGAAATGCCTATTTTTGGTGGGATTTTACCAGCATTGACAGGAGAAGCAAGGAATCCTTCCCCAATACACAGGCATACCGGGCATATCTGAAAGAGAACATAGCCAAATGCGAGGACTGGTTCTGGAAGGCCTTCCGGGGCGGCGTATACTTTGCAGCCAACAACTTAAATAAATACTATCAGGAGGGGGATGAGGACTTGATCCCGCCCCAGCCGGAGAAAGCAAAGGATCTATGGAGGATCGGCGCCGAGCTGGGGTATCCGGTTCACCAGTATATCTATGCTAAGGAGTTGGATAAGGCCGGAAGAAAGGCAGAAGCCGTCCAGTGGCACAAGAAGGCAGCGGAGAACGGGGAGGTTGACAGCTGGTATTATGTGGGCAAGGCATATGAGGAGGGGGAAGTGGTTCCCCAGGATCTGGCCTATGCAG
>JAAWHU010000132.1 GCA_022796015.1 Hungatella sp. | reverse complement strand
ATACAGTATTTGTATTTTTGGTTAAAAAAATAACAGAATACTCCAAACAACACAATACCGGCAACCATCCGGAGGTATAGTATGGAACTTATTCACAAAACCATAGGGGACTGCCTGTCTCACAGAGCCCGCCAGTCCCCGGATAAAACGGCCATGGAATACTGGAATAAAAGCAGATGCAGCATCACTTTGGGCCAGGGGCCCCATGGCGGTTCTGCCCGGCCCTGTGAAGGTGACAATCCAGATTATGATGGAGCACATGCCATGGATTCCCATACAACAACCTACACCTGGTCAGACCTTGACCGTCTAAGTGACTATATGGCAGTGCGCATGAATGCTCTGGGCATAGAGAAGGGAACTCATGCAGCCATCTGGAGCGTCAACACGCCCAACTGGCTTATTACATTCCTGGCCCTTCAGAAGCTTGGAGCCGTGGCGGTTCTGATCAACACCTGCTACCGGGAGCAGGAGCTTAAGAGAGTTCTTGCTTACGGGGATGTGAGATATGTATATTACGGCGATGGCTATAAGACTCTTGCATATGATCCCATGGTGGAAACCCTGAAAGGGGATCATACCTGTCAGGTCAGGCAGTGGATTCCCATGGGACGGGACGAGAATGGGAGCTGGATGCGGGAAGACAGCTTTTCCGACTATGAAAGATCCCAAGAGGCCCGGGAAAGTTTGGCCCGCCTCAGAACCCTGGTTCAGCCCCAGGACACGGCGGCCATCTTATTTACATCAGGAACCACCAGTTTTTCCAAGGGAGTC
The DNA here is from genome assembly GCA_022796015.1 of Hungatella sp. Lineage (GTDB taxonomy): Bacteria > Bacillota > Clostridia > Lachnospirales > Lachnospiraceae > UBA3402. The sequence continues at coordinate 6,269 of JAAWHU010000132.1, read as the reverse complement.
ATGTTAAGCCATTATAATCTGGTGAACAGTGCCCTTGGGACTTTGTCGTTTACCAGATGGAATGAGAACGACAGGCTCCTTCTGACTGTGCCCTTATTCCACTGCTTCGGCATTACGTCAGGTCTTCTGACCTGCATTCACACAGGGGCGGCCATTGTCCTTATGAAATATTTTAAGACAGTGAAGGTGTTTGAGCACGTGGATCGATATCGGTGTACAGTGCTAAACGGGGTTCCCTCCATGTTCTTAGCTATGATTCACAATCAGGATTTTCACAAATATTCCCTGAAAAGCCTGCGCTCCGGGATTATTGCAGGCTCTCCCATATCCGAGAAGGAGTACTTAGCGGTTCATGAGAAGCTTCCTCACATGGCCCTGCTTCCTTCCTTCGGACAGACGGAGACATCTCCCTGCGTCACCTTGATGCTTGAGGAGGATCCCTTTGAAAAGCGGGTCACCACGGCGGGAAGGCTGATTTCCCACGTGGAGCTTCGCATCTGTCATGCCGGGACAGACAGGACGCTGCCTGAGGGCAAGGTGGGAGAGATCCAGGTCCGAGGCTATAATATTATGAAGGGATACTATGGTATGCCTGAGGAGACTAAGGCGGTGCTTTCGGAAGACGGGTGGTTAAAGACCGGTGATCTGGGTTTTCTGGATCCGGAAGGGTATCTGCACCTGGCAGGGCGATGTAAGGAAATGATTCTTCGATGCGGGGAGAACATTGCACCCAAAGAGATCGAGGATTGTATTCGGGAGCTTCCCTTTGTGGATGTGGTGAAGGTCATAGGGATTCCGGCGCCTGTGGTTCAGGAGATGGTGGTGGCCTGCATTGTGCCTGTGCCGGGAATGAGGGCGGACCCGGATAAGGTAATCGAATTTTTAAGGCCCAGGCTGGCCCACTATAAGCTTCCCAGCCATGTTCTGATATTGAAAGAACTGCCCATGAATGCCAGCGGAAAAGTCCTTCTGCAGGAACTGAAGAGCCAGGCGATAGAAAGAATACAGGGGCAGGAAATTTAGGCGAAAGGCGGCCCAAAAGCAAACGATAACTGAATATTCCAAAAATGAAAATTAATAAAAGGAGGTAAATCATGATTCTTTCTGATAAGTATGAATTAATGAGAAAGAACTTCCGCAACTTTGCGGAGACGGAATTCACCACAGAACTCCAGGAACAGCTGGACCGGGAGGGAGGTTTTAACTGGGAGATCTGGAACAAGATGGCCAAATACGGCTTTGCCGGAATTAAGCTGCCGGTGGAGTACGGCGGACAGGGGGGCGACAGTCTGGCCTATGTGCTTATGAACGAGGAATTTTCCCGTGTGTGTCCCGTGCTGGCCATCTATGCCAACACGCCAAACTCCTTAGGCGGAGGCCCTCTTCTGGCCTGCGGAACTAAAGAGCAGTTAAAGAAATACATTACTCCCGTGGCAAAGGGGGAGAAGCAGATCGTATTTGCCCTGACGGAGCCGGGGGCAGGCTCTGACGGCGGAAGCATGACCACAAGGGCTCAGGAAGACGGAGATTACTACATATTGAACGGCCGCAAGTGTTTCATATCGGGAGCTCCCATTGCGGACTATGCAGTGGTATATGCAAGAACCAACCCTAACTTAAAAGGCGCCAAGGGCATTTCTATGTTTATTGTGGACATGAAGCTGCCGGGTGTTTCCTGCGGCAAGTCGGAGCTGAAGATGGGAATCAACGGATATCCCACCAGCGATATTGTATTTGAAAATGTGCGGGTTCACAAGAGCGATCTCTTAGGGCCTCTGGACAAGGGGTATGCCGTGGCTATGAAGACTTTAGACGGAGGACGTCTGGGTGTGGCCGCCCAGTCTCTGGGACTGGCCCAGGGATGCCTGGAGGAATCCATAAAATATGCAAAAGAGAGAAAGCAGTTCGGCAAGCCCATTTCCTATAATCAGGGTATCAGCTTTATGCTGGCGGACATGGCCACGGAGATCGAGGCGGCCCGCTGTCTCATCTACAATACGGCTATGGCCAAGGATGCAGGGGACAAGAATGCGTCCACCATGTGCTCTATGGCCAAATACTATGCTTCGGAGATGGCCAACCGCATTGCAGGCAAGGCCATTCAGATTCATGGCGGCTATGGATTTATTAAGGATTACAAGGTGGAGCGGCTTTACCGTGACGCAAGAGTCATGACTCTCTATGAGGGAACCAGCCAGGTACAGCAGATTGTTATTTCCAGAAGTCTGTTAAAGTAGGAGGATGTGAGGATGAGAATATTTGTATGCGTAAAACAGGTTCCGGATACATCCGGAAAAGTAGCGGTAAATGAAGACGGCACCTTAAACCGGGCTTCCATGCTGACCATTATCAATCCGGATGACTTAAGCGCCATGGAAGCGGCTCTGGAGCTGAAGGATACTTTGGGATGCCAGGTGACCGCAGTGACCATGGGGCCGCCGCCGGCAGAGGGCATGTTAAGAGAGCTGATTGCCATGGGAGCAGACGACGGAGTCCTGATCTCCGGTCGGGAATTTGGGGGGTCTGATACCTTTGCCACCTCTCAGATTATTGCAGGAGCCCTTCACAACCTGGGTGTGGGGCCGGAGGACATGATCTTCTGCGGACGCCAGGCCATCGATGGGGATACGGCCCAGGTAGGCCCCCAGATTGCGGAGAAGCTTGAGATTCCCCAGGTGACCTATGCCGCCAAAATCGAGAAAGAGGGCAATGTGTTAAAGATCAGGCGGATGCTGGAGGATGGCTACATGACGGTTCGGGTTCAGACGCCGTGTCTGATTACCTGCATCAAGGAGCTGAATTCTCCCCGGTATCTTACGGTTAAGGGGATTCTGGAGTGTTATGACAAGCCCATTAGAGTTTTGGATTACAATGCCTTAAAAGACGAGCCTCTGATTGATCCCACCACCATTGGATTAAAGGGTTCTCCTACCAACATTTTCCGTTCCTTTACCCCGCCCCAGAAAGGGGCAGGCCAGATGCTTGGCGGGACTGAGGAGGAAGCAGTGGGACAGTTAGTCAGTCAGTTAGCAAAGAGACACATGATCTAGGAGGGGAAGAATATGGCATTCAATAGTGCTGAGATTAATGAATTCAATGATATCTGGGTATTCTGTGAGCAGCGGGAAGGAAAGCTTATGGATACAGATTTTGAGTTGATCAGTGAAGGAAGAAAGCTGGCTGACGAGAGAGGGGCAAAGCTGGTAGGCCTTCTGCTGGGCGGCGAGGGAATAGAGAGCACGGCAAAGGAGCTGGGAGGATACGGCGCCGACAAGGTAATCGTATGTGAGGCCCCGGCTCTGGAGATATATACCACAGATGCATATACCAAGGTGATCTGTGACATAGTCATGGAGAAAAAGCCTGAGGTGCTTCTTATTGGTGCTTCCAACATCGGCCGTGACCTTGGCCCCCGTGTGGCGGCCAGGCTTCACACCGGCCTTACTGCAGACTGTACTCATCTGGACATCGACATGGACAAATACGTTCAGTTTTTAAGGGAGTCTTCTACCATAGATGTGGACTCCGTAAAGTTTAAGATGGAGGACACTAATCTGAAGATGACCCGTCCTGCCTTCGGGGGACATCTCATGGCTACCATTATCTGTCCAAGGTTCCGCCCCTGTATGTCTACGGTCCGTCCCGGTGTTATGAAGAAGGCGGCTTTCGATGAGACAAAGGCAGAGGCTTGTGAGATAGAGAAGGCGGCAGCAGTACTGTCTGAGGCAGATTTAAAGACAAAGGTTCTGGAAGTGGTGAAGGAGACCAGGAAGATGGTTGATCTCATCGGAGCCGAGATCGTGGTGGCCGTGGGCCGTGGCATCAGCAAGGATCCGGAGAAGGGCGTTAAGCTGGCCGAAGAGCTGGCAGAGGCCTTAGGCGGCGGTGTGGTAGGTGCATCTCGTGCCGTGACGGACGCAGGATGGCTGACAGCCGACCATCAGGTAGGCCAGACCGGCAAGACCGTACATCCCAGAATCTATGTGGCCCTGGGCATCTCCGGCGCTATTCAGCACAAAGCCGGCATGCAGGATTCCGAAGTAATTATTGCTGTGGATAGCAATGAGACGGCCCCGATTTTTGAGGTGGCGGATTATGGAATCACGGGAGATCTGTTTACGGTGGTTCCGCTGATGATTCAGCAGATTAAGGAGGCCAGAGGGGCCAGGTAAGTAAGTTGATTTAGAATTTAAGAATCCGGCAGAATGTGTGAATTGACACATTCTGCCGGATTTGTATCATGTCTTCTTTTGAGACACTGGGGTTTTAAGAATTTTTCGGATCCTCCATAAACTTCAAAAGATCTTTCCGCTTGCCATCCAGATAAATCCCCCATGCCGTATCATCAATAAACGGATTCTCCCCGGGATGTGCCATCATATATTCCCGTTTCTTCAAAAGATCCACGTTATTGGGATGATTGGACATAAAGATCTCCACCTTCTCATCCCGAACCTTATCCAGGGAAGCCAGGTATTGATTCCTCATGTCATAGGAAGTATCTCCGATCTCAAGAAGGAACGACTTCTGCAAGGTATTGAATCCGAAACCGCCGAAATACCCCACTCTCTTGGGAGTAACTCCATCCGTCACATCAAAGAAGCAGGAGATGCAGCCCTCCGTATGCCCGGGGGTAATGTAAAACTGAACCGTAGTATTTCCAAAGGTGATCACGTCCCCATCCTGGATCTCCACATCCGGCACAAAAAGAGTATCCTCATAATTGGGACTTTCCTGGAGCAGAGAAAGCCATGGACGGCTGCGGAACATCTCCGCGTCCGGAGCTCCCAGATAGAGCTTTGTCCCAAACATTTCCTTAAAGAAATTGGCGCTGCCGATATGATCTACGTGTCCGTGGGACAGAACCAGCCACTTTACATCCGCCGGGTTAAATCCCATTTCCCAGATGGCCTGAATCAGCATGGCCGTGGCGCCGTAGTTGCCTGAATCAAAGAGCAGAAGCCCTTCTCCCGTATCCACAATATGGGCACTGACCCAGGTATCTCCCACATAGTAAAGGTTGCCGTAGATCTGAAACGGCTTCATATAACGCCGCTCCTGATTGACCCAGGCATGAGCCATGGGGTGTTTCTCCAGAGCCTGACGTTTTCTTACATGTTCTTCATATCGTTCCTGCATAGACATAGTAATTCCCCTCCATTATCCTTGAAAAACTGCATCCCAAGTACCGGGTTGCATCTGTTTGAAGCGAACCGAGACCGTGTACAGATTCAGAACCAAAGCCTCTGCCGCTTTTATATTACGCGTTTAATAAATCCGTGAATCAGTTCCATAGCATCTTCCCACTCTTCACGGCGTCCTATGGTAAATCCATGGGAACTCTTTAAGAATCTTCGGGAGGTAACCGTAATGCCGGCCTCCACCAGCATCCCTGCAAACTGCTCACCTTCCTTACACAGATTGTCAAGCTGGCAGGTGATTATCAGGGTTTCGGGAAAGGCAGTGAGCATGGAGGTCTCTGCATAGATGGGGGAGGCATAGGGATCCTTTCCCTCCTTGTTGGGGCAGTAGCTGGCATTGAAGATAACGGCTCTCTCGGCGGCCATGGCTTCCTCAGCCTGCTCCTTTGCAAAGGGCTCTGTATCCACGTCTAAAGGCGGATAGTCCATAATCAGGCCTGCCGGACAGAATGCATGGGTTTCCGACAACTTCATGCAGACTGTGGCAGCCAGATTGGCTCCGGCGCTGTGTCCACCCAGAATAACCCGCTTCGGATCAATTCCAAGTTCTCCGGCATGGTCAAATGCATAGGCACATACATCATAGCTCTCATGAACCGCAGCCGGGAAAGGAGCCTCCGGGGCCACGCTGTAATCCACATCCCACACAATACATTCATGAGCCAGAGCAAGCTTGCTGCAGAAAAGTCCGCTCTTCTCGCTCCATCCAAAGATAAATCCGCCCCCGTGAAAGTTGATAATCAAAGGCGCCTGTGCAGGCAGATGATCCGGCGCATACCGGTAAACATGAATCTGATGTCCCTCCCGGCCCGGAATATAAAACTCACCGGCATTGGCATCGTAAGCCTGAAGCTCCTCCTTGGTAGGCTCCCCCAAAGAAGGCTCTTCCCGAAGAATACGAACCTTTTCAAACAATTCTTCTCTTGTCATTTCTACACTCCTCCTCTTATATATACTTTTTCATAGGCGTTTGCGAAACTCAAAACTTGGCTGAATATTCTGACCATATATTCCAGGAAAAGCCATTACACCATGGAGCTGAGACCATAAAAAACAGGAGGGCCCTCT
>JAAWHU010000131.1 GCA_022796015.1 Hungatella sp. | reverse complement strand
TCCAATGCCGGCTATCAGTCCAGGCTGTGCAATGAATGGCACAGGAAGACCTTGTCCCACAACACGGTGTGCTTTAACGGGGAGGACATTACGTCCGTAAGTCCCGGGGAATGCCTGTACTACGACGAGAGCCGTGTCACCGCCGCTGCCCGGAATGTCTATGAAGGCGTGGACTATGAGAGGACATTGAAGATCACGGAGAAAGGCTTAAAGGACGTATTTCAGGTTGAGAGCCTTAAAGAGGGTACCTTTGACTATGCGTTTCATCTGGAATCCCATCTGGAGGTAAGGTGTGACCTGTTTGGAACCGAGGCCGGGCTGGGATTTGATAAAAACGGCTATGAGCATGTTCTTGAGACCAGACGGCTCAGGACAGAAGAAAAGACTGTGACATTTCAGGCGGTTTCGGCGGATGTCTGCTTGAAGATCAAAGTGGAGCTTGAGGAGGGACAGGAGCTTTACCTGTTAAAGACCATGGACAATCCGGTGAACAAGATCAGAACTACTATATTAATAAGAAGCGTCTCAAAGAATCCGAAATTCCATCTGGAAATAGGAGATTGATAAAAATAGAAAAAGGAGAATAAGAATCATGAGAGCAGTAATTACAGGGGGAACAAGAGGAATCGGACTTAGTACGGCAATGGCTCTTGGAAAGGCCGGATATGATATTATTATTACGGGAATCGACCGGGAAGCGGCCGAGACAGCTTTAAAGGAGCTGGGGGATCATGAGATCAAGGCGGAGTTTATCTTTGCGGATTCTATGAACGAGGAAGAGGTAAACCGCTGCTTTGAAGAGATTTCCGGCAAATATGACTCCATAGATGTGCTGGTAAACAATGTGGGCGGTTTAGGAGGAAGACAGAGATTTGAGGAGATGGAAACCTCCTTTATGAGAAGGGTTATGGCATTAAACTTTGACAGCGCCTTTTTTGCAAGCCGGGCGGCCATTCCCCTTTTGAAGAAAGGGAGCCATCCCTCTATCATCAACTTCAGCACCATCGCCGTTACCTCCGGCGGAGGCCCCGGCGCAGGGATTTACTCTGCCAGCAAGGCGGCCATCGAGGGACTGACCAGGGCTTTGGCGAAAGATCTTGCAGAGTATGGAATCCGGGTTAATGCCGTGTCTCCGGGAACCATTGATACGGATTTCCATGCGGCTACCAAGAGGGATATTATGGAGACCTGGAAGACCGGTATTGTGATGAAGCGTTTCGGAGCGCCGGAGGAGGTGGCCTCAGTCATCGAGTTTTTGGCATCCGAGAAGGCCTCCTTCCTGACAGGGGAAGTAATCCAGATCAACGGCGGTCAGGCCTTTATCTAAGAATTTCAAATGAACCTTGGAGGGGACTGTGGAAAACGGCGGGGCAATCCTTCGTTTCCCATAGTCCCCTTGTGCGGTGTATAACGCAGAGGAATGTGAACCATAACTTCTGTGTATGACGGTATCACAGGAAAGTGTTGACAAGAGAAAATGATAAAGATATAATGTAGAAAGTTTTTACATGAATGAATTTCTATGAGGAGGAAAAGAAGATTATGAAAAAACTGATTTCTTTAGGGTTGGCGGCAGCCATGGCGGCATCCTTAACCGCGTGCGGTTCAGGAAATGCCTCCGAGACCACTGCGGCCGGCACTGCAGCAGCTTCGGCTGATAACAAGACAGGAGACAACTCAGGTGCATCCACCTTTAAAATCGGTGTCATCGGGCCTTTAACCGGACCGGCGGCAGCTTATGGTATTGCCGTGCAGAACGGCGCGGATCTGGCGGTAAAGGAGATCAATGAGGCAGGAGGCGTAAACGGAATCATGTTTGAGTCCAACGCCCAGGACGATGAACACGATCCTCAGAAGTCTGTCAATGCTTACAATACCTTGAAGGACTGGGGAGCTCAGGCCATTGTAGGCTCCACCACATCTGACCCCTGTATCGCAGTGGCGGCAGAGACGTCCAATGACAATATGTTCCAGATCACTCCCTCCGGCTCCGCAGTAGAGTGCGTTGCCCCGGAGAATGTATTCCGTGTATGCTTTGCCGACCCGGACCAGGGAACCGCTTCCGCTGTCTACATCGGCGAGCACAAGCTGGCAACTAAGGTGGCGGTGATTTACGACAGCTCCACAACCTATTCTTCCGGTATCAGGGAGGCATTTGTAAAAGAGGCAGGAAACCAGGGTCTGGAGATCGTGGCGGACGAGGCATTTACCGCAGACAACGCCACGGATTTCTCCGTTCAGCTGGACAAGGCAAAGGATGCCGGTGCAGAGTTGGTATTTCTTCCTATTTATTATCAGGAAGCTTCCGTTATCTTAAAGCAGGCTCACGACAAGGATTTTGCTCCCATCTTCTTCGGATGTGACGGTATGGACGGTATCCTGACTGTAAAGAACTTTGACACCTCCTTAGCAGAGGGACTGATGCTTCTGACTCCCTTCTCCACCACTGAGGACAGCAGCAAGGCCTTTACCGAGGCTTATGTGGCCGCTTACGGCATTGAGCCCAACCAGTTTGCGGCAGACTCCTACGACGCCGTATATGCCATAAAGGCGGCTGTTGAGAAATCCGGCGTGACGGCAGACATGAGCTATTCCGATATCTGCGATGGCTTAAAGGCAGCCATGCCCCAGATCAGCATTGACGGCCTTACAGGCGCAGGCATGACCTGGAACGCTGCAGGAGAGCCGGACAAAGCTCCCAAGGCTGTAAAGATTGTAAACGGAGTATATGAGATGCAGTAAATCGTTGAACACGGACGGGTCGTCTCCAGGACGGCCCTTTCCTTATATCATAGGAAAATCTTTGGTATTGCACAACGTTTCCAGCTGTGATATAATCCGACATAATGTTGCATGGAAGTTTGCTTTGAAATCAGAGAAGTAGAGGGGTTGGCGAAGTTATGAGTTTTCTGTCTTATTTAATCAACGGTATCAGCTTAGGCAGTATCTATGCCATCATAGCGCTTGGGTATACCATGGTGTACGGCATTGCCAGAATGCTGAATTTTGCCCATGGGGATATTATTATGGTGGGAGGGTTTGCTATTTTTACTATGGTCAGTACTCTTGGCATGGCTCCCATGGTGGGGATTATTACGGCGGTGTTTGTGTGTACGCTGCTTGGAGTGACCATCGAGTTTGTGGCCTACCGTCCTTTAAGAGGGGCTTCCTCCCTGGCTGTTTTGATCACGGCCATCGGCGTCAGCTACCTTCTTCAGAACTTAGCCCTCCTGATCTTCGGCTCCAATGCCAGACAGTTTACCTCCGTGGTCACCATATCCAGCTTAAAGCTGGCAGGCGGAAGGCTTTCCATATCAGGGGAGACCATTGTGACCATTGCGGTCTGCATTGTCATTATGATAGCCCTCACTGCCTTTATTAATAAGACCAGAATCGGACAGGCCATGCTTGCGGTGTCGGAGGACAAAGGGGCGGCCGCTCTTATGGGAATTAATGTAAACAGAACCATTGCCGTAACCTTTGCCATCGGCTCCGCTCTTGCGGCTGTTGCCGGAGCCCTTCTGTGCTCCACCTATCCGTCCCTGACTCCCTATACCGGCTCCATGCCGGGAATCAAGGCTTTTGTGGCCGCGGTGTTCGGCGGGATCGGTTCCATACCCGGGGCTTTGCTGGGAGGTATTATTCTGGGAGTGGTGGAGAATCTGTCAAAGGCTTACATTTCTTCCCAGCTGTCAGATGCCATTGTATTTTCCATGCTGATTGTCATTCTCTTAGTTCGGCCCACGGGAATTCTGGGAAAGAAAATCAATGAGAAAGTGTAGGTGCAGGCCATGAAGAAGAATAAGATACTGATTCAGAACAGTATTACATATGCCATGGTGATCGGGTTCTGGGCCATCGTCCAGGGTCTGTCTGCCGGGGGCCATGTGTCCAGTCTCATGAAGGGGCTTTTAGTTCCCCTGTGTATTTATGCCATCCTGGCGGTATCCTTGAATCTTACTGTGGGTATCCTTGGAGAATTGAGTCTGGGCCATGCAGGCTTTATGTGTGTAGGGGCCTTTGCAGGAGCGTTTTTTACCAGATGTATGGAGAATGTCATGCCAAGCGTGGGAGCCAGGTTCTTTTTTGCCCTGATTCTTGGGACGGCAGTGGCAGGCGTCTTCGGCATCCTGATCGGGATTCCGGTTCTAAGGCTTAAGGGGGACTATCTGGCCATTGTGACACTGGCTTTCGGAGAGATCATCAAGAACCTGATCAACGTGATGTACATAGGAAAGGATGCCTCAGGATTTCATTTTTCCATTAAGGACAGCCTGTCTTTGGGGCTGGATGATACAGGGGTGGTTATTATAAAAGGAGCCCAGGGTATTACGGGAACTCCCAGGGCAGCCACCTTTACCATAGGGATCCTGCTCCTTCTGATTACGCTGGCTGTGGTGCAGAACCTGATTAACTCCAGGACCGGCCGGGCCATTATGTCCATCCGGGATAACCGGATTGCAGCGGAATCCATAGGAATCAATGTGACCAAGTATAAACTCATGGCGTTTTCCATCTCCGCCGCCCTTGCAGGCATGGCGGGAGTGCTCTATGCCCACAGCCTGTCTACCCTGGCTGCCACATCAGCCAATTTCGGTTACAACAAATCCATTTTGATTCTGGTTTTTGTGGTGCTGGGAGGGCTGGGCAATATTAAGGGCTCTGTGATTGCCGCCATTATCCTTACGGCGCTGCCGGAGCTGCTTCGCGGCCTCAATGATTACCGTATGCTGATCTATGCCATCGTGCTGATCGTGATGATGCTGTTTAATTCCAGCCCCAAGGCCATAGAGCTTCGGGCCGTGTTTATGGAAAAGATGAAGCATGGGAAATCTGCTGCAAAGGAGGCTTAAGGGACATGGCAATGTTGGAAGTAAAGAATCTGGGCATATCCTTCGGCGGTCTGAAGGCAGTAGATAATTTTAACGTGACCATCGAGGAAGGGGAGCTGTACGGACTCATCGGCCCCAACGGAGCAGGAAAGACCACGGTCTTTAATCTGCTGACAGGGGTGTACAAGCCGGATCTGGGCTCCATTCACCTGGATGGAAAGAATATTACGGGACGAAAGACCATTGAGATCAATCAGGACGGGATTGCAAGAACCTTTCAGAATATCCGTCTGTTTAAGGAGCTGACGGTCCTTGACAATGTAAAGGCCGGACTTCACAACCATCATCCCTATTCCACCATAGAGGGCATTTTCCGCCTTCCTAAATACTTTAAGGTGGAGAAGGAGATGAACGAGAGGGCTATGGAGCTCCTGAAGGTGTTTGACTTGGATGGAGAGTATGATTATAAGGCCTCCAATCTGCCATACGGCAAGCAGCGGAAGTTAGAGATCGCCAGAGCCCTGGCAACAGAGCCGAAGCTTCTTCTCCTGGACGAGCCGGCGGCAGGCATGAACCCCAACGAGACGGCTGAGCTTATGGAGACCATCCGGTTTGTCAGAAAAGAGTTCCATATGACCATCCTTCTCATTGAGCATGATATGAAGCTGGTGTCCGGAATCTGCGAGAAGCTGACAGTGCTGAATTTCGGCCAGGTCCTTACCCAGGGGGAGACATCAGAGGTTCTCAATGATAAACGGGTTATCACGGCATATCTTGGAGAGTAGGAGGGGAGAGACTTATGGCCATACTGGAAGTAAAGGATTTGGAAGTATACTATGGCGTGATCCAGGCCATTAAGGGGATTTCCTTCGAGGTGAACCAGGGGGAGATCATTGCCCTGATCGGAGCCAACGGCGCGGGAAAGACCACGACCCTGCAGACCGTAACCGGCCTTATTCCTGCCAAGGCAGGAAAGATCATCTATGAGGGAAGAGATATAACAAAGATTCCCAGTCACAAGCTGGTGTCCATGGGGATCGCCCATGTGCCGGAGGGAAGAAGAGTGTTTGCCCAGCTAAGCGTCCTTCAGAATCTGAGGCTGGGAGCCTATACAAGAAAGGACAAGAAGGAGGTCGAGGAGACCCTTCTGTCTATCTACAGACGATTTCCCCGCCTGGAGGAGAGGAAGAACCAGCTGGCGGGAACCTTAAGCGGAGGAGAGCAGCAGATGCTTGCCATGGGAAGGGCCCTTATGTCCCACCCCAAGCTCATCGTCATGGACGAGCCATCCATGGGACTTTCTCCCATCTATGTCAATGAGATCTTCGATATCATCAAGGAGATCAACGACAGCGGAACCACCGTGCTTTTGGTGGAGCAGAACGCCAAGAAGGCGCTGGCCATCGCCCACAAGGCTTACGTTCTTGAGACGGGAACCATCGTGTTAAGCGGGGATGCGGCAAAGCTGATGAACGACGATTCCGTGAAGAAGGCATATTTAAGTGAATAGTTTCATACCCCCCTGCATATATTGTAACAGCACAGCAAGGGGGTATTTTTATGGAGCAGTTTTCTGTATACAAGGATATTAAGGCAAGAACGGGAGGAGAGATCTACCTTGGGGTAGTGGGACCGGTGAGAACCGGCAAATCTACCTTCATCAAACGGTTCATGGAACTCATGGTGCTCCCGGAGATGGAAGACGAGCACAGCCGGACCCAGGCGCGGGATGAACTTCCCCAGAGCGCGGCGGGAAAGACCATTATGACCACGGAGCCGAAGTTTATTCCCAAGGAGGCGGCCCAGGTCACACTGGAGGATGGCATTGACGTGTCGGTGCGGCTCATTGACTGCGTAGGCTTTATGATTGACGGCGCGGCAGGGCATATTGAAAATGACAGCGAAAGGCTGGTGAAGACTCCCTGGTTTGACTATCAGATTCCCTTCACCAAGGCGGCGGAGATCGGAACCAGGAAGGTCATTACGGACCATTCCACCATAGGGATTGTGGTGACCACAGATGGGACAATCGGAGACATCAAGCGGCCTGCCTACGCCCCGGCGGAGGAGAGGACCGTGGGAGAGCTGAAGGAGCTGGGAAAGCCCTTTATCCTCCTGCTTAATTCTGTCAGGCCCTTCTCTGACGAAACCAGGCAGCTTGCGGCGGAATTGGTACAAGAAGTGCAATCAGGATATCGAGGACAGTCTGGCCATGCTGGAGGAGGAGTCCGACGAGGATATGCGGGACATG
>JAAWHU010000130.1 GCA_022796015.1 Hungatella sp. | reverse complement strand
GTCGAGTGCTAATTTCTATGTTCTTAATATAGACCTTCGGCTTCTTTTTGTCAATACCTTTTTTGAAAACTTTCATAAAAGTCGGCATTGCCGTAATTACCGCCACTTTAACACCATATCCCCACATTTTCCTTCTTTTTTCTTCCGAAAATCTTACGATTTTGTTCAGATCCCCCCACTTTTCCATGATTTTCTTGACATTTAACAGATTTGTAATATAATTGTAACTAACCTGCCAAATATATCCTGTGAAGGCGCCCTCTAAAAGCCCGGGCCAATGGGCTTTCCCAGGACGACTCATGCAGTACCGGCAGATTTTACATATCAAGAACTGAGGTGACGACTATGAAGAATTCAATATTACATCATTTAGGGTATTCATCCGCCCGCATTTCGGAAACCAGACACAAGATTTTCAGAAGAATAGGCAGGTCCTTTGCTGTCTTTGCAGGTCTGACATGGGGACTTTCCTTCTCGATTTCCTCCATGGCCGCCGTTCCTGTGGGAACTCTGGAAGGAGCTGACGAGTCTTCTGTTTACGGCTGGGCCTGGGACAGTGATAACTATAATCATATTATCCCCATTGAGATCTCCGTTTATCCTTCCGACTCCTCTCAGGTCTTAAAGACCGTTACTATAAAAGGAGACCATTATCAGGATAAGCTTCAGGAGAGCATCGGCGATGGATACCACGGTTTTCTGTATTCCATAGACTGGAGCCAGTTTGAGGAAGCTCAGCTGCGTGTTACAGCCTACGCCGTTACCGAAACCGACCGGGTATTTTTAGGAGAACTTACTTATAATAAAGAAACCAACACCCATACCCCGGTGTCAGATTCTTTAAGTACGCCTTCCGGTGAGAGCTCTGCTTACGCTCCCCAGGGTACCGCCGTTCTGGAGACGGAAGGACCGGCCTCCAAGGAATCGGGACAAGGCTTTGACGGACCGGGGCAGGGCACCGCCGTCCTTCAGGCTCCGCCCGCCGATTCCGCCGAGCACCAGGCTCCAGCCGCTGATCCTGCTAAAAAGCAAGCGCCGCCCGCTGATTCTGCGGAACAGGATGGGCAGAAAGCGTCTGAGCCTCAGAAAAAAGACACCCCCTCCCCCTTCCCCCGAAGCTCTCAGGATCCTGATGACATATGGGAAGTAGGCCCCGGCGTTCCCCCTAAGCCAAAGGGTCCCAAGGGAGAATCTCTGGGTATGTTTATTACCACCGGCTACTGCAACTGTGTTATCTGCTCCTCAGGCTCCAACTTAACCTACAGCGGAACCGTTCCCCAGCCCGGCCATACCATCTCTGCGGATATGAATCTTTTCCCCATGGGAACCCGGCTGATGATTGATGATGTGATCTACACCGTGGAAGATATCGGCTCCAGTGTAACCCAGAATAAGATCGACATTTACTATGCCACACATGAAGAGGCCGCCAATCACGGCACTCAGGAGAAGGAAGTCTTTGCCGTAATCGAATAACACAGAACAATATCTGCACACCAAAAGAAGCCTGTTAGTTTTATCAGGCTTCTTTTTGATTTCCTAAGAAAAAGCAGCCTCTCACACAAGGCTGCTTTCAGCGGAGACGGAGGGATTCGAACCCTCGTACCGGGATGAACCGATAAACGCATTTCGAGTGCGCCGCGTTACGGCCGCTTCGCTACGTCTCCAATCTCTTTTTATATCCTGGCAAATTATGCCGACCACTAGATTATACACGATAAATCGGTTTTTGACCAGTAGCCGGCACAATTTTTTTATTGAAATTTTTTTTTACTTTCCGAAATACTTGTTGATTCCCAAAAGGAGCCCTCCTGCCAGCTTATCCAGAGCAGCGTCAGAGTGGTCGGAGGCCTTGTCCCCCAGTTCTATGTCGATAGAAGGAACGGTGGAGTAAGATGTCTGGGTTAAGTCCATCTCCATGGAACCGCCGGAAAAAATCTTTATCCCTGCCTCCCTTAGACCTGCCACCAGGCTTTCGCCTAAAGCATTGTGCTTCTCCCAGTTGGATTTCACCGGCTCCATGGCCCGGTAGGAAGCTACATTGGGGACGCTCATATAAAAAGCTCCTTTATCGTTGGAGGTAGAGTCCCAGTGAAGGGCAATGTGGCAGTCTGCCTTGTTGTTGGCTATAACGGTTCTTGCAATATTGTCAAGCTGCACGTCGTCGCCTTCCCGAATCATCAACACATCATACCCTGCTGCAAGAAGCTTTTCCTTCAGTTTCTTTGCCATGGCCAGGGTCACCTTTGCCTCCGCCGTTCCGTCGGAAAATGTCATTCCGCTTGACACAGCCACTGCCGATGTGGCGCCTGCCCCTGTTGTGCCTCCCGTGACCTTGGGGGTTCCGTCAGGATGACATAAGGTCTTCACACTGGAGCCGCCTTTTGTCCCATGGCCTGCATTGACACAGATGGTAATCCCCTTCCGGTTATCCCCTGATGCCTTGTACAGAATAGCCTTTCCTGAATTGATCTTGGAAAATTCCGCATATTTCCAGGAGGAATCTACGGTGATCTCGCTGCCGTTTCCAGCTGATGCGCCCTCCAAGTCCTGAGCCTGCCGGCTGCCAGCCCCGCCGGGGCCTGCTGCCTCTGCCTGGCCTCCTGCCGTGCCGCCTCCAGAGCTTTCGGTCTTCTCAGGCTCTGTGACAGACACGTATCTTCCCGCAATATAACATGTCATTCCGTTGTACTCCACCCGGCTCCAGGAAGCGTCATAGCCTGTGCGGCGCAGCTTCTGTCCCTTCTGAAATACAGCCACTACCTGTGATGAAGTACTGGCAGATGCCCTTCCGTTCACGTCGCTTCCCGTCACATAGACCGTCTCGTCACACATCTCCATGGCAGGCGCCGTCTCCCCAACCAGCAAGACCTCCCGGCTGCTGGTATCCGCCTGAATCTCTATGTTCCCACTGTGAGCTTCTGTCTGGTCAGTCCCCGAATCCAGCCATGCTTCATGGGTCTGCGTACCGGTATCAGCCTCCCATGCAGAAGACTCCAGGTGAATCCTTTCGTATTTTTTCTGACATCCTGCCAGGAGCGCTGCCGCAGCCAGAACCGACAGCCCGGCCGCCATACAAAAACAGGTTCTTTTCATTGAATCACTCCTCCTCCCACCACATAATCTTCATGGTAAAATACCACGGCCTGTCCCGGAGTAATGGCCCTCTGAGGCTCCTCAAACCGGCATTCCACCAGGTCTTGTCCTATCTCCCGAATCACGCACGGAGCTCCCTTATGACTGTAGCGGATCTTGGCGGTCACCTTCATCTCTCCGCCCTCAAGCCCCTCCACGGCCATCCAATTCAGATGATGGCAGATGAGATAATCAGAAAACACGTCTTCGCTGTCTCCGATCACTACCTCATTGGCCTCGGGACGAATCTCCGTCACAAACACAGGCTTTCCCATAGAGAGATTCAATCCTTTTCTCTGGCCTATGGTGTAGTGGGTAATTCCCCTGTGTCTTCCGAGGATCCTTCCTTCCCTATCTACAAAATTGCCTTCCTCTGCCCCCATATCCGAATGTTCCCTGATAAATCCGGCATAATCATGGTCAGGAATAAAGCAGATCTCCTGGCTGTCGGGTTTGGAGGCCACATCCAGATGAATCTCCTGGGCAATCCGGCGTATCTGGTCTTTTTTATACTCCCCCACAGGCATCAGGGTATGAGCCAGTTGATACTGGGTCAGGTTATAGAGCGCATAAGTCTGGTCTTTGCCGGAGGTCACTGATTTCCTCAAGGCATACCTGCCGTTTGACAGCCTGTCAATTCTGGCATAGTGTCCTGTGGCAATATACTCCGCCCCGATATCCATGCTTCTCTTTAACAAAGACTCCCATTTTACATACCGGTTGCATGCAATACAGGGATTGGGGGTTCTTCCATGAACATACTCGTCTATAAAATACCGGATTACCTTGTCCTTAAACTCCTCCTTAAAATTCATGACATAATAAGGAATCTCCAGTTCCCATGCCACTTTCCTGGCATCCTCCACGGCGCTCAAGCCGCAGCATCCTCCGTTCTCCTCCTGAACCGTCGCCTCCTCATCCTGCCAGATCTGCATGGTGACGCCTATCACATCATATCCCTGTTCCTTCAAAAGATAAGCAGCCACAGAGGAGTCCACCCCTCCTGACATCCCTACCACAACTTTTTTCTTCTTATTCATATAGAAATCTAGTACTCCTCGTCCTCTTCGTGGTCGCTGATATCAGTTTTAGGCTTCTCAAGGCCTTCTATGGTAATCCCGTTCTTCTCTGCATAATCCCAGAGAGCAGCATGAATGGCCTCCTCCGCCAGCAGGGAGCAGTGTACCTTCACCGGCGGAAGGCCATCAAGAGCCTCCATCACCGCTTTGTTGGTGACTTCCATAGCCTCCTGCACCGTCTTTCCCTTTACCATCTCAGTAGCCATACTGCTGGTAGCCACTGCCGCACCACAGCCAAATGTCTTAAACTTCACATCCCGGATCACCTGGTTCTCGTCAATATCCAGATAAATCCTCATAATATCGCCGCACTTGGCATTCCCCACGGTTCCCATACCACTGGCATTCTCGATCTCCCCTACATTTCTGGGATTCTGGAAGTGGTCCATCACTTTTTCTGTATACATAATCATTCTCCTTTTCTTCGTGTGCTTCTAAAACCATAAAATATACCTTTTCGTGCGCAGCCTGCCGGAGCACGTCTGCCCGAAGGGCATGCGTTAGGGGATGCCTGGAAAGGTATACCTTTTCGTTCGGGCGGCGGGGTCCGCCCATGAGGTACTCCTATTCCCATTCGGGTACGCTTTCGCTCGGGTTGCCCCGGCAGCGGTACTAAGGGTGTTGAAAGACACACCCTAAGGACCGGCGGGTCAAATGCCCCTCACCGGGAATAGGAGTACCTCATGGACTACATTCCCGGCGGGCCTGAAAGAAATGCGCCGAGAGGACGCCTCCCACAAGTCATTCTTTTACGTGAATTAGTTTTCCGATTCTGAAAGAAACCTACCTGGAACGCTTCATAAAGTCCTCATACAATGGTGACATGGACCGCAGCTTTGCTACGATCTCTTTGATCTGCTCCACCACAAAATCCATCTCTTCCTTTGTGTTCTCCTCATTGAGAGTGAGGCGCAGAGAACCATGGGCTATCTCGTGGGGCAGCCCGATGGCCAAAAGTACATGGGAGGGATCTAAGGAGCCCGATGTGCATGCAGACCCGCTGGAGCCGCAGATTCCGCTGGAATCCAGCATAATAAGCAGGGATTCCCCCTCAATAAACTGAAACGCAAAGTTAGCATTGTTGCTTAACCGGCTGGTTCTGTGTCCGTTGAGACGGGTATAGGGTACCTGGGCTATAACCTGTTCAATGAGATAATCCCGAAGCTCCGTCTCCTTTTTCGTGCGCTCCTCCATAGTGGCCATGGCGATCTCCACCGCTTTGCCGTAGCCTGCAATCCCCGGCACATTTTCCGTACCGCCGCGGCGTTTTCTCTCTTGGGCCCCTCCGTGGACAAAGGATCTTGTCTTTAAACCCGTCCGGATATATAAGAATCCAATGCCCTTCGGCCCATTTAGCTTATGGCTGCTGGAGCTGAGCATATCAATGCCGTATTCGTCCACATTAATAGGCAGATGGCCGTAAGCCTGAACCGCATCTGTATGGAAAAGGATTCCGTGCTCCTTCGCAATCCTTCCGATCTCCTTTACGGGCTCCACGGTTCCGATCTCATTGTTGGCAAACATGATGGAGATGAGAATGGTGTCCGGGCGAATGGCCTTTTTCAGCTCATCCAGCTTTATGGTTCCATATTCATCCACATCCAGATAGGTTACCTCAAATCCTCTCTTCTCCAGATATTCACAGGTGTGAAGCACTGCATGGTGCTCAATCTTACTGGTAATAATATGCTTTCCTTTTTCGGCATAGGCTTCCGCCGTGGCTTTGATCGCCCAGTTATCGGCTTCTGTTCCGCCTGCCGTAAAATATATTTCATTCGCTTTTGCTCCAAGGCTTTTTGCTATGATCTCCCTGGTATGGGCAATGGCTTTCTTGCAGGGTGTGGAAAACTCATACACCGAGGATGGGTTGCCGTAATGCTCCGTAAAAAACGGCATCATGGCTTCCACCACCTCCGGCCTGGTCCTGGTGGTAGCTGCATTGTCCAGATAAATCACTTGTTTCATGTGTGTAATCCGCCTTTCTGTAGTATTAAAGTTAAAAGCTTCATCTACATTCTCTATTATATATTATATTCCTAGTATTGCAATAGGGAATATAGATTTTCGTTCTACCTCCCCTGCTCTTCTCATATTGTATAACAATTCTCATTGGTATCGGAGCTGTTATGACCGATTTCTTCCGAAAGCACACTCTTATTACAGGTACCCTTCTTCTCACTGCCACAGGTTTTGCAACCAGAATCCTGGGGTTTTTCTACCGTATCTTTTTATCCCGCACCATCGGCGCAGAAGGCCTTGGTATCTATCAAATGGTACATCCTGTCTTCGGAATCTGTTTTGCCTTGTGTGCAGGCTCTATCCAGACTGCTATCTCCCGTTTTGTGGCGGCCAATGTGGAAATGGGAAAACAGATCTTCCGCACAGGCCTTATGATCTCTCTGTGCATCGGTACGGCCTTAGCAGCTGTGATTATCCACTTTTCAGGCCCTATCGCCCACTATATTCTCCTGGAAGACCGCTGCGGCCCTCTCCTTCCCTTTATGGCTGTCTCTGTGCCTTTTTCTGCCGTTCATGCCTGTATCAACGGCTATTACTATGGAATTCAAAAAACAAAAATACCCGCCGGCGCTCAAATTGTGGAACAAACCCTGCGCATGGCTGCAGTATTTCTCATTGCTGATATTCTGACAGAAAGCGGACGTGAGATCACTGTGGAGCTGGCTGTCATCGGACACCTTATCGGCGAGCTGGCCGCCTGTTTTTTCTCTGTATTCTGCTTCTGCTTTTTTACTCCTGTTCCTTCCGAAAAGAGGCGGACAGACTTTTTTTCCGTGTTTCGTACTACTGCCCCGCCTCTTATGGCTCTGGCCCTGCCCCTTATGGGCAACCGCCTTGTATTAAATATACTCTCCAGCGCCGAGGCCATCTGGATTCCCAATAGTCTGAGCGCCTACGGTCTTTCTACCGCGGAAGCCTTCAGTGTCTACGGGGTGCTTACAGGTATGGCTATGCCGGCTGGTGTCAAGTAAGGGAATAAAGAATCCTTTCACTGGCTCTTTTCGTGAAAGGATTCG
>JAAWHU010000129.1 GCA_022796015.1 Hungatella sp. | reverse complement strand
GGGGAATCCTCCTTCCGTTATATTTATATAAATTTTTTAGATTGGACTTTGTAACTATTAACCAGTAGTCATTCTTGACTACACCATTATTATACTAGGGGATATTATGAGCTGGAGCAGCTGGCGGACACCATGGAGATGGCGGCCAGGGAATTCCAGGCTACCGAGGAATTGCGGAGGGATTTTATTGCAAATATTTCCCATGATATGAAGACACCCCTGACAGTGATCAAAATGTATGCCGAGATGATCCAGAGCATATCCGGTGATAATCCCGAGAAACGCCAGGAGCACCTGGAGCACATTTTGCGGGAAGCGGAATCATTGTCGGAATTCATTAACAACAGCATTGACCTGGCCCGCCTGCAATCCAAGACCTGGGAGCTGAAAAGGGCCGGCTTTGATATCAGGCATCTGATTCAATCCACGGTTGAGCTGTTTGAAATCCATAAGGAGCTGGAGGGCTTTTTGATTTTTGTAGAGGCGGAAGAGGGGCTGCTGGCATTTGCCGACCGTAATTTGATCAGCCGCGTACTAAATAATTTAATCAGCAATGCAATAAAATTTACGGCGGACAAAAAGCAGATTGATGTCAGGGCCGTAAAACGGCATGGAAGAATATTGGTCAGTGTAAAGGATTATGGGCAGGGAATAGCGGAAGAACAGCTGCCGTATGTCTGGAACCGGTATTACCGGGTGAATCCCCACGAAAAAAATAAGAGCGGAACAGGTCTGGGGCTTCATATTGTGAAAGAGATTATTGAGCTGCATGGGGGGAATTATGGCGTGGAGAGCAGGCAGGGGCAGGGGAGCACCTTTTGGTTTGAAGTCTATGCGTGGAAAGACAGATATACTTAGGAGGGCAGAATGAAAAAAAGATATATTCAGATGACCGGGGTACTGGTTCTCCTGCTATTATGTCTGGGAAGCAGCACAAGAGAGGAACGGATCCAACAGCAGCGCCAGGCAGAGCGGGAGCGTCAGGAGCAATGCTATACCCTGACAGTTTTAAGCCCGGTGACAGGGGAATTGGACTATATCGGGGAGCCGGTAGAATGGACGGTTCTATATGCCCAGGATAAAATAAATGATGCCGGAGGTATCCATGGGATCCCGGTGAAAATATATGTGGAGGATACGGGGTTTATTCCGGAAAAGGCTGTACACAGCGTGGAACGGCTGGCAGAAGACCAGAGAATTATTTTGGGGCCAGTGGATTCCCCGGGAACGGAAGCCATCGCATCGCTGGTGGAGGAAAACCACATCCCCAATGTAGCTACATATGTATATGAAGAGATCAGGGAGCGGCTGGCTCCCTATGGAATCTTCTATATGAAGGATGCATTGGAAGGGGAGAAGGATGCGGTAAGGATCTGGAAGGAAGAAAATCCGGATATTCAGAAGGTGGTTCTTTTGGCCCTGGAAACAGACCATGCACAGGCAGAGCACGCCAGGGCCCTGGAGCAGTATCTTCCGGCTATTGGGATGGAGGCTGTGGATATTATTTATATGGATACGGACCAGGAGGAGGGAATGGATGCCGTGGTGCAGGCACTGAACGCCAAGGCAGAGGGATATATTTCGCTTGTGCGGGCAGAGGAATATGGGATGCTTTTGCAGCAGCTGCGCAAACGAGGGATTACAGAGGGGCGGAGGATCCTGGCATCCTTTAGCTGCTTTGAATACGATATGATAGAAGCCCATAGGGCAGAGCTTTCGGGAACCTATATTTGGAACAGTGTGAATCTGGACTACGAGGGGGAGGAGTGGCAGGCGCTGGTGGAGGATTACAAAGAAGCTCATGGGGGAACAAGCCCGGCCAGCAGCGTTGTTGTTGATATGTATAATTCGGTGCTGGCCTGGAAACAATGTATAGAAGAGTTAAAGCTTTCGCCAACGGCCGGGAATCTTTCAAAGGAGCGGCAGATGATTGGAGAATGGTTTTATAATTCTCCGGTAATTGAGGGCATACAGGGAGAATACCAGTGGATTGACGGGAGAAAGGTGGTAGATATTTGCCTGTTTCAATTTGATGAGGAGGGAAATGCAGTAGCCGTAAATACGCAATGAGGGATAAGTTCCGGGAGATGTGCTGCAATATACGGACCAGGGAACCCTTCACGGCAGCAGTTCGTGGCGATCATTATAGTTTTGCTGTGCAAAAACAACGAAAATTTAAGGGAAACGAAAAAACCACTTGACAATATCTGCTATCGCTTTTATAATAATTTAGCGTGCATACGAGTATTCGTCTGCATTTTTACAAATCCTACAGGAGGTGAAAAGAATGCCAACATTTAACCAGTTAGTAAGAAAGGGAAGAGAGACATCTGTAAAGAAGTCTACAGCACCGGCACTTCAGAAGGGATACAACTCTCTGCGGAAGCGCCCCACCAATACTTCTGCACCCCAGAAGAGAGGTGTCTGCACTGCAGTTAAGACTGCTACCCCTAAGAAGCCTAACTCTGCTCTGCGTAAAATCGCCAGAGTACGTCTTTCCAACGGAATTGAAGTGACAAGCTATATCCCGGGTGAAGGCCACAACCTTCAGGAGCATAGCGTTGTTCTGATCCGTGGCGGAAGAGTGAAGGACCTGCCTGGTACCAGATATCACATCATTCGTGGTACACTTGATACAGCCGGCGTTGCCAACAGGAAGCAGGCTCGTTCCAAGTATGGCGCTAAGAGGCCAAAAGACGCTAAGAAATAAAAAGCGTACCAATAGTATCACAAACTGATCTATGGTTAGTGTTGGAAGATTCTTTGAAATAGATAATTTCCGCACGAACACATTAGAGGTAAACATGTGAGTACCGTTGAATTAATCGAAAAAAGAAAAGATGATTAAGGAGGGAAGTAACGTGCCGCGTAAAGGACATACTCAGAAAAGAGATGTATTAGCAGATCCGATGTACAACAACAAAGTGGTCACAAAGCTGATCAATAACATTATGCTGGACGGCAAGAAGGGCGTAGCTCAGAAGATAGTATATGGGGCTTTTGACCGTGTTGCAGCAAAGACTGACAAGCCTGCCCTGGAGGTATTCGAGGCAGCAATGAACAACGTTATGCCGGTACTTGAGGTAAAGGCAAGACGTATTGGTGGAGCTACCTACCAGGTGCCCATTGAGGTTCGTCCGGACAGACGTCAGGCTCTGGCACTTCGCTGGCTGACCATGTTCTCCCGCAAGAGAGGCGAGAAGACCATGGAAGAGAGACTGGCAAATGAGATTATGGATGCAGCTAACAGCACAGGCGCATCTGTAAAGAGAAAAGAAGATATGCATAAGATGGCGGAGGCAAACAAGGCTTTTGCTCATTACAGATTCTAATTGGATCTGTAATGCCGCCGTTCAGGCGGAAAGATGCATATCCGGTTCAAGAAATATAGGAGGAAATAACCTTGGCTGGAAGAGAATATCCATTAGAGAGAACCAGAAATATTGGGATTATGGCTCATATTGATGCTGGTAAGACCACAACAACCGAGCGTATCCTGTATTACACTGGTGTGAATTACAAGATTGGAGATACTCACGATGGAACTGCTACCATGGACTGGATGGAGCAGGAGCAGGAGAGAGGTATCACCATTACTTCAGCCGCAACCACCTGTCACTGGACCCTGCAGGAGAACGGCAAGAGCAAGCCGGATGCATTGGAGCATCGAATCAATATCATTGATACTCCGGGCCACGTTGACTTTACGGTTGAGGTAGAACGTTCACTCCGCGTATTAGATGGTGCCGTAGGCGTTTTCTGTGCAAAGGGTGGAGTGGAGCCCCAGTCTGAAAATGTATGGCGTCAGGCTGACACATACAATGTACCCAGAATGGCCTTCATTAACAAGATGGACATTTTAGGCGCAGACTTTTATGGGGCTGTAGACCAGATCCGCAGCCGTCTGGGCAAGAATGCGATCTGCATTCAGCTGCCCATCGGGAAGGAAGAGAACTTCAAGGGAATCATTGATTTGTTCGAGATGAAAGCCTACATCTACAACGATGACAAGGGTGATGATATCTCCATCCTTGATATTCCCGATGATATGAAGGACGATGCAGAGCTTTACCGTTCAGAGTTGATTGAGAAGGTCTGCGAGTTGGACGATGATTTGATGATGCAGTATTTGGAGGGCGAGGAGCCGACAGTAGAGGACATGAAGGCAGCCCTGAGAAAGGCTACCTGCGAGTGCCAGGCGATTCCTGTCTGCTGTGGTACTGCATACCGTAACAAGGGCGTTCAGAAGCTGTTGGATGCCGTAATCGAATATATGCCGTCTCCGCTGGATATCCCGGCGATTAAGGGAACCGATCCGGACGGAAACGAAGTGGAGAGACACTCTTCGGATGACGAGCCCTTCTCCGCACTGGCATTTAAGATTATGACTGACCCCTTTGTAGGAAAGCTGGCATTCTTCCGTGTGTACTCCGGTACCATGAAGTCCGGTTCCTACGTGCTGAATGCAACAAAGGATAAGAAGGAACGTGTAGGACGTATTCTGCAGATGCATGCCAACAAGAGGGAGGAGCTTGACAAGGTGTACTCCGGTGACATTGCGGCTGCAGTAGGATTTAAGCTGACCGGAACCGGTGATACCATCTGTGACGAGCAGCATCCGGTAATACTTGAGTCCATGGAATTCCCGGAGCCGGTTATCGAGCTGGCGATCGAGCCCAAGACCAAAGCAGGTCAGGGTAAGATGGGTGAAGCCCTTGCAAAGCTTGCAGAAGAGGATCCCACCTTCCGCGCACATACCAATGCGGAGACAGGTCAGACCATCATCGCAGGTATGGGTGAGCTGCATCTGGAGATCATTGTTGACCGTCTGCTTCGCGAGTTTAAGGTAGAAGCAAACGTAGGCGCTCCTCAGGTTGCCTACAAGGAGACTATTACAAAGGCTGTTGACGTGGACAGCAAGTACGCAAAGCAGTCCGGCGGACGTGGTCAGTACGGTCACTGTAAGGTTAAATTTGAGCCCATGGATGCCAACGGAGAAGAGCTGTTCAAGTTCGAATCCACCGTTGTGGGCGGCGCGATTCCCAAGGAATACATTCCGGCGGTCGGCGAAGGTATCGAAGAGGCTACCAAGGCAGGTGTTCTGGCTGGATTCCCGGTAGTGGGTATCCATGCGAATGTATACGACGGCTCCTACCATGAGGTAGACTCCAGTGAAATGGCATTCCATATTGCCGGCTCTTTGGCTTTCAAGGACGCGATGTCCAAGGCAGATCCGATTCTGTTAGAGCCGATTATGAAGGTAGAAGTAACAATGCCCGAGGAGTACATGGGGGATGTGATCGGTGACATCAACTCCCGCCGTGGACGTATTGAGGGTATGGATGATTTAGGCGGCGGTAAAATCGTGCGGGGCTTTGTTCCCCTTGCGGAGATGTTTGGTTATTCCACAGATCTGCGTTCCAGAACCCAGGGCCGTGGAAACTACTCCATGTTCTTCGAGAAATACGAGCCGGTGCCCAAGTCCGTACAGGAAAAAGTTATTTCTGCAAAAGGGAAATAAACGTAGCAAAATAAGCAAAACTACTTGAAAAATCGGGAACTTTTTAATATAATCATTAGTAACCGAGTAAAAGCCCAAGGGGGCACAAATTTAAGGAGGACATATAAAATGGCTAAAGCTAAGTTTGACAGAACTAAACCACATTGTAATATTGGTACTATCGGACATGTAGACCATGGTAAGACAACTCTGACAGCTGCTATTACCAAGGTTCTGTCTGAAAGAGTTGCCGGTAATACCGCAACTGATTTTGAGAACATCGACAAGGCTCCCGAAGAGCGTGAAAGAGGTATCACCATCTCTACCGCTCACGTTGAGTATGAGACAGACAACAGACATTACGCACACGTTGACTGCCCGGGACATGCTGACTACGTTAAGAACATGATCACCGGTGCTGCTCAGATGGACGGCGCTATCCTGGTTGTTGCTGCAACTGACGGTGTTATGGCTCAGACCAAGGAGCACATCCTTCTGTCCCGTCAGGTAGGCGTTCCCTATATCGTAGTGTTCATGAACAAGTGCGATATGGTAGACGACGAAGAGCTGTTAGAGCTGGTTGAGATGGAGATCACCGAGCAGCTTGAGGAGTATGAGTTCACAGACTGCCCGATCATCAAGGGTTCCGCTCTGAAGGCTCTGGAAGATCCCTCCAGCGAGTGGGGCGACAAGATCATGGAGCTTATGGCTACCGTTGACGAATATATTCCGGATCCTCAGCGTGCAACTGACCAGCCGTTCCTGATGCCTGTGGAGGACGTATTCACAATCACTGGCCGTGGTACTGTTGCTACCGGTAGAGTAGAGCGTGGTGTTCTTCATGTAAATGAGGAAGTTGAGATCGTTGGTATCAAGGAAGAGACTCGTAAGACCGTTGTAACCGGTATTGAGATGTTCCGTAAGCTGTTGGATGAGGGACAGGCTGGTGATAACATCGGCGCACTGCTTCGTGGTGTTCAGAGAACTGAAATCGAAAGAGGACAGGTTCTGGCTAAGCCCGGCAGCGTTACCTGCCACACCAAGTTTACCGCACAGGTATACGTTCTGACCAAGGACGAGGGTGGCCGTCATACACCGTTCTTCAACAACTACCGTCCCCAGTTCTACTTCAGAACAACTGACGTAACTGGTGTCTGCAACCTTCCGGCTGGTACCGAGATGTGCATGCCTGGTGATAACGTAGAGATGACCATCGAACTGATCCATCCGATCGCTATGGAGCAGGGTCTTACATTCGCTATCCGTGAGGGTGGCAGAACTGTTGGTTCTGGTCGTGTGGCTTCTATCATTGAGTAATCTTGTGATTAGAGCCAAATAATAAAAATAAGCACCGCAATCCTTTGAGAAATCAAGGGGTTGCGGTTTCTTAATATCTAAAAATAATAGCGAACAAAAGGAAAAGCCACTTGCCGGAATTTCATTGAAAATGGCTTGTGGCTCTAAAAAGGCTCTAAAAATAAATTAAAAATAGGGAGTCCGCTCGTGACTCCCTTTGCTTAATTACAATAAATTCTTTGGCACACGTCCAAAGAAGAATTGTAATAGTATTTTATGTTGAAGAAGAAAAATTATGTATAGATAAAAATAAAGGGAACTCGCTCGCAGTTCCTTTGTTTGAAATACTATACTAGCGTTCCACTCGTGAACCAATGTCATTAACTTAAGCAGATGGAAAAAATCTTATCTATAGTCTAACTCAAATTTATTTAAAAATTTCAGAAAAGGGCTTGACACAGAACC
>JAAWHU010000024.1 GCA_022796015.1 Hungatella sp. | reverse complement strand
AGAAGGGCATTGATCTCCTCCTGAGACATACTTCCGCCTGAAGACGGGGCCGGGGTTGGTTCCGGGGCTGCAGCCGGAAGTGCGCCTCCAAGAAGGGCATTGATCTCCTCCTGAGACATACTTCCGCCTGAAGACGGGGCCGGGGTTGGTTCCGGGGCCGGTGCCGGTTCTGGCGCCGACTGCGCAGCCTCTGCAAAGCTGGCCTCAAAGGGTTCCAGAAGGCGCTTAGTCAGACTGATGGACATAATATTCATAAACTCACTGTTGAGTTTCCCCTCTATCTCCAGACGGAAACGTACCACCACCATACCGGACTCTTCCGGAAAATATTTTACTTTAAAATCTTCAGGATCCCCGATATCAAAAGACTTAGGGGTCGATATATTGACAATAGTACCTAAAAATTCTGACAGCGCCGTTGCAGATGCTCCCATCATCTGGTTCATAACCTCACAGATGGCACTGATATGAATTTCATCTAATTCCGAATCCCAGTTGCTGGGATCCTCACCTAACATGGTTCCTACAATGATCCCTACATCCTCGCGGCGGAACATCATAATGTTCTTGCCATCCAGACCCTCAACATAGGCAATCTCAACACCGATGGCCGGCTCTAAGCGTCTGAATTCAAATTCATCGCGGGTCAGCACGGAAACCACAGGAGTTGTAATATTCACAGTAGTCCCAAGCATGGTGGAAACTGCCGTGGCTGAGGCGCCGAGACTGATGTTCATAATCTCGCCTATGGCGTCCAGTTCCATTTCATTAAAGCTGCTAGCGCCCATTTTTCAATCTCCTTTATCCTTTATTATTCAACCGGCCAGGATATTATTTGCCAATATCCAATGCCTTCTGCGCCATCAGCTTCATTGCATTTAAAGCTGTAACGTTAGCCTCATAGGACCTGGTGGCAGACATACTGTCAACAGTCTCTTTCAAAAGGTCCACATTGGGCATCGTCACAAAACCGTTCTCATCGGCATCCGGGTGATTCGGATTGTACACCTGTTTCATCTCACGGTCATCTTCGACGATATTTGCCACACGAACCCCTGCATTCCTGCTGGTAAATCCGTTTCCCCTCAAAGCACTGCGCATGGCTTCCTGAAAAGAACCTGCTCCAAAACTTTCAAAAACCACATCCTTGCGGCGGTAAGCACCGCCGCCCTCGGTTCTGGTGGTATCAATGTTCGCTATATTTTCCGCAGCGATATCCATTCTCATACGCTGAGCACTCATACCAGATGCGCTGATATCAAATGAACTTAAAAAAGCCATCTCCGTCCCTCCTGCCAGGTATTAGTTTCCTAAAATTGTATTAACGGTCTGGACAATACGGTCCGCGTTAAAGGGCTTTACAATGAAATCCTTTGCACCGGACTTAATCGCGTCCACAACCATGCCTTCCTGACCCATGGCAGTACACATAACAATCTTAGCATCGGGATGAGCTTCTCTGATCTTCTTTAAGGCCTGAAGTCCATCCATGTTGGGCATCGTGATATCCATAATTACCATATCAGGCTTTTCTTCCTCATATTTCTTTACGGCCTCTGCACCATCCTGTGCCTCCACAAAGTTGTCATATCCACTTTTTGTCAAAGCATTCTTAACCATCATCCTCATAAATGCGGCATCATCAACTAACATAATTTTAGCCATTTTTTTTCCCTCTCTTTTCTAAAATACATTTTCTTGCTTATTTATATTGACGCAGCTTCCTGCCATCACACATCTTCAATTCCTGCCTGGGGCAGGTCTTCTGTCGGAATTTCTTCCTGAGGCTCTTCCTCATCCTCCTCATAGAGGCGTCTGTTAATTCGGACGGCTACATTCTTCTTATAAACTCCCATTTTGCCGGTAAACCATGCCTGCTTACCCACAAACAGCTTCACATCTTTGTCCTTTCCCTTGCTCATGTCTATGACATCTCCCACCTTCAGATGATAGATATCACTTAAGTCAAGGAATACGGTGCCAAGCTGTCCGGTAACCGGAAGCTGGGACTGACGGATATTATCAAGGATGGTCTCCCTGTTATCCTCATATGCATAACCCCTGGCAATGTGTTTGCGGGTATCAATCACCTGGAAGATGGCCTCCAATAGGGTTCCCGGCAGGCAGATTCTGATTCGCTCCACTGCCAGGCCCGTCACATCCACATTGAGATGAATGATAGCCACCGTCTCATCAAGACCCACATCCTGTATCATACTGGGATTGTCCTCAATCCTCTGGGCCTTAAATTCCATACTGATATAATTAGAAAAGCCGTCCTTCAAAGCCTGAATCAGGTAAGACAAAATTCTCCGGTACAAGGCTGTCTCCACATCGGAGTACCTGTACCCCTCCTTCACCTTCACCACACTCTCCCCGCCGCCCAGCATATGGTCGATGAGAGTAATCACCAGACCGGGCGTCACATACATCATTAGGGGAACCAGATTCTTGTTTTGGTCAGGAATTATGGCATTCACCAAAGTAACTGTATCATTTTCATTAAGAGAGTTTACATACTCATAATAGCGGCGCTCCTGAACCTCCATAACCGTAATATCAGTCATAACACGGAACACGCCGTTGACCTGAGATGTGATGATCCGTGCATAGTTTTCAAATACACTTGTGAGGATCTTCATCTTATCTTTTGTAAACTTTCTGGGGCTGTAAAAGTCATATTTGCTGTATTTAACCTGTTCGGTCTCTACTTTCTTCTTTTCGTCCTTGACAGCCGTAGCCGCCGGCTCCGCCGGAGCGGTCGCCATGGACTTTAAAAGCGCATCTATCTGACTTTGGGATAATACATCTGCCATTTCTTAAAGCCACCTCTCCTCAATTCTTATTCTGCCGGAACCTGGGCCTGGGCATCCGGTGAGGGATCCGTCTCCGGAACCATACTGGCCTCCCCTTCCATACTGCCCTCATCCATTGTGGTAAATCCGTCTTTTACCTCCTGGGAAATCCCATCGGTAACCACCACGGAACCCTCGCTCATATTGCTGTAGAATTCATCGTAATAGTCGTTCATAGACTTAATGTCAGCGCCTGCATCTACAATAAGAAATTCCACACGCCGGTTCCTGGCTCTTCCTTCGCTGGTCTCATTGGTATCCACGGACCGATACTGTCCGTAGCTGATTCCCACCAGCTTGCTGGGTTCAATGACATCCTTATTCTGGATATATGCAGCCACCTCCGCCGAACGCATAGCCGAAAGGATACGGTCCGTCCTTGGGTTGTTCATTCTCTCAGGGTTTGCCTGAGCCGTGTGGCCCATAATCTCAATCTGAGAAATATTATCTGCCTCCGGGCCGATTATATCACAGAAAATATCAAGAATTTTTATGGCGTCCTCTGTCAGAACCGAACTGTCGCCGTTAAAAAATGCCTGATTCTCAAAAACAACAAAAGTGTATCCCTCCCCCCGGGACACAGACACTCCATCAACGCCGCTTTCGTTTAATTTATTTACAAGCGTAACCCAGAGTTCTTCCGGATCCTCAATCTCCGGCAGCTCCTCCTCCACCTTGAGAACACCAGACACGTCATATTCGCCTTCTGCTATATTCTCATTGATGGCAATCTGCTCGGTATCGCCTGCATTGGGGAAAATGCTCTTTACGAACATTTCCCACTTCTGTTGATTAATGTCGGACATGGAGTACAGCATTACGAAGAAACACAATAACAATGTAACCATGTCTCCGTATGTATCCATCCAGCTTCCGCAGTCTTCACCGCCTCCGCCGCCTTTTTTCCTTCTGCCCATCAGCCCTCACCGCCTTCTCCGCCGGACTTAGCTGCCTTTAAGAGGAGTTTCTTCTGCTGTGACCGTTTCATACAGGAAAGAAGATGTTCTCTCAAGAACTTGGGATTCTCTCCTGCCATAATGGCCATAACGCCCTCCACGATGGTGGCGCAGTAAAGCTCCTCCTCTGCCTGCCGGATTCTCAACTTCTTGGCAATAGGCTGGAAGAAGATGTTAGCAAATGCACTGCCGTAAAAGGTTGTGATCAGAGCCACGGACATATCCTGACCTAAGTTGCTGGCGCCGCCGCCGTCTCCAAGGTTCATGCCCTTTAACATGTTGATCAGACCTACCAGAGTACCGATCATACCAAAGGCGGGAGCGTAAGCGGAGCCTTTCTCATAGATACCGGCCGCCTCATCATGGCGGGCCGCCATATCGTCCAGCTCCTTCTCCAGAAGTTCCCGAACCTTGTCCGGGTCGTTGGCATCTACAATTTTTAAGACGCTCTGCTTGAAGAAAGGATCCTTGATCTCTTCAGCCTTCTCCTCCAGAGCCAGAAGTCCGCTCTGCCTGGCCAGCATAGCCAGATCTACCATCTGATCTACCAGCTTGGGAATGTTATACTTTCCTCCCTTAAAACAGATCAGAATATGCTTCGGTACATCCTTCAAGATACGGAATGGGTAACTTGCAATAATCGCAGCGATAGCGCCTCCCAATACGATGGCCAAACTTTGCGCATCCCAGAAATTGCCTAATTTTGCAAAGCCGATTCCCCAAACGATCAAACCCATGGCCATTATCCAGCCGATCAATGTTGATATATCCATTACCTTTTCCTCCTACCTATAAATTGATAATCCGCTTATTTTGGTCCCCCGGGGACCATACAACCATTAAGAAACGCCCTGATCTGCTCTAACACCGATTCTGCGGAATCCTTTACGAGGAAATAATAGCCATTCATCATCTTAATCTTCGTTTCGGGTATAGACTCCATCGACTCAATCTGAAATATATTCAAGTATAACACTTCACCGCTTAACCGCGTCACCCTTATCATTCTCTTCCCTCCGCCATCTTCAGTCTGGCTCACTCCACTCTGGGAGGAGAGGCTGTTCCTCTCACGGCTTCTCTCCCCACTGATTCTGTCCATGCGTGCTTTGCGGGCTCTGTCCATAATCTTCTGGTCATTGCTTTTACGCCATTTCATAACATCTTCCTATCTTTAGGGTTTATTATGTTACTGTTCACAGGCCCCTGTGAACATAACTGCATATGCCCACTTAAGATTGCCTGGGGCATATGCCTTGGCCTCACAACCGTACTGGCCCATGACGAATCAGCGTGGTGATTCGTCATGGCGTGAACAGTAACTTATTACCTCTTCATGGCTACCAGGTCAGACAACATCTCATCGCTGACCGTGATCATCTTGGAATTGGCCTGGAAACCTCTGTGTGTGGTGATCATGTCGGCAAACTCTTTTGCAAGATCCACGTTGGAGGCCTCGATATATCCGGTCATAAGCGTGGCGCTGCCTGCGTCGCCGGGCTTGCATGCCGCTACCTGGCCGGCGTTGTCGTTCTTGTTGGTCTTATAATAGTTGCCGCCTGCCTTGGTAAGACCATTGGGGTTCTGGAAGGTGGCAAGAGCAAGCTGGCCGATTTCTATGGTAGCAGTGGTTTCTTTATCATTCTCATCCTTAGCCTTAACGGTAGCTGTAATCTTGCCCATAGCATTGACTTCAATAGCCGTGGATAATACTGCCGGAGTATCAGGTGCATCATTACCAAAGTCAGCTGTTACATTACCATCCTTGTCAACTGTAACCTGTGTCGGCAAACGTAAAACTCCCAATTCAGTTGCATCTGCAGGAACACCTTTGCTATCTATAGCAGCATAACCATATATAAAATTCTTATTGGTGTCTACAATATATCCGTTGCTGTCTACCATAAACTGCCCAACTCGGGTATAGTTAAAATCTGCACCTTTAATACTCATGGAATCATCCGCTGTGCCACCAAGAGTTAAGTTTTGTTTCCTCTGGGGGCTTGTAATAAAGAACCCTTCTCCCTCAATGGAGGCATTAAAACCGCCTACATAGGAAGGTGTACTGGAGGTCATATCCATACCGATACTCCCCATCAAGGTACCGTAACCATACTGAGCCGCGTTGGTACCGCCGGCACTAGCGGAACCGCCTGTAGAAGCCGTGGAGGTCTGATACATAGCCTCCTTAAATGTATAGGTCTGAGCCTTAAATCCAAATGTATTTACGTTGGCGATATTGTGGCCCACCACATCCATCTTGTTCTGGTGGGCCCTAAGACCCGCCACTGCTGAATCCATTGCTCTTAACATATCTCTTTTCCTTTCTCTATCCTTCCCTCGGCCCTTCTGACAGAGGGAATAGCATCCTCATAGGAGGTCCTGCTACATCAGGACAGCACTGTCAATATTGGTAAATACCCGCTCTTTCATATCATTCTGAGACATGGTGGTAACCACCGTGTTGTTGGGCACGTTGACGATAAAGACACCCTGACGGCCGATAATGGCCACATCCCGGGCTCCCTTCCTGCGGGCATCCTCCACGGCATGTTCCAAATCGCTCATAAGCTGATTGTCAACTGCGATGCCTCTCTCGTTCATTCGTTTTGCAGCATGTTTGGAAAAATTCAGGCCAGCCTTCGCCTTTTCCTGGAGAAGCGCATTGAATCCTGTCTTGTTTCCCCCCGTTCCAGGCGCCATGGCGGTCTGTCCGGGGATGCCGGATGGTCTGCCCTCAAAAAAGCTTACTCCACTAACATCCATGTTCATCCTTCTTTCCAAAAGCCTTTGCCTTGTGTCTCCTCAAAAACCCCCGGTTCCTTTACTCTTCCGGCTCCTTCGGAACCTCCGGTTCCCCTTCCCCTTCACCTTCTCCTGTCCCTGACGACTCTCCTGTCTGGTCCTTAAAAGGATTGGGAACACGGCCCATACCTACTAAGTGGGTGAGGGAATACTCTTTTTCATCATCCACCAGCTTGATGGTAGGACTTCCTGTGGTAAAGTTCACATACTCCACCTTAGCATATTTTACATCAACCGGCGTCTCAATTCCATAGGAATTTTCTTTTGTTACAGCCATTGTTACCTCCTGGCCCACCAGGCTTGCCGCGTAGGTCTGGGTATTGACGGCTGTGGAATTCTTCATGGCGTCTGTCATGGTAGTCATAGACTGTACCATGGCCATCTGGGTCATCTGAGCCATAAGCTCGCTGTTGTCCATGGGATTGGACATATCCTGGTTCTTAAGCTGGGCTGCCAGAAGCTGAAAATACCCTGTCATGCTCAAGGTGTTCTTGTCGTTGGCCTCCACAGTGTAGGAACCGGTCTTATAAGGGCTGTCTGTTCCGCTGACGGAACCTAAAGCTACTGCCATATGTTCTCCTTCTTTCTCTTATACAAGTCCCAGCCGCAGCTGCTGCGCAAAGGACTCTGTCTGATGCCGGTCTTCCTCCCGGTTCTCATGCCGTTCTCCCTGGTCCTGACGTCCGCCATGGCTTTGATTCGGGTCCGGCTCTTCATGTTCCTGACTTGCGGGCTGAGTGTAGATAACAGTCTCCTGACCTGTCTTCTCTTCCAGAATAGAGGCAATCTCCGCCGCTTTCTCACTCAAAAGCTCAAGGGTTCTGGGGTTGGAGGCAATGATGGATACTGCCGCTCTCTCACCTTCATACACAAGCTTTATGGTAAGCTTCCCTAAGTATGCCGGTTCCAGCTCCACTGTCAGTTCCTGACCGCCTCCCGGAAGTCTTGCCGACA
This sequence comes from Hungatella sp., assembly GCA_022796015.1. Lineage (GTDB taxonomy): Bacteria > Bacillota > Clostridia > Lachnospirales > Lachnospiraceae > UBA3402. Next base: position 35,884 of record JAAWHU010000024.1, on the reverse strand, counting down.
GAGTTTTTCCCAGGTCCTGAGGCAGGTTCGTCTCGCTGGTCTTTAAAGGAATGGGTTCCATCTTATGCTGAGGTGTCACAGCCTCTGACTGACCTTTCACGTCATGGGCGGTGTACGCTGCTTCCTGAACGCCTCCCTTTTGTTCCCCATGCTCTTGCCTTTGGACAGGAGCCTGCTCTTTCTTTACAAGCTGAACCGCTTCGTTCCGGCTTTCTTTCGGCTTTCTTTCGGCAGACGCATGCTTTAAGGGGGCTTCATCCTGGACGACATGGCTGTTCTCTTCCTTGGAGGAAGTATTTTCTTCCTGGCCCTTCTGTTCAAAGACCGGCTCCTGCGGTTTTTCAACCGTTCCAACTGCATCCTGGGATACTGCATCCTGTGCTCCCGCCAAATCCTCGCCTTCCGCAGAGATACTGTCTGCAGGGATAATCCCTTCCAGCTCTCCTGTCTGAAGAACTGCCTCTGTCACCGGCTCCTCTGACTGGGGAAGAACTGTCATCTGAACTGCTGCCTGCTGAATCACTGCCTGTAAGAGCACATCCTGGCCGGCAAGGTCTTCTGCAGGAGCAGGGTCCTCCTCTGCCTTCCCCGGTTTCTCCTTGACGGTCTCGGCAGTCTGGTCCTTTACCTGCTGGCTCTCCTCCTTCTTTCCTTCCGTCTGACCCGTCTTAGGATCCCCAGGCTCTGCAATCTCTTTCTTCTCCTTAAGGAGTTTTACAAAGTCGCCGCCTGAGGTCTTAGGGTCTGCCGCCGCTGTGCGGGAAGCCGCCCGCTTTACCTGGACCGGATTCTGGAATTTTACTGCTTCCATGGCCTATCCCTCCTTTCTTTCTTGATATTTATAATCAACAGCTTTTAAGCTGTGACTATCTATATAATTATGCGCCATCCTTTGGCTGTGTGTCAGCCTCGGTGCTGATGACGAATGCGCAGAGCCGTGTTGGAGACAAATTCCTCAATGAATGTCTCATCCGCCTTGGCCGCTTCCTTCTGATATTCCTTGATCTTCTTTTCTTTTAATTTCTCAAACTTTGAAGTGTCCACCTTAGCGGTTATAACCTGCTGCTTCTTCTCTTCTTCCTGCCTGCGCAGAATCTTTAGGCGCTCTTTCTCTTCGTCAATGATCTGTTCCATCCGGCCGATGCACATATCCAAAAGCCGGTAATTCTCAATGGCGGAACCTTCCGCCTTAGCTCTGTCAAACTCACTCTCAAAGCCCGCTAACTCCTGGTGAAGACCTCGAATCTCCTCCTGCTTCCTGTTTACATTCTGGATAATTACGGCATGTTCTGTCTTCAGATTATCCAGAACCTGGGTCTTATAGTCCAGCACTGTCTCCAGTCTGTACTTAAACTGTTTCACCTTTCTGTCCTCCAGAATCAGCCGGTTATGGCCTTAATTCGTTCCAGTGTCTCCTCATAGCTGAAGCTCTCATGAATCTCCTGCCGCAAAAATTCGTTAATCTGGTCAATCTTTGAGACTGCCTCGTCAAGAGCCGGATTCGTCCCCTTTTTGTAGGCTCCTATGGAGATCAGATCCGCATTCTTCTGGTAGAGACCCAGAAGATTCCTAAACCTGGAAGCCGTCCTCTGATGCTCTCCGGGCACGATCTCCACCATAAGCCTGGAGATGCTGGCGCCGATATCAATGGCAGGAAAATGATTCTCATTGGCCAGCTGGCGGCTTAAGACGATATGTCCATCCAGAATGCCTCGAACCGTATCGGAAATAGGCTCATTGGTATCATCGCCTTCCACCAGCACCGTGTAAACTCCGGTAATGGATCCTTTTCCGAAATTGCCGCTTCGCTCCAAGAGCTTGGGAAATTCCGCATAAATGGAGGGTGTATATCCTCTGGCAATGGGAGGCTCCCCGATGGCCAGGCCGATCTCCCGCTGAGCCATGGCATACCTGGTAAGGGAGTCCATCATGAGAAGCACGTCATATCCCTGGTCTTTAAAGTACTCGGCAATGGTGGTTGCCACCAGAGGACATTTCATTCTCAGCATGGCAGGCTGGTCAGATGTGGCCACTACCAGCACAGAGCGCCCCATGCCTTCCTCTCCCAAATCTTTCTCGATAAATTCCAGCACCTCTCTGCCTCGCTCACCCACCAGAGCGATGACGTTGATGTCTGTCTTTACATTCTTGGCGATCATACCCATAAGGGTACTCTTGCCTACGCCGGAACCTGCAAAGATTCCGATTCTCTGGCCCTTCCCTATGGTATTCAGACCGTCAATGGCCTTCACTCCAAATTCCAGTCTATCCCTGATGGGGGGACGATTCAAAGGATTAATATAAGGGCTCTGGACCGTGTACTGTTTGGAAGGGGGAAAGGGTTCTCCCCCATCTATGGGTTCCCCCAATGCATTGATGATTCTTCCTCTCAGAAAATCACCTACAGGAATCTTCAGTCTGTGGCGGGTATTGCGCACAAAACTGCCCGAAGCAATACCGCTGGTAGCCTCATAGGTCATAAGCTGGATCTTTCCATCTTTAAACCCCACTACCTCCGCAGGCATCTGCCGGTTCTGTTCCTCATTGTATATCATAACGATATCCCCGATACTGGACCGGCCTCCTGAGGCCTCCATGGACATGCCCACAACATTTTCAATTTTTCCGATATGGCTGACGGTCTCTGACTTTCCGATCAGCTGAGGTATCTTATCAAACATATAGGGCTCCCCCGGTTATATCCTTACATGCTCAAGAATTTCCTTGATATTCTCGATCTGGGTATTAACGCTGACGTCTACAATCTCTTCGGGTCTCTCAATAATACAGCTGCCCCTCTCCTCTTTGTCCATAACGACAAACTTAATGTTATCCGACAAGTGGGACAGTTCGTCGATGACTCCGGCATCTGCCTCCATCATCATATCATAATCATATTTGTCAATGTATATCTTGACCCATGCCGTCTTCTTCAGCTTCTCCGTGGCGGAGATAATCATCTGCTTGATCACCTCTCCGCTGGATCTTAAACTTACATGGATCACTTTCTCTCCTATGGCAATGGCACAGTCCTTCAGCTCTTCCAGATACATGTGGACACATCGTTCTTTTGCCGTCTCCACAGACTTAAGGGCCTGCTTCATGTCCGCCTGAAACGCAAGGAGCTGGCTTCGGATCTGCTCCTGGAACTTCTCGTCTGCTTTTGCCTCGCCTTCCTCATAACCGGCATCATAGCCTTCCCGGCGGCCTTCCTCATAGGCCCTTGTTCTTTCTTCCTCCGCCTGCTTCCTGCTATCCTCCAGAATGCGGGCTGCTTCCTGCCTTGCTTCCTCTAAAAGTCTGGCTCCCTCTTCTTTCCATTCATCCAAGAGCTTTTCTGTCTGTTCTTTTGTTTCTTCCCGGGATTCTGTCTCGGGAACCGGCTGGCTTTGCTCTTCTTCCAGGCCGGACTGAGGAGGAGTCTGCTCCAGGGCCGGCTTCTCCTCATCTTTTTTTTTCCCATCCATGGTATAGCGGGGAAATACCGCTGCTTTTGGGGTCAAATCTCTGGCGGCAAGGATCTGTTCTAAGGGAGGCATATAATTCTCAACGACCACGTTGTCGGATAGATCAGGGCGCTTAATGATCCGTCTAGACGATGATGTTATCATCTTCTCCTCCCTTCTTGATGATCACTTCTCCCTGTTCTTCCAGATGCCGGATAATATTTACAATACGCTGCTGTGCCTCCTCCACATCCTTCAATCTTACATTGGTGGTAATCTCCAAGTCTCCACGTACCGAATCTGCCATACGCTTTGACATATTCTTGAAGAATACTGTGCGCATCTCCTCGGAAGCACTCTTTAAGGCGTAAACCACATCCTTGGTATCGCAGTCCCGGACAAAACGCTGTACCGATCTGTCGTCCATATCCAGAATATTCTCGAATACAAACATCTTCTCCCGAATGCTCTGGGACAACTCCGGATTGGTTTTATCCAGTTCCTCAAAGATCTTGCGCTCGCTGCTTCGGTCAATATGGTTCATCATGTCAGCCACATAATCGACACCGCCAAGGTTCATATTGTCCTCGCTGGTAATGATGGTAGCAAACTTTCTCTTCATCTCTTCTTCCACAATGGAGATGGCCTCCGGTGATACCCGGTCCATGCGGGCCATGCTCTCCACAGCAAGAATTCTCTTGGCGTCAGGAAGCTGTTCCAACACTCTGGCCGCCTGTTCCGGTTCCATATAAGCCATAATCAAGGCAATGACCTGAGGGCGTTCATTCTGCAGAAGGGACAAAAGAGCCTTCGGGTCCCCCTTTGTGAAAAAGTTAAAGGGTTTGGACTGAAGCGTCTTGGATACCTTTTCAAGAAGGTTCCTGGCCGTGGACTCTCCGAAGGCCTTCTCCAGTACGTTCCTGGCGTAATCCAGGCCGCCGTCCGTCATCATCTTATGAGTCAGGCACAGCTTATAGAACTCATCCAGAGTAGCCTCCACCTGGGTATTGGAGGTCTTCCCAAGCTTCGCCACTTCATATGTAAGTTCCTCAATATCTTCTTCGCTTAAATACTTATAAATCTGAGACGCCCTGTCGGCTCCAAGGGATATTACAACCAGCGCCGCCTTGCTTTTCTGGTCTGTTAAGGCCTCTCCTTCAGGCTTGACATAATTACTTTCTTCGATTCCCGCCAGACTTGTTTCTGCCACCGTCGTCTCCCTCCTCTCCTCTCAGCCAGCCCTGTACCAGCTTTGCTGCAATCTGTGGATTCTGGTCCACAAATTCTCCTATATTCTGTTTCAGTCTCAGGCTGCGCTGCATGCGGAGGTTAAGGATCTCTTCGTTCTTGCTGAACTCATCCTCCTCCTCAAGAAGGGGCGCGCCCTCGCCTTCCTGACTGCCTCCTTCAATGGCCAGGCTGTCATCACCCATGGCCAATTCTCCGGCAGACAATGCATCGCCGTCAATAAATTCATCACCTTCCATAACCACCTGGTTCTTCCTCTTCTTTCTTCTGATAATCAGGAAGAGAATGAGAAGCAGCAACAATAGGAATACTCCTGCTGCGATGGCAATGAGAATCGGCAGGGGCAGCGCGGGCTTCTCGGTAATATCATCTCCGCCCGCCGGCTTATCGCCTCCCGGCTGAACATCTACAATCGGCCCGGAATCCCGGATAATGGTCACCTTTTCTCCTGCCGTCTCCACAGGGATGCCGGCAGCATTAGCCACCAGTCGGATCAGATCCTCCTGAGCTGGGGACTCCATCCTGTCTGTAATAATCACGACGCCTATGGAGGTATCCTCCAAAACTCCCGGGTCAATCTGACGCTGTTCCTTTATAACATTATACAGCCATTCCCTGGAGGCCGTGCTGCTGCTGTAACTATCTCCGGTCTGGCCGGTTCCGTCGTTGTTGGTGTATCTCGGGGTGTCGGCATTGGCATCAGCTCCCACTACGCCGCCCGCCCCCTGAGCTGTCGCATTGCTGCCTTCGTTCGTCACGTCTTCCCTGTCCAGAAGGCCTATTTTATCTTCGTCGTCAATCTTCTCAGGAGTGGAATACTGGGTACTCTCCTGAATCAGCCTTTCCATATTCAGCCTGCCCTTGACAGATACGGCTACATTGCCGGAACCATAGAGCTGCTCCAGAACCCTTCTTACATTGGCTGCTATGTTGCTCTCCACCAAGCCTGCAAGGCTGGTCAGATCCGAAGCGCCTCCGGTGGCGCCGTCCGGCTCTCCGCTGACCTCCATCATAGTGGCCGCATCAAAAACCGCCACATTCGTAAAGTTCATGCCTTTCACGGAGTGAGACACCAAGTTCTTCACTGCCTGGGCTTTATCAGAAGTAAGGGTACTGCCGTTCTTCATAGTCACCACGACGGAGGCCGTAGCTTCCGATCCGCTCTTATCATCCCACGCATAAAGAGAATCGGAGCCTTCGTTAATAGTGACCTTGGCATCCTGAACGCCCTCAAACACCCGAATGGTAGCTCCCAGACGGTCCTGAAGCTCGTACTTGGTAATCAGCTTCTTATCGGACTCCGTGGTCATCAGGCCCGTATTGTCCAGATACATGCCATATGCAAAACCGCTTTTGGGATATCCCTTGCTGAGAAGGCTGACCCTGGTCTGTTCCACCGTAGCCTCCGGGACACGAATGGTGCCTTCATTTGTATTATATCGGTAATCAATTCCCTCTTCCTGAAGCAGCCCCACCACTTCCCGGGCCTCATCCTGGCTCAACCCCGAAAACAAGGTAGAGTAATCCGAATTATTCCCCAGAAGGTTCAGGGCAAGTATCGCAATTAAAGCAATCACGGCGGTCCCCCCCGCGATTGCTTTAATGATTGTTCGAGTCTTCTCTGGCACGCTCTGCCAGCGTTCTTTCACATTCCCCACGTCCTTATCCAACCTTTTGTCATATTATCTTTTCTAATATTCTGTACATTTCCAACGTCCCGCAGAAATCAAATATTCATCTTAATCAGTTCATTATACGCTTCCAGAGTCTTGTTGCGGAGCGTAATCAGCACATCCAGGGTAAGTCCCGCCTTGGCCTCCGCAATAGGCAGAGTGTGGGCATCATCCAGCTGGCCTGTAGCCAGAAGATACTGCTTGTGTTCCACATCTGCCGAGGTCTCTTTTACCTGATCTATGGCATTCTTAAAAACATCCTTGAATAACGACGCCTCTGTATTGACTGTGGCAGCATTCTGGGTCTCATTCAACCCTTCCCCAATGTTCCACAGTTTCATAGGTGTAATAAACGCTGTTCCTTCCATAACCCCATCCATCCTCTAATTATAGATTAAAAACTTTTTGCTGCATTCCTGAGACGAGTGATATCGTTGTTGAGAGAACTCAACATAAACTGATATTCATAGGCAGAACGGACAATCTCCACCTGCTCCTGGTCCATATCCACATTATTCCCGTCTAATCTGCTGGATTCTTCCCATGTGGTATTGAGCCGCGATCTGGTGGAATCGATGGCTTTATGAACAGCCTGCCTCGGACTTTTCTTTATCTTGTTGGCATCGGAAACACGCTTATTCAATTCCTCTTCAAATGTTATGTACTGTGACTTAAATCCAGGCGTATCCACATTGGCCACATTATTCAGAGACACGGTTTGACGCTGCCAGAGAAAATCCAGAACCTTCTCTGTCAGAACCACTCCATTGCCGTATAATTCAGACATCCCTTTATTCTCCTCTCTCCTTCTATTTTCCATTATCGGCGTTTTATTATCAATAGTGAATGATTGGAATTTAGACCATTTGACATTTTCTATAATAATAACACCATTTGCGGCTGAAATCAAGGTGTAATCAATTCCAAATTTATCTTGAAAATTCATTGCATATGTATATATATTATATTAACTATGCCTTAATGTTTTTTCTCTGTCAATGGATTTTTAATTGGAAAATCTTTTTCACAACTTTTTAATAGGTTCTTTACACAACTAATTTCATAAAATGTTCTATTCTTTTTGCCGAAGCAGACAGATTCCAAAGCCGGGCTTTCCCCGGCCCTTCCAGAAATCTATAAGGTCCCCCGACACAAAGAACGCACCCGCCGGGGTGCGTTCCGTGAATTTCCTGTAAAGCTTAAACAAGGATATTGAGCATGGAAACTGCATAATAATTGCTTAAGTTATAGGCGCCGCCTTTCGCGAAGCTGGCAAACTGTTTAAAGGAATCGGACATGCCCGAGGCATTGGAACCGGAACCATAAGTGGTGCTTGCCGCCGAACTTCCGGTGCTTTCGGTACTTCCGCTGCTTGACGAGGATGTCTTATCAGAAGAACTGCTTCCGATAATCTTGTCGACGGAGGAATCCAGAATCGAAGTAGCCTTGGTTCCCAGACGGTCTGCAATACCAAACTGTCCGCCCATACTGTCCTTCACAAACCCGGCATCCTTCTTCAGAACTGATCTCAGCTCGTCTTCATTGACCTGAACATTACCTGTCTTGTCAATACTCATCCCCAGATACTTCAAAGTCTTCTCTGATGGAATGCTTCTCTTAAGAGACTCCATTTGGTTGGTCAGGCCAGAACCAAATCCTGCATTCTTCTTCAGATAAGAGATTGCATTGTTGTACTTGTCCATAAGGTCTTTCACAGAAGAAACAATCTCATCTTCTGCTTTCTTTACCTTGTCATCTGCACCTTCTACTCCCTTTGCCTGTTCTGCCAAAGCGGCCTCGTACTTAGCGAATACGTTATCCTTATTGGTTACCTGAAGCTTTGATGCGGAAGATTCCAGATCTTCCAGAATCGTCTGATACCCCATAAGGAATCCTGAAGTGCTGGTGGCTGTGGTGGCTGTATTGGGCTTGCTGGTACTACCGGTCTTGTCGGTAGTAGTACTGTCAGAAATCCCCAGGGACTCCTTCAGCTCATCCGTCTTCTTGTTAGCGCTGTCGGTCCAGCTGTCGCTGTTTAAGCCGTTGTTGTAGCCGTAATTGTAGGTGTAGTAGCTGCCGTAATAATTGGATGAAACTCCGCTTACTGCCATAATATCTCCTTTCCGGTATTTGACTGTGCCGGCCTTTATGGTTCCGGCACTCGTGCTTTTTTAAGCACCTCTGCATAAATACCATATTTTACATAATATATATCGGTATTTCCCCGGAAAATATAAGAAATATATGCTAAAAATGCCACGGCGACAGAACGGTCTCACCCCTTTTCAGAGTTTCCTTCATATCGATCACCCTCTGATTCTCCGAGCCCCGGAAGGCGAGCATGAGATTGCGCTTCTCCTGGATATATCTTCCGTCCACCAGCACATCCAGCAATCCCAAAAGCTCTCCAGTCACATCGCAGTACTTAGCCCCGCCCCGCCTTAAGTCCGTCTCATAAGTAAAGCCCGTGTAGCACCACACATCCTTACCCGGCAGCCGCTTCCTCATCTCCTTTAGAAGCTCCACAAGAACTTTTTGATTCTCAGGCTCCATAGGCTCCCCTCCAAGAAGGGTAAGTCCCTGAATATAGTCTGCATCGAGAGCTTTTAAGATCTCCTCCTTCGTCTCGTCCGTATAGGGCCTGCCGTAATGAAAGTCCCAGGTCTCCGGCTGAAAGCATCCGGGACAGCAGTTGGTGCAGCCCGACACGAAGATGGTAACCCTCACCCCGGCTCCATCGGCAATATCCCATTTTTTAATGTTGCTGTAATACATTGCCCTCCTTTACAGGTGCAGCACCCGGTCCTTAATCTCCTGGGTTCTGCCCTGGTTCCAAAACTGGGTTCCTATGTAGCCGCAGGTTCTTCTGGCCACATTCATCTTGTCCTGGTCCCGGTTGCCGCAGTTTGGACACTCCCACACCAGCTTCCCATGTTCATCCTCAATAATCCGGATCTCTCCGTCAAAGCCGCAGACCTGGCAGTAATCGCTTTTTGTGTTCAGTTCTGCATACATAATATTCTCGTAGATATGGTTGAGAAGAGCCATGACTGCAGGGATGTTGTTCTGCATATCCGGCACCTCCACGTAGCTTATGGCGCCTCCCGGAGACAGAGCCTGGAACTTTGCCTCGATGGTCAGCTTGTCAAAGGCATTGATCTCCTCCGTCACGTGAATGTGGTAGCTGTTGGTAATATAATTTCTGTCAGTGACCCCTTCTATGATGCCGAAACGCTTCTGAAGACATTTGGCAAATTTGTAGGTAGTGGACTCTAACGGAGTTCCGTAAATGGAAAAGTCGATATTCTCCTTAGCCTTCCACTCTTTGCACGCGTCATTAAGCTTCTGCATCACCTCAAGGGCAAAGGGCATAGCCTCGGAGTCCGTGTGAGACTTTCCCGTCATGTAATACACACATTCATAAAGGCCTGCATACCCTAAGGAAATGGTGGAATAGCCTCCGTAGAGCAGCTTGTCAATGGTCTCGCCCTTCTTCAGCCTGGCCAGAGCGCCGTTCTGCCACAGAATCGGGGCCACATCGGACAAGGTCCCTTTAAGGCGTCTGTGACGGCACATGAGAGCCTTGTAGCAAAGGGCAAGCCGCTCCTCCATAATCTGCCAGAACTTCTCCATATCCCCTCCGGAGGAGAGAGCCACATCGGGAAGATTCAGAGTCACCACGCCCTGATTAAATCTGCCGTAATACTTTCCCTTTCCTGTATCCGGGTCCACATAGGGAGTTAGAAAGCTGCGGCATCCCATACAGGTGTAGCAATGGCCGTCTCCGTTCTTGTCCACCTTGTTCTTCATCATGATCTTTTCTGAGATATAATCCGGCACCATACGCTTTGCCGTACATTTCGCGGCCAGCTCCGTCAGATAATAGTAGGGGGAACCGGGATGAATATTGTCCTCCTCCAGCACATAGATCAGCTTGGGGAACGCCGGCGTAATCCACTGCCCCTTCTCGTTCTTCACTCCCTGGATTCTCTGGCGCAGGGTCTCCTCGATAATCATAGCCAGATCATGCTTTAGGCGCTGATCCTTTCCCGCCTCATTCAGATACATAAATACCGTGAGAAAAGGCGCCTGGCCGTTGGTAGTCATCAGGGTAATGACCTGATACTGGATGGTCTGAATTCCCTTCTTCACCTCGTCTTTAAGGCGTCTTTCCACAATACTCTCCATCTGCTCTTTCGTGCCTTCGCATCCCAGCCCCTTTAACTCTTCCCGCACCTCCAGAACGATCTTCTGCCGGCTCACATCCACAAAGGGAGCCAGATGAGTCAGGGAAATACTCTGGCCTCCGTACTGGGAGGAAGCTACCTGGGCGATAATCTGTGTGGCAATGTTGCAGGCCGTGGAAAAGCTGTGGGGCTTCTCGATAAGGGTATCGGATATCACCGTTCCGTTCTGCAGCATGTCATCTAAGTTCACCAGATCGCAGTTGTGCATATGCTGGGCAAAATAATCGGCGTCATGAAAATGGATGATCCCCTCTTCATGGGCCTGGACAATCTCTCTCGGAAGCAGAAGGCGGTTGGTAATGTCCTTGCTCACCGCCCCTGCCATGTAATCTCTCTGAGCGCTGTTGACCACAGGGTTCTTGTTGGAATTCTCCTGAAGAACCTCTTCATTGCTGCACTCGATCAGACTTAGAATCTGCTGATCCGTGCTGTTGGCCTTACGAACCAGTTGCCTTTTGTAGCGGTACGTGATATAATGATTGGCGACTTTGTAAGCCTGGTGGCGCATAATCTCTTCTTCCACCATATCCTGGATCTCTTCCACGCCGGCCGCTCGGTTCAGTTCCTGACATCTTGCCGTAACCGACTGGACAATCTTCACGATCTGGTCTGAGGTCAGGTGTTCCTCTTCTTTCACGGTTTTGTTGGCCTTTTCCACCGCATTCTGAATCTTCTCTGCCTCAAAACGGACTTCCTTGCCGCTTCTCTTTATAATATTCATTCTCCACGCTCCATATCTTGTATTATTATTGGTGCTTCAAACACTACATATAGTATTATAACCTATATTTTTAAAAATACAAGACGGAATTTCAAAAATCTGTGTTAACTATTTCACACAGGAAACCGGCCTCCCATCTTCCCGAATTCCGTGGTTTTCATCTTCCTTACAAGGGCCTCTCTCACCTGTTCCATGTTCTCTTTCACCAGCTTTTTATCCTTTACCAGACATTGTCCCGCCACATAGACGTAACTTACATTGGAGGGTCCTGCGCTGTAGACCAGAGCCGCATAGGGGTCATACACCGGAAACATATTGACAGAATCCGTCTCCACCAACACCAGGTCAGCCTCCTTTCCCGGCTCCAGGGATCCAATGGTTTTCTCCAGACCCAAAGCTCTTGCTCCTCCTATGGTAGCCATGGCTACAATGTCCTTTGCAGGAAATGCGCTCCTGTCCCGCAGCTCGTTCTTGTGGAAATTGGCGCAAAATCTCATCTGAGTAAAGAGATCCAGAGTATTGCCGCTGGCAGGCCCATCGCTTCCAAGCCCCACTGCCACCCCGGCTTCAAGCATTCCTCTTACAGGAGCCACGCCCTTTGCCGCCTTGGTGTTGGACGCGATACAGTGAGCCGCCGAGGCTCCCCTCTCTTTCATAAGGCTGATCTCCTTCTCGCTCACCTGAATTGCGTGAGCCGCCAGAGTATAGGCCCCTAAAACCCCCATTCTGTCTAAGAACTCCACGGCCCCGCACCCGTACTTGTCTCTCAGATAAGCCATCTCATAATCCATCTCTGCCGTATGAAGGGTAAAGGGCACGCCGTACTCCCCAGCCAGCTCATAGCATGTCCGCAGATATTTAGGGCTGCAGGTAGTGGTTCCGTGAGGCGAAAGGCAGACCCGCACCCTCTCATGACTCTTATAGGCCTCCATAGCCCTTTTCCCGGCATCTATGGCCTCCTCAGGCGTCCCGGCATCGCAGGTGGCCTGATCCATCACCGTCTCACCTGCAATTCCCCGAATCCCTGTCTCTTCCATGACTCCCGCAAGGTCCCCGGCATAATAATACATATCCATAACCGTGGTAACCCCGTCCAAAAGAAGCTCACAGGCCCCGTAGCGCCCTGCCAGCACCGCCATCTCCCGGTCCATAGCCTTCTCCTCCATGGGCAGCAGAAATACTCTCAGCCTGTCCTTGCAGTCATCTCCAAGCCCTCTGAAAGGAATCATGCTCATATGGCAGTGGGTATTCACCATTCCCGGCATAATAATAGCACCGCAGGCATCCACCCACTGTGCTGTCTCTCCTTCCTCGTGTTCCCCTGAAAAGCCCTGTCTTAGGGCTTTTTCAAGCCGTTCCCGAATCCTGTCCCCCGGCCCTGCCTCGACAATCCTCGTCCCCTCTATCACCACATATCCATCAAAAAACACATCCCCGGCCTCATTCATGGTAACCACAATCCCGTTATAAATAATCACCCTCATCTCACCCATCTCCTTCTTAATTCATTACAGGTAACAGTGAAGCTGAAAACCCGGCTGAATATGCTCTCAGCATCACCCCTTATACACCGTAAACCCATCCCTTCCCCTCTCTTTCGTCACATACAAAGCCTTATCCGCATTGAGATAAAGCTCCTCATAGGAGGTCCCATGCTCCGGGCCGAAAGCCGCGCCTACGCTGCAGCTTAAGTGGTTCCCATCCAGAGCTTCTATGAATATTTCCCGAATCCTCTGACACAAGGTCTCCATACGAGCTATGGCAATCTCCGTATTCCCTATATTTTTCATAAGAACCACAAACTCGTCGCCGCCGATTCTTCCGATGATATCATTGTCGCGGAATTCCTGGGCAAGGACCTTTCCGATCTCCTCAAGGGCCTGATCTCCCACAGCATGTCCATATATGTCATTGACCGTCTTAAAGTTGTCGATATCCAGCATAAGAAACACCTGAATCCCCTGACTCTCCCCTCCCGTAAGCCATTGGTTGATCTTAGCCTCCGTGCTGGCTTTATTCATGGCCCCTGTAAGGGCGTCGGTCTGGGCAAATTTCATCAGTTCTCTGTGTTCTTTATTGTTTACATGCCAGATATAGGTAAGAAGAACCGCTACTCCCAGCAGAAGCACCATGGAAAGAATCACTTCATAATAATGGATAAATCCATAGCTCTCCCGGACCTTTGCGCCGGGAACCACGTAGCACAGCACCCAGTTATTGAGCTCTAGAGGCCGGTATACCAGATAATACGCCCCCGTACTGTCTCTCAGCTCTGCGTATCCTCCCAGTCTCCGATTAAAGTCCTCCTTCATCTGCTCCATGGAACTGTTGTTTACAAACTCCATAGTCTGGTAATTATGGAAAAAGTTGTCGGATTTGAGAATACTGCATCCGCCGTGCTGCTGGTCCCTGTCGCAGGAAACCACGGTTCCGTCAGAAGCCACAATCACCGTATAACCGGCTCCATCGTAGATATCTTCAAACAGCAGATGGCTTAAAGACCCTACGTCACAGGAACCTCCCAGCACTCCCGCCACACGGCCCTCACAGAATATGGGGACTGCCATAATCACCCTCTCATCCCCATCCACTTTACTCTTAAGAGGATCGCTTAAGGCTCTCCTGCCGGCCATGGCCTCCTGAAAATAGGTTCTGCCCTTCACCTCCTTCTGCACGCCGTTCTCGTAGGTACTGATTCCCTCTCCATCGATAATGGCCATACGCTCAAAGCCGCTTTCATGGCAGACGGACCGGATGATCTCGAGATTCTCATAAGACAGAAGCTCCTCCCCGCCGCCGATATATCTTGCCATACCCTCCAAAAATTCAAACTGGATATTCATAATCTCCTGAAAATGATATCCCTGTCGTTCCACATGTCCCACTATGGTTTGTTCTGCCGCTGCCACCACATTCACCTGTACACAGTAAAAAAAATACAAAATACTAAACACCATATATAAGAGAAACAGAACAAATGCCTTAAAATATTGTCTCAAACCAGACTGTTTCAACCTTCCGCTCACCATAATCCTAAATAACTCCATTTTCTAATCTGAATCTTCTTTTTTCATCATATCATAGGACGGCATTTTTCGCAAACACTACTTCCCTTCTATTCTTCCTCCTTAGGCCGCCATGCCTTGCCGAACTGCACATCTTTAAACAGAGCCGCAAGACCTGTAATCTGTTTGAGACGCAGAATTTCGTCTTTATCCATCCCCAGATGCTTGGAGATCCATGCATCAGAACGGCCAAGCTCATGAAGCTCTTTTATAATATTGCTCATAAGATCCACACTGTGGCTTCCCCTTGCCCGGTTATGACGGATGGTACTTGCCATTCTCTGATCCAGAGACTTATTAATCACGGAAACCGGCAGCAGACCCTTCTCTCGCTGATAGATATCGGAATTCTCCAGCATGATCCGATATCGATGGAATCCATCCACGATGATATAGACATCCTCCTCCTTATTGTAATAACACACAATGGGCATGGTATAGCCATCCGCCTTGATGCTGTCATAAAGCAGCTTCATCTCCGGCGGGGCCACCGCATTGGGATTGTAGGTGTTGGGCTTTATCTTTTCGATAGGTACAGCTATGACATGGTACACAGGACTCTTATATTCCATATTCCATCTCCTCTAATATCTTATATTTTTCCCGGATCATATCGATGGATTTCTGCTGTTCCCTGGTGACTCCGAATCCCATAAACCGGCAGGTATGATCATTTTTCAGGATACAGTAGCACATTCTCTTCCAGCTGGGAATATCCTTGCTGGACTTGATATCATCTGTGTGGTCAGGCAGCTTTCCCACAAACACGACCCTGGATTTCTTACTCAGCGTATAGTTGGACACGCCGTTTCTGCGGATCTGGTATCCGTGTTCCTCCAGTTCCCGTATGGTCTCCTCGTCCAGTCCGCCTCCGGTCTTGTGCCAGAAATCGATGGAGGCATTGAATTTCTTAATATAATTGTTGCGCAGCCTGACAGGCAGGGTATCCAAGAGAAACATGGTATAGCTTTTCCAGGTGTGTCCCTCCGGCAGGGTAACGCTGCGGTACCCCATGGCCTTTGTCCTTCCGTAGATACTGGTAAAATTGGCTCCCCTGACCCGGCCCACCAGCTTCACCCAGATCTCCGGGTCGATCACCCGGTAAAGATTCAGGGAATCCTTGGAGTAATCGTTAAAGGGGGAAGCCACCCTCATCTGAGATACTGTAAGCCCTGCCATATAATACAGGTCGTAGAGACGGTTATAATCATATCCGAACTTATAATTGGCGTGCCAGATATCCTTGGAGCTCCAGTCGTAGAGAGGAGAGGCGCACCACACCTCTTTAAACTGCCTGCTGATCCAGCACTCCCCCTTGTATCCGTATTTTTTATTGAGAAATCCGCTGTAGCGCATAAGGGACTCATCCGCCCGCATTCCCAGAAGGCACACGGTCTTTTTGCTTCCATGGGATACTCGGTACCAGCGGCCGAACTGCTTGGCCAGATCCTCCTGATGCATACGGTAACGGTAGGTGGTAATAGGATTGTTATTCAGATTAATCACATACTCTCTGTCCGGCATGGGGCGCACCCACACCTCCTTCTTGGTATCATCCCAGGGATACCAGTACATCTCATAGCTGCTCAAGGCCGTCCTGGTGGCCATGGGAAGACATACCCAGTAAAGCTCCGCCTGCCTCTTGAAGCGTTCAAAGGTCCTTTCCACATACTCGGTAGTCACCGTGTACTGGGCTTCAAAATCCTGATGGAACATGCCGATAACCCTATCGGGATAATAGTTATTCCTGTAATCCATAACCAGGTTCAGAAGGAGGCCGCTGTCTTTTCCTCCGGAGAAGGATACATAGATATTGTCAAACTCTTCAAAGATCAGCTTAAGTCGGTCTTCAAGGGCTTCATACACGTTCTGTTCTAAATATTCTCGTACCATTCATGCTCCTTTTTTTCCAGATTTTTCCATTTCCTTTCATAATACAACAATTTTTCACAAAATGAAACAAAAAAAGAGGCCTAAGCCTCCTTCTTTCTGAAAAATTTATACTTTATCGGTATTCCTGCCAAAAGCGCCTTACCCTTTCACCCCGCCTGCTGCGATTCCCTCGATGAACCATTTCTGGCACAGAATAAAGATCACAAGGACCGGGATTAGGGAGCAGACCGATGCCGCCATGATCAGGGCATAGTCCGCACCGTACTGGGAGATGAACATGCGGATGCCTAACTGGATTGTCTTTAGCTCCGTGCTGTTAATATAAATCATGGGCCCCATAAAATCATTCCAAATATTCACAAAGGTAAAGATAACCAATGTGGCGATACCAGGCTTTACAAGGGGCAGGCAGATTCGGGCGAAGATTCCGTACTCGTTAAGGCCGTCAATACGTGCCGCCTCCAAAAGCTCTCCCGGGATCCCCATCATGAACTGGCGCATAAGGAACACTCCGAAGGCGGAAAACGCCTGCATCAGAATGAGCCCCAAGTGGGAGTTGGTCAGATGAAGCTTGCTCATAAGGGCAAACTGAGGTACCATGTACACCTGCCAGGGCACTGCTATGGTGGTTACATAGATGACAAAAAGAATATCTCTCCCCTTAAACTTCACTTTTGCAAAGCCGTAAGCGGCAAAGCAGCTGGTAAACACCTGAATTATGGTGGTAATCACAGTCAGTTTGGCAGTATTCTTAAAAAACACAAGGAGAGGAATCTTTTTCCAGATCTCCTGGTAATTCTCCCAATGCCACGCGGTGGGCAGTATTTTCATGGGAATGCCAAATACCTCGTTGCTTGTCTTGAAGGAGGCAAGGAGCATCCAGACAAAGGGAACCACCATGCCCACTGCCAGAAACGTCAGCACTCCGTAGACAACAACCCTGCTTTTTGATGTTCTTGTATTCATATGCCCCTCCTACACAAAATCCGTGAATTTTTTCTCGCCCCGAAGCTGAATCAGGGTGATGACAAGCACAATGGCGAACAGTACCAGGGCGCTGGCGCTGGCATAGCCGAACTTAAAGTCCACAAAGGCCGCGTTGTAAATATGGTTTACCAGCACGTTGGTGGCCCTTCCCGGTCCTCCTCCTGTCATGACATAGATCAGGTCAAAGACCTTAAAGCACTGGATGGTCAGCATGATCACCACGAAAAATGTGGTGGGCGTAAGCATGGGGATGGTGATATAGCGCAGCTTCTTAAAGCCTGTGGCCCCATCGATCTCCGCCGCCTCATAGAGATCTTTGGCAATGCCCTGGAGGGCTGCCAGATACACTACCATATAATATCCCATATATTTCCACACACTGACGATGATAATAACCCACATAGCCCAGTCCGTGGAGGCACACCACTTGGGAGGATTGGCAATGCCGATGAATTTGAGAAACTCATTGATGGGGCCGAATTCCGGCTGAAACAGCATGTTCCACACTGCTCCCACCGCCACTAAGGAAGCCACATAGGGAAAGAAAAAGGCAGTACGGTACACTACGATGCCCTTGATCTTGGAATTTAAGAGCACTGCCGTCAAGAGGGAGGCAGCCAGTGTCAAGGGAACCGTAAACACAGCGTACCACACCGTGTTTTTCAGGGAAATCATAAATGTGCTGTCACCGGCAAGCCTTGCAAAATTCTGAAGGCCCACAAACTGCATGGGAGCGTCAGAGCCATCCCACTTCATAACGCTGAGCACAAAGGAAAAACATACCGGCAAAAAAATAAATACGAAATAGCCGATAAAGTTAGGTATAATAAAGGAATACCCTACCAGGTTGGTCTTCAGCTGCCGCTTTTGTCTGCTGGTCATAGAACCTCTCCCTTCTTTTCAGGCGCAGAAAGGACGTCCGTCCATCCTTTCAAGGGATAACCGGACGTCCTTGCTCGTCTTCTTAATCCTGTTTTGCTTCTGCTGCTCTCTGATTCATATTGGCAATTCCGGTATCCACATCCTCCTCACCAATCATAATCAGGTCATGCTCTTCCTCGATCACCTTTCTCACGGCTGCCATCTTGGCGTCCAAAGGACGGTCGAAAGCAAAGCTGGTTACCTCCAGAGCGGTCTTGCCATCCTCCGGGAAGTTCTCGATGGAAGAAAGCTTTTCCACGACAGCCGGAGTGGAGATCGCCGGGAATACACTGTTGTCCGCCAGAATTTCGGCTCCTTCCTCGCTGGTAACGAATTTAACAAATTCCCATGCCTGGTCAGGAACATCGGTCTTGGCATTAACTGCGATAGGAGTTACGGCTCCTACTGTGGCTCCTGCCTCCACGCCTTCGGGATGAGGAATCTTTGTCACACCCCAGTTGAAGTTTACTTTTCCATCCTTCTGGTCCTGAATCAGTGTGGCGATGAACCAGCTTCCCATGGGAAGCATTGCGCACTGCTGCTGCTCAAATACGCTGGTGTAGTGAATGCTTCCTGTCTTTAAGTTGGCGTAGCTCTGAACCGTTCCCTCGTCCTGCATTCTTAAAGCCTGCTCATAGTATGGCTTTAAGAAGCTGTAATCCTCGTTCATCAGGGTATTCTTGCCATCCTGAACCGCCCAGTTGGATACCAGAGCCATCCAGGTATGATTGTGGCTTCCGTAAACCTTTGCGCCGCCTTCTCCCGTTGTCATCTCCTTTGCAAGAGCCTCGAATTCATCCCATGTCATGTCATCACTGGGGTACTCCACTCCTGCCGCGTCAAACAGGTCTTTGTTGTAGTACAGCACATACCAGTCGCGGCGGAAAGGAAGGGTATACTGTCTTCCGTCCATCTGCAGCTGCTCTGCGGCTCCGCCGTAGATGCTTAAATCCAGGCCGTCTCTTGCTATGTAATCGGTCAGATCCAAAATCTGATTCTTATTCTTCATGGTCACCTGGGTCTCGGCATTCTTTACCATAATTACATCCGGGTCAGAATCTCCGCCTGCCAGCATAACCGTCAGCTTGTTGTCATACTCGTCAGCCTGAGTGTCGATGAGTTCCACCTCCACCTCGGGATGCTTCTCCATAAATGCATCGGCCATGGCCTGGAACTGAGGGGAACTTGCATTGTCCCACACGGATACTGTCATTTTTACCTTCTGGGCCGGGGCCGTGGTTTCGGCTGTGGGGGCAGATGTAGGTGCAGCCTCCTCCTTTTTAGTCTCCCCCTGAGCTGCCCCTGCCGTTGTCGCCGTCGGGGCGTCGGACCCTCCTGACGAACATGCCGTAAGGCTTGCAGTCATAGCTGCTGCCAGTGATAATGCTGCGATTTTTCTTAGTCTCATAATGTGTCCTCCTTGGAATGATCTTCCTCTTTATGAGATAACTATACCAAATCCCAGTCAGGAAACAAATGTGTCTATCCACTGTTTTTTATAATATCTTCAGGCATTGTCCTGTTTTTTTTATAAAATTTTACGATTTTTACAAAAATCACAGAATCCCCTTCTTAATCTGCAGGGCCTCGTACTCCTTGGGGGTAAGTCCCGTGATCTTCTTAAACACGGTGCTGAAATAATATTGGGTGTCAAATCCCAGCATATCCGAAATCTCATACATCATATACTGGTGGGTTCCGATCAGCTCCTTTGCCTTGTGTATCTTAACCTCCGTCACATAATCGGAAAAACGTATGCCTGTCTGCTTTTTAAAGGTGCTGCTTAAGTAGCCGGAGCTTAAGTTTAAGGCTGCCGCCACCTGACTTAAGGAGATCTTCTCCTGATAATGTTTTGCCACATACTTCTGAGCCATCTCCACATGTTTATCCACTCTGATTTCTCTGGAGGATTCCAGGACTTTGATGATCTCATCCCGAAATCCCTCCAGCCATCTGAGAATGCTTTTCAGGCTGTCCAGACGGTTTAGATGGCTGATAATGTCCACATCATAGGGAAAGGAATTGTCTTCCCTGTTCTCTATGAGAGACAGAATAAAATAGTACAGGTTGCTGCAGGCATTCACAGCCTGGGGCCTGGCAGGCATACACTCTTCAAAAAGGCTGATTACCTGATCCATAATCAGACCGAACTGCCGGCTGTCGTTGTGGGCCACGGCGGCCTCCGTATCTTTTTTTAAAAAGTTAATGTTGAAATTGCTGCTGTGCTTCTCGTCTTTCTCACACAGCTTTGAGTAGAACACCACATGCTCCGAGCCTTCATAGTAAGTCTGATTCATGGCGCTCATGGCCTGGTACAAAAGATCCTCAAGCTCACCTTCCGGGCTGCTCACCGCAATGGAGATGGGCGCCTCAAAATAATCCTTCATCACCTGCCGAAACTTGCAGCTCATAACCTGAATCTGGCGTTCATACTCCTTTTGACCTTCCAGGGAAAGAACCAGCACAAACCCGTTCTGATCTCTTCTCAAGAGACAGCTGTGCTCAAAAAAACCTTTGACCATGCCGTTTATAATATTCTCGGCAAACCCCATGACTTTTTTCTGGTCTTCCCTTGTAAAAGCCGGTGAAAATCCTTCATAGCCGTAGTTAAAGTTGATTAACATGACTGCCACATGCTTAAACCGCTCCCGGATTATGCCCAGGAGAGGCTCCCCGGCCTGAACATGGTCGTCATACACCAGAATTTTCCGAAAATAATTCTGTATCTTTTCTTCCAGCGTATCCTGGGAAAATTCTTCTTCTCCCATAAGTCCCTTTCTGCGGTTGTAATCACACCGTTCCATAGCCTTTTTTAAAGCTCCCACCAGAGATTTCTCCTCCAGCTCCAGCTTCACAAGGTAATCTACGGCCCCTAAGTGCATGGCCTCCCTGACCAGGGAGAATTCTTCCAGATTCGTCAGGACAATGAAAGAAGCATGGCTGCCTCCCTCTATGGCCTCCCTCATAAACTGAATCCCATCCATAGCCGGCATCTTAATATCCGTAATAACAATATCAGGTTTTTGCTGCTGTGCCAGTTTTAAGGCCTGGCATCCGTTAGATGCCTTTCCCACGATTCTGCACTGGTAATCCTCCCAGCCCAGAAGGGAGGATATGCCTGCCAGAATCAGAGGTTCATCGTCAACAATCATGATACGGTACATCAGCCTTCCTCCTCCTGGTATTCCAAAGGTATCTTCACCGTCACCCTGGTATATCCGGCCTGACGGCTCTCTATGAAAAGTCCGTACTCTTCCCCGTAGATCAGTTTTAATCTCCGGTCTACATTGGGCATTCCGATGCTGCTCATCCGGTCCCCTTTTAATTTCTCTGTATGATCCAAAAGGGTGGGAATCACTTCCGGTGCAATGCCGATCCCGTCGTCCTCCACCGACACATACAAACTTCCCTCTTTCTCCTCAATATGAATCTTTATGGTTCCGCTCTTTCCTCCCGGCTCAATGCCTGCAAAAATCGCGTTTTCCACCAAAGGCTGAAGGGTCAGCTTCACAATCCTGGCATCGTAGAGCTCTTCCGCCTCCGTCTCCACCTTTAAGTCAAACATCTCCGCATATTTCAGCTTCTCGATGGTCACGTAATCCCTTACAAACTCCAGCTCTTCTCTCAGGGTAATCTTCTGATTCACCCCCTTTGACATGTTTTTGAGAAGCTTTGACAGGGTAGTGACCGCCTTCACAATTCCGCTGTTTTTCTGGATAACGGCAATCCACTTAATGGAGTCTAAGGTGTTGTAGAGAAAATGGGGGTTAATCTGAGCCTGAAGCATACGGATCTCCAGACGGCTTTTCTCCTTCTCGTCCTCCAGCCGCTTTTCCATGAGCCGTTCAATCTCTCCGCCCATGGCATTCACGGCTTTTCCGATTATTCCGATCTCATCCGGGCTTTCCAGGGCAGGTTCCGGGATAAATTCCCCTTCCGCAATTCGTTCCACATGTTTCACCAGGCGGTCAATGGGTTTTCTCACCACACTGCTGAATAAAAATGCCAGGGCCACTCCGATTCCGCCGCAGGCGGCAAAGATTAATGCCACGGTCCTAAGAAGGAGCATGCTGTCACTTTTTAAAGCCTCCATGTCCATAATCTCCGCCACCAGAATCCCGCTTCTGGAATCCTGATGATAGGACACATAGCATCTGCGGCCGGCAAAGTCCTGCTCCATCTGCCCCTCCCCGCCTCTGCCAAGAAGCTCTGCTACCAGGCCTTCATAAGCCCTTTTGTCCTCCGGGACATTGACGCAGGCAATCCACTGTCCCCTATGGGTGGCGGCAATCACCGCATTTTTGTTGTCGTCCTGTTCCAATTTATCCTGATAAAGCTTTGGCGATAAGAACAAAGCCGTCCAGTCCTTAGCCTTGTATCCTCCGTTTTCAACAACCACAGGAAGGAGAGGCTCCTTCTCCCTGTAAAAAGGAGAATTCACCAGGTCCAGTTTATAATCATACATATCTTTGCCAAGCTCCTTTGCAAACCAGTCAGCCTGGCGGATCTTGCCGGCATCATCCAGACTGCTGTAAGCAGTCCCTGTGGAGATGCAGATATCCCTCTCCCCAAACACGCACAATTTGCTGATATACCTGTCATACCCTGTGATGGTGCAGAAATCACTGATGAGACGGTTGTACTCCATCCCTCTCTTCTTCTCCGCCACGGTCTCAAGATTACCCAGAGACTGAAGGTCTATAAGGTTGCGCTCCCCGCAGTTAAGAACCAGGTTCACCATTTTCTCATAGGCTTCTTTATAATAGCCGGAAATGCTGTGCACATGGTAATTCACGGAATTTTCTGCCACCAGAACCACCTTCTGGTAAGCGGTCATGTAGCTTGTTATGCTGAAAATCCCTCCCATAAGACAGATGATGCAGATATTGTATGCCATAATCTTAAACTGAATGGTCTTATTCTTCAAATGCCTTCCACCTCGATTATATTAAAAGATGTCCTTCCATCCCTTCATAGTCCACGGTCATGACCCGGCCATCCTTCATATACAGGGTCACCGGCCCGTATGCCCCGTATCCCTGGGCGTCGGTATAGGAGATCTTCTCCACAGGAAACAGCTCTTCCATGGTCCAGGGGCTGTCGTCGTTCTTGCTTAGGACTGCCGAGATCATCACATAGGGGCCGTACTCATAGGACCTGGTTCTCTTCAGCTTTCCGTAGGCCAGATAGCTTGGCCCTCCTAAGGGATTTACCCCTTCTCTTCGTTTTACCTCCAGAGCTTCCCAGCCGCTATACATCACATAAGCCAGCTGGCAGCCCGTTTTTTTCAAAATAAGGGCTCTGGCATCTCCCTGGGCCTTCTCCTCCACCATAATGCCTGTTCCATCTTCTCCCGCTCCAAATCCATAGGCTCCCATAGTCAGTGTAAAGGGGCCCTCATGGATATGCATTTTGTCTACCCGGACCATGCCGCCTGCCACGGCAAAATCTGCAAGATCAATGGCAGCAGCCCCCTGGAAGGTATAATGAAAATCAAAATATTCCTTCCGGTACAGCACCCCATCCCTCACGCCGCCATACAGGACCAGGTTAGGCGTCTGAGGCTTCTTCCCCTCATAGGAAAGGCTGTACTGCATGGCCTCAGCCCCCTCATAATCAAAGGCCTCCCACGGAAAATGACTGTGAAAGCCAAGACGCACATAGCCTAACAGGTTGCTGTCATCAGGGTGAAAGAGGGCTTTGGCCGTGCGGAATTCACATGCTCCGTTTTCTCCAAGCCTGGCGGACACAATCCCCGGGCCATCCATGATCTTCTCCGAGAAACCATGGTCCTTCAGAGTATCCCATTCTCCCCTGTTTTCCGTTGCGCTCCAGAAGGGATGATCCTCCCCGTATGTGAGACACACCATAGGGTTGGCGATCCAGTAAGGGCTCTCGGCGCAGCTGTAGGTCTGAAGCATGGGAGGAAACTGACCGTAGAACCCAAGGGAAGGCACCCCGTTGACAAATACGTCCTCCCGGGTAATAAACTGCAGCAGGGCTCCGGAATTGACCCACCTGGCATATCCCGGGTCTGCTTTAGGAGCCTTCAGAAGAAATGCGGATGCATAGGGGGAGGTGGCGCCGTTGCGGTAGATGCCGCTCCTTCCCCACAGAGTCACATGGCCCTGCCGGTCAAACATGGAAGAAAAACTTTCGGTCATGTCGTTGACATACCGTTCAATTCTGCCGGCTATCCACGGCTCCTTCTCATAGCCGTACCACTGATTCCATACAGGGCCGTAAGTGTGGAACGCCCATGCCGTGTAATAGTCAAATCGGTGTCCGTCCCGATACCATCCGTCTCCTGCATAATAAGCGATAATATTCTGGGCGTGATCTCTTATGAGGCTTTCGTCAACCTCCCATCCTTCCATGGAAAGAAAACCCAGAATCAGCATGTTGAAGAGACGCCAGTTGTGAGGGCCTGTTTTTTCTATGCCGAACTTCATCAAATATTCCCCGATCCGCTCCTTCTCCTCCTCCAAGTATGTATTCCAGATCACCTGCCTGCACTGGTCCAGACCGATTACTAAGGATGCGCACTCACAGGTATGCTGAAAGGTATCCTCCCCCTCCACGGCAAGCTCCTTTAATTCCTTCCAGCCCAGAAGATAATTCCCGCTGTCCTTTGTCACTGCTGCCAGAATCAGATCTTTATAGTACTTGGCCACGGATATGCCCCTTATGACACAGTCCGGCCTGCTTCTCAAAAGGGGAGCGGCAATGAGGAAGCTTCTTGCCAGGCCCTCAAATCTCTCGGCATAAATCTTGGTGGGAGAGCCGTTCTTCCATGGATAGCTGATGTCAAATTCCACCCTTGGGCTTAAAGGCATATCCTCTGCAGACGAAAGATTGGAAAAAATCCCATCCAGCAAAAACTCACAGGCGTCAAGCCAGTGCTCTCTGGTCATTCCTGTATAAGGGCTTTTCTCATAGTCCGGATTGGTTACAACAAATTTCATACTGCCTTATCCTCCTTGAAAACTCTTGTAATTTTATATATTTATCATATAATAAAATGAGTATGGCTTCTTTGCCTAATTTTGCTATTTTATTGCGTTTTCTGACTTATTATGGAGGTAGCTTTATGAGCAGGCACCCGGATATTCCTTATGAGCAGGTACATTTTCCCGAGACCATACGAAGCCATCACATGCGGTCGGACCAGGCGTTCTGCAGCTCCTACCACATCCACGATTCTTATGAGCTTCTTCTTTTTCTCGGGGGACAGGGAGATTATTATATTGAACATCGCTGCTATCCCATAAAGCGGGGCAGCCTGCTGCTGATCAACAGCACAGAGATTCACCGGGTGGATTGCAGGGATGATGCTCCCTACGAACGAATTGCCACCCATTTTTATCCTGACCTTGTCCGCAGATTTTCCACTGCCCATTCTGATCTGCTCTCCTGTTTTGAAAAGCGCCGTATCGGGGAGGGGAATCTTATTCTTCTGGACCGGGAAGAACTGGAGCGGTATCTGGCCCTTATTGACCAGATGCACACCGCCCTGACTGCCAGCCATTTCGGCCACGAGATTCTGGCAGTCACATACCTGATACAGATTCTGATTCTTGCCAACACCTTCTTCCACGCCGGGAAGGAGCAGGCCTCCGGTTCTGCGGCGTCCCTCTCCAGCCAGGTTATGGCCTATATTAACAAGCACTTAAAGGAACCTCTCACCATCCCCCAGCTGGCGGCGTATGTCCATCTGGACCCCTCCTATCTCAGCAGGAAATTCCGGGAGGAGGCCGGGTGCTCGCTCCGGGAATATATCATCTTAAAGCGGATTGCCCTGGCAAAGGAGCTGCTCCGCCAGGGCAAAAGTGTGACGGAAGCCTGCCAATCCAGCGGCTTCCACGATTATGCTAATTTTATCCGAACCTTTAAAAAATATGCGGGAATGCCGCCGGGACAGTATGGGAGGAAGTACTGAGGGTAACACGGATCATGGCTTCATCCTCCGGCGAATCTCCTGCCGCCGCAGTCTCCTGGGGCGCAAGGTTCAGCCTGGAGCACAAAAACCGGACTCCCTCCTCCTTTTTGGCCTCTGCCGCCGTAATCTCCAGGCACCGGCCCTCGATCAACAGGCGGACTTCCTCCCCCCACAGACTGCGGCACACTCCGGCTATGTCTTCCTTCTCCTCCTCTGTCCATGGAGCCCTGACAGAACGCACCAAGGTAATCTTATAGAGAGCACCCTTTGTCTCATAGGACAAAAGCCTGGCATGAAAGCGCCCGGCCGCCTTTTTTAAGGGCTCCAGGCCTCTCTTTTTTATAAGACGCACCAGCTCCTTTGTCTTCCCATCCTCTTTCCACACAAGATGAGCGCCCCCTGAGAAGATCCCTCCTTCAAAGAGGGGCCATATCTCCCTGCACCGCCTTGCGGCATCCTTAAGGGGCAGGGTGGTGGCAAAAAACAGCCTGGAGCCCTGGCCCTTAAGGGCTTCTAGGTCCTGTCTGACCCTCTCCGGCACGGCCCCCTTATCCTTTGGAATCAAGGTGCCCTGGATATCCAAGAATACTGCCTTCGGCCTGCGGGGTATGCGAAACAGGGGATAGGGCCCAAAGAGAATCTGGTTCATCACATCCCTTCGGCCTCCGTAGGCCAGATAACAGGAGCACTGCCTTCTCTTACACTCAGGCTGCTTTCGGAGCTCCCCCTGCCAGGAATCATACCAGCTTTCATTCATGACAGGGCCTATATTACAGACGCGCTGCCTGCCATCCGCCTCTGCAAAAAGACGGTTCCCACACTGCCCGGGGTCTGCCTTTACAGGCGCAAGCTCCCGGTAAAAATAAGGATCAACAGCCAAGAAAGCCTTTATCTCCTCCTCTGTGTAGGGCCGCTTCCATCCGTCCATCTTGTTGACCCAAAGATAGATTTCCTCAGGCAGCAGGTCTCTTAAGCGCTGGAGCCTCTCCAGATTGTCCGGTACTCCCACAGCCCCTGCGCAGAAGAAAACCCCTTCCTCCAGAAGCCTTCTGCATTTGTCTGCAAATTCCTTCTCCCCGGTCATCTCCGGATGAAAGGTGGCCCACAGCCTCAGCTTCCCTTTTCTTCCCCCGGCCCTTTGGTAACGTTTTAAGGACTCCTCTATGGAAAAGCTTAAGTTGGTCTGGGCTCCTGCCAGCTCAATATGGGGGAAGGATGTGAGGCGGCCCAGGCCCTCCCAGTACCAGGGATGAATCAGGGCTTCCCCGTAAGGCGCCACCATAATGGCCCCCGGCTCCAAGGCCAGACCCATGTTTTTCTCCCACACATGTTCTACGAACCGGAGCCATTGCTCCCTGTCTCTGTCTCGTTCTTGGTCAGAGCCTTTATGCTTGGAAAAGGGGCAGTAGCTGCATCGGTAATTACAGCTTTTTAAACTCCCCCGGTAAAGAATCATCCTCTTATCCGTGAACATCATCCCACTCCTTCATCCTTCTCCCTACTTCGGGGGAGATCAGCTGGGGCCCCAGATAATCAGACAGCCCCAGTCCCTTTTCGGTAAGGACAATACAGGGCTCTGATTCCCCTGTCTCCATATCATTCTCCCGTAAGACCGCCAGCCCCTGGTCTATCCACTGCTTTAATATGGGAAAATCCTTCTGGGCCTCTGTCCCGAAAGCCCTTTTGTACCTTCCCAGGGGAAGGCCCGGGCGAATCAGAAGATGACGGATTACATACCGCCTTTTCTCCTCCTCCCGGGACAGAATCATCCCATGGCGGATCCAGGTAAAATCTTCTGTCTCCTCAAACGCCTTCAGTTCCTTCAGGCATTCCCCGGCAGTGATGGCATAGGGCGTACAGAAGTGGAGATTTCCCAGATAGCTTCTCCCCCCGCAGCCAAGGGCAAGGGAGGTTCCGAAACCGCAGTCCGAAAACTCCCGGCCTTCTGTCTGATCCCCTGTCCCATCTCCCTGCTTTCTCACAAACCGCCTCATGGAGTCCTGCCGGTACCCCTGGCTTTTCAGATAGGCGCCGGCCTCCTCATACTCCTCAAATGCCTTCTCCGGATCCAGAACCATACCCTCTCTCACATCCTTCACCAGGCCGGCTCCATGCTTCACATACAGGGGATACAGGAACACCTCCTCCGGGTCAAACCTGACCGCCTCCTCCAGAGATTTTAAAAGGGAACCCACAGTCTGCCCAGGAATCCCATAGATAAAGTCCAGGTTCACACAGGGAAAGTCAAAGGATTTTAGAAGCTCCAGGGCCCTCCTGGCCTGATCCGCCCCATGGTTTCTCCTGAGGGCGGCCAGTTCCTCCTGGCAGAAGCTCTGTATCCCCATACTGACTCTGGTAACACCCATCTCCTTTAATATAGAAAGCTTTCCTCTCGTCGTCTGGTTAGGCGCCGTCTCAATGACAATGGTCTTATGCTTCTCAAAAGACACATGATCCCATATCATGGAGAATACCTGCTCCAACTGTCTTTCTTCTAATAAAAGAGGAGTTCCCCCGCCTATGGTGAGATCGGAAAATTCCGCCCCCACAGCCTTAAGGATCTCCCCATACTGCAAAAGCTGCCGCTTTACCCCCAAGAGATACCCATCCACAGCCTCTCTTCTCTGGCCTGTCACAGAAAACAAGTTGCAGTAGCCGCACTTAGTCTCACAAAAAGGGATATGCACATAAAGCCCATGGCCCTTTCCCTTAAGCCGCTCTCCATAATCCTTTAAATTTACTCCTGCCAGGGGCCTGTAGGCTGTCTTGTGGGGGTAGCTGTACATATACTGAATATAAATATGGTTCATTGTTAGGCCTCTCTTCCTGAATCATCTGCCGCAGCGGCGTCCAATGGGTATGGGCGTTTTGGCAGGTCGGCTCCCGCCGCCTCCGAAAAACGCCTCCTCAGAAAAAAGAAGCCGCTCACAGGAAAAACTGCTTATAAGGAACCGTATTCACCACCGGATGGTTGATCCCATGAAACTGGCACCCATCCTCCCCATAGCAGGTTCCGTGGTCAGAGCAGCAGATGACAAATGCCCCTCCCCGCTTTTCTTTCCATCCCTCAAAGAGATGTCCCAGCTGCCCATCTACATGGCGCAGGGCCGCTTTATGGCTCTCTAAGCTGTCCTGTCTGGCTCCCTCCAGGTAAAAATAGTTGGGATAATGGATGGCATCTATGTTGAGATACAAAAAAATCTTCTCCTTCGGATCCGCTCCTGCCAGCCTCTTTAACAGAAAGTCCACCTGGTTTTTGGCGCTGTCCTTCACGGCGCAGCCAAAGGAGGGATTCCAGTAGCTTTTCTTAAAATATCCGGGAAACACTTTGCCCAGGTCGGACCGCTTGTCAAAAAACGCCACGCCTCCCACGCACCAGGTGTCATACCCTTCCTCTGCCAGCCCCTCCATGATGGTGCTTCCCCGGAAGCCGAAAGCGCCCTGGGGTACCTTGTTCCCCATACCGATCTGCCTTGGAAAAAACAGCATCTCCCTGTCAGCCAGACTCCTTGCATCATAATCGCAGGGCAGAAATCCGGCAAACATGGCATGGTGGGACGGATAGGTAAAATTGCCTGGAGCCTGGCGCTTCTCCCATGGCCCGTACCTGTCAAGCACCGGGGTTCCCCCTGCTTCCTGCTCTTCTACAGCCGCGTCATACCGGAGTGTGTCCAGGCAGACAAACAAAATATCCTGGCTTCCTACTACCTGGTTCATATCCACAGAGGCTTTCCTTCTCTCCCTTGACGGCCTAAAGAGGCGGAAGGGAACCTCACCTGTCACACTGTCATTCTTTTCCATAGAGCCACTCCTTCATCATCACCGCCTGATGACGGTAGATTCCATTGTCTTTGTAAATATCCTGATAGATCAGATCGCCCTGCCCGTTCATCTCAATAATCCTGGGTCTTAAGCTTCCCCGTTCCAGGAGAATGTCAATTCCCACGGTTCTAAGTCCCTGAAAGCACCCTGCAGCCTTCACGCAAAGCTCCTCTGTCTCCTCATAAAGCTTTGCGGAAAATCCCAGCTCTTTTATGTCCCCGGGATGATTGTTAAGGTGAAGGTTGGTTATGGGGCCCTTGGAAAACCGGGGCAGAATAAAATCCACCCTGGCATCCTGAACCACTGCCCGCAGGTCGTAGGAATATCCCCTGTGTTCTGCCTTCACATACCATCTCTCCACGATACAGTCCAGGGCAAGGAGGCTGTCCAGATAGGACAAAATCTCTTTTGGATCCGTAAACCGCCGAAGCCGCTTGGTATTCACCAGGCAGCCCGTCTTCTCATCCTGATACCCGCAGGTATAGAGCACCATGTGCCCCGTGCTTTTCTGAAAACGAAAGGCCCCGATCCCTGCCGCGCCGGAGCCTGTCACCGGCTTGACAAAGACCTGGGCCATATGAAGGCGGCTCATCTCATAAAGAAGCTCTTCCCCGCTTTTTACATGCTCCCTTAGGGCCTCCGTCACCGGGAGCCCCGCCTTACAAAGCTGTGCCTTGCAGTCCCTTTTGTCAAGAAGCCGGCTGATGGCTAAGGGATGATTGAGAAAAGCAATCTCTTCTTCCTCCCCTAATTCTGCCAGTTCTATAAGCTGCTTCTCATAATTTTTTGTTAGACTGCCCAGCTCCTCCAGAAAACAGCTGTCCCAGACAGGCGGGTCAATCTTTAACAATAATGTTTGATTGCAAAGCTCTGGAGGAAGTCCGCTCTTAAGCCCAAAGGTGTCCCAGTCCCAGAAAGCAAGCTCCACTCCCTCCTTTTTTGCTCCTTCCTCCAGATAGCGGGTCCGCTTTGTGCCGGGACTGCCCAGAAGAACTGCCTGCCTCATTCTGTCAGCATGGCGTTCATCCAGATCTCACCATCATACTCCTCCGGCTCATTGGACTCGGAGGCATCGATCTCCACAGGGAGTTTCTCCAAATCCTCCACCATACCTTCTGACAGATAGTGGTAGTGAACATCTAAGGTTTTCACATTGGGATAATGGGGAAGCTTCTCAAGAAGGAGCCTGCCGCCCTTGTCCGTGAGGGTACCATTGGCCAGATCCAAGGTGTGAATCTGCTTCATATATTTACAGTCCAGAACCACACGGGCCAGCTCGTCCTGAATCTCGCTGTCCTCGATTCCTAAGTATTCCAGCTTTGGAAAATCCGATTTCTCCAAAAGAGCCTTCACGGTATCTGCATCCCCGTCAAAGCCGTAATAGTCGCTTCCTATGTAGAGAACCAGTTTTTTCAGATTGGGCAGCTTGGCATTCTGAACCGCCTCGATCACGGACACGGGAAGGCCGCCGCAGATAATGGTAAGGGACTCCAGCTTCTCATGGCTGATGTCTCCCAGCACCAGATCCGTGCTTCCCTTGATGGTCAGCTCCTTTAAATGAGGCAGCTCCTTCCACAATTTCGTGTAATTGCCCTGGATAATCCAGGACACCTCACACTCCTCATAGCCCATCTCTCCCACAAATAACTTCTCCACATGGGCGAAGCGTTCCTTGTTCTCCCCGATTCCATCCAGAATATCCTGACAGCCCTCCTCACAGGGATTGCCCCAGCATCCGATGACCAGGTCTGTCACCTGGGCAAATTCCGGGTCCTCCAGAATATCGGAAACCACGGAACCGGCGCCCTTGCCGGCCTCGTACTGCTCATAATCGTAAGAATATTTTTTTGTCTTTCCCATAAAAAACCCTCCTCGCAACAGCCTTTGAGATCATTATAATAGAGGGGCAAAAGGATGTAAAGTCCCTAAGGCGCAAAAGTCAACTACAAATTCAATTTATAATCTGTTCTTATGTCTTCTATAACTAATATTGATTTTACTTATGGCCTATTTCCATGTATGCTAATAGTGTTGTGTTTATTCACAAAAACAAAGGATTTCCAAAGGAGGAGTTCAACAAATGGTAAGAGCAATCGTAGGCGCCAACTGGGGCGATGAGGGGAAAGGGAAAATTACGGATATGCTGGCAAAGGAATCTGACATTGTCATCCGCTTCCAGGGCGGCAGCAATGCAGGTCACACCATCATCAACAACTACGGCAAATTCGCCCTCCATCTGCTTCCGTCCGGCGTATTTTATGGGCATACGACCAGTATTATCGGCAACGGAGTGGCACTGAATATTCCCTATCTGTTCAATGAGATCAAGGCTCTCACCGACAAAGGTGTGCCTGCCCCAAGGATCCTGGTATCCGACCGGGCCCAGATCATGATGCCTTACCATGTGCTCTTTGATGCATATGAGGAGGAACGCTTAGGAGGCAAGTCCTTTGGTTCCACCAAGTCAGGTATCGCTCCTTTCTATTCCGATAAATACGCCAAGATCGGGTTTCAGGTCAGCGAGCTGTTTGACGAGGAAGCCCTGAAGGAAAAGGTGGTAAGGGTCTGCGAGATGAAAAATATTCTTCTTGAGCATCTCTACCACAAACCGGCCATTGACCCTGAGGAACTGTTTAAGACATTGCTGGAATACCGGGATATGGTAAAGCCCTATGTGTGCGACGTGTCCAAATTCCTCTATGAGGCTATAAAGGAAGGCAAGAACATTCTCTTAGAAGGACAGCTGGGTTCCTTAAAGGATCCGGATCACGGTATCTATCCCATGGTGACCTCCTCCTCCACCCTGGCTGCCTACGGCGCCATCGGTGCAGGGATTCCGCCCTATGAGATCAAGAACATAACCACTGTGGTAAAGGCATACTCCAGCGCCGTAGGTGCAGGCGCCTTTGTCAGCGAAATCTTCGGCCCGGAGGCCGACGAGCTGAGAAAGAGAGGCGGGGACGCCGGAGAATTCGGCGTTACCACGGGACGTCCCAGACGCATGGGATGGTTCGATGCCGTAGCCTCCCGCTACGGATGCCGGATTCAGGGCGCCACGGAGGTGGCTCTGACAGTCCTGGACGTTCTGGGGTATCTCAAGGAGCTTCCTGTCTGCGTGGGATATGAGATTGACGGCCAGGTGACAAAGGATTTCCCCACTACCATTGAGCTTGAAAAGGCAAAACCCGTATACACCAGGCTGCCGGGCTGGCAGTGTGATATCAGGGGAATCAGAAACTATGAGGATCTTCCCAAAGAGTGCCGGGACTATGTGGAATTTATTGAGAAGGAGATCGGCGTAAAGATCACTATGGTTTCCAACGGACCCGGAAGAGACGAGATTATTTACAGAGATTAACCATACACGGACTTTAGAGAAAGAGGTTCCCATTTTGGGAACCTCTTTCTCTCTGTCTGCCCCGGCAAGCGGTACCTGCCAGACGGCCCTCCTGCCAGCTCGGAATGGGAAAATATACATTTCTCAGAGAGTTTTAGGGGGACATCAGCATGTCCAACAGTTTCCTCCCTGCCGGTGATACGGAGCTTTTCTGATCCGTGACAATACACATCTGCCGTTTTGGCATCTCCTTTTCAAACTCCAGACAGAACAGCTCCCCGCTCTCAAGCTTTTCTTTTGCAAAATCCTCCACCACACAGCCGATTCCCATGTTTCTCGCCGCAAACTGCACCACCATATCGCTGGTGGCCAGTTCAAATTCCGGGGCCAGCTCCACCCCCCATTCCTTCAGGTATCCGTCGGTAAATGCCCTGGTGCTGGTGTTGCCTTCCAGAACAATGCAGGGAAGCTCCCTTAGGGCCGGGTATTCCAGGCATTTTCCCTTCAGATATGCGAATTTTTCCCCTGCCACAAACACATTGCGGATGGGCCTGACAGGAATCAGCTTTGCATTGTCGGGAACCTGTGCCGGGGTGGTAACCACGCCGAAGTCGATTCTTCCGTCTTCTAACGATCTTATGGTCTCCGGGGTAGGGGCATTGGAAACAATGACCTTTACCCCGGGATAAGTCTCATGAAATGTTTCCAGATACGGCAGAAGATAAAACTGGAGCGTCATGTCGCTGGCACCGATGCGCACATCTCCGGTCTCCAAATCCTGCATCCTCTTAAGCGTCCGCTCCCCATCCAGAATCATTTCCAGCCCTCTCTCCACATAGCTGCAAAGAAGCTCTCCCTCCTGTGTAAGATGAACCCCCTTTGACGTGCGGACAAACAGGCGGCAGTTTAAGGCGGTCTCCAGCTGTTTGATGGCCTGGCTCACCGCCGGCTGGGAGATACACAGCTGCTCCGCCGCCATGGTAATGCTTTTAAGCCTTGCCGCCTGGTAAAATACACGGTAATACTCTAAGCTGATATCCATATGTCAGCCTCAAAACAAATCTTCCATAAGTCCTTCCACAGCCTTCTTCACAGTCCCCTGGTCAAAGGGGCTGTTAAGTCCTGCCAGTTTAAGGAGTTCATAATATCCCTTGCTTCCTCCGGCCCGGCACAGGCGGTAATAGTCCTTCCACGCCTGGTCACGGTCCTTCTTCATGCGGCCGTAGAACTCAAAAGCCCCCATCTGGGCCAGTGCATAGTCGATATAATAGAAGGGGAACAGGAAAATATGCTGCTTCTGCATCCAGAACCCGCCTTCCTCCAAAAAGGAATGGCCGTCATAATCTCTCCAGGGCAGATAGACTCCCTCCAGCTCCTTCCACACCCTTCTCCGCTCCATAGCCGTCATGGAAGGATTCTCAAATACCTTGTGCTGAAATTCATCTACACACACCATATAAGGCACTGCCTCCAGCGCCTCCATTACATGGGAGTACAGATACTGTTTAGCCTGGTCTCCAAAAAAAAGTTCCATCCAGGGATGGGTAAAATATTCCATGGTCATAGAATGAATCTCCGCCACCTCGTAGCTGGAAAATACCATATCCATAAGCTTTATGTTCCTGGACGCCGTGTAGGCCTCAAAGGCATGGCCTGCCTCATGGGTCAGCACATTGACATCTGCGTTGGTTCCGTTAAAATTGGCAAAGATAAAGGGGGATTTGTATTCAGGAAGGAAGGTGCAGTAGCCGCCGCCCCTCTTGCCCTGCTTGGTCTCCAGGTCGAACATGTCATGGTCAGCCATAAAGTCAAAGAACTCCCCGGTCTCCTTGGAGAGTTCCCGGTACATCTTCCTGGCTTTCTCCACCATCTCTGCCCGGTCTCCCTTCGGCACCGCGTTGCCCTGGGGGAACACCAGAGCCTCGTCATAATAGCGCAGCTTTTCCACTCCCAGCCGGGCCGCCTGCTCCTCTCTCAGCCGTTTGCACACAGGAACCATAACCTCCCGCACCTGCCTGCGGAACTCCTCCACCTCCTTGGGGCCGTAATCATACCGCCCTCTTGCAAGATAGACATAGTCAATGTAAGAGTCAAAGCCCAGCTTCTTCGCCATGCCGGCCCTTAAGACCACCATCTTGTCATAGAGCTCGTCAAGCCTGGGGGCAATCTCTCCATACAGATCTCCCCATGCCCTCATGGCATCCTTTCTCTCCTGGCGGTCCGTGCTCTGCATATGCTTTAGAAGGCCGTAGAAATTGCATTTCTCCCCCCGAAACTCCGTGGAGGCCCCTGCAGATACCTTGGCATACTCCTGGGTCAGACGGCTCTCCTCCACCAAATCCTCCACGATCACAGGGTCTGACAGCTTCTGGTTCACCTCCATGGTCTTGAGATAGAAGGAACCGAACTCCTCCTCCCACTGAGCCCTGAAGGGAGAATCAAGAATCACCTTCTCCGCCTCCTTGGCCAAGATCCCCATCTTAGGCCCTTCCTGGTTCAGGTAATTCATCTCCCCCTCATAGAACTCGTCATTGGTATCCATGGTATTGCGGATGCTGGCGATGGTCTCCATGGTGCTGCGGTGG
>JAAWHU010000128.1 GCA_022796015.1 Hungatella sp. | reverse complement strand
GGGAGTGTAATTTTGTGACATAATGAGTACCTCTTTCCTTGTAATTTTGATTATATCTCATTAGCCACTCCCGTTACAACTTTATTATAGCACTTCACGGATATCCAGGTAGCTGCCATTGCTTATGGTTGCATGGGGCAGACACATTCCTACGGAAAGGTACAGGAAAAAAGCGATATGGTGGAATTGCTCCGCTATGCCTATGAAACAGGCTATACCATGTTTGACACGGCTCCCGCCTATGGAGATCTGAATGAGCAGTTTCTTGGGGAAGCGGTAAAGCCCTTCCGTAACCGGATCGTCATAGCTACAAAATTCGGCATCCTGCATATGCAGGACAGTGGTGCTGGTGTAGAATTATCCAGCGGTCACGATTCCATCATGAAGCAGGTGGATGAATCCCTTACAAGGTTGGGAACGGATTATATTGATCTGTATTATCAGCATAGGCCGGACCCGGAAGTAGAGCCGGAGGAAGTTGCCGAAACGATGAAGGAACTTTTTAAGGCGGGTAAGATCAGAGCCTGGGGTGTGAGTTTTGGAGAGCCGGATTACCTGAAACGGGCGCATAAGGTATTCCCTCTCGCCGCCATTGAAAATATGTACAACTTTGTTGACCGGGGCGATGAGACAGTATATTTTCCTCTCTGTGAGGAACTGGGTATCTCTTATGTCAGCGCCTGCCCGCTGGCAAAGGGACTTTTAAGCGGAAGGCTGAATAAAAACAGTACTTACAGGGAAGGTGACTGGAGAGGGCGTATGGCTCTGTTCAATGAGGAAAGCATGGATAAAAACGCTCCCTTGCTGGAACTGTTAAGCGAGCTTGCAGAAAAGAAATATGCTACACCGGCTCAAATTTCTCTGGCATGGGAGATTACGAAAAAACCCTATATCATTCCCATACCCGGCACCACGAAAAAAGAGAGGGTGCGTGAGAACATAGGCGGGATGGATGTGGAGCTGACAGGGCAGGATATGCTGGATATAGAAGAAGCCCTTGGACATATGGACATTATCGGGATGCATTCTTAAATACTCAAAAAAGCATAAGGAGGCACACAAAAAATGATTTTTGACAGAAATGAAAACAAAGAGGTGATCGCATTGCTTGGAGCCGGCAGCATGGGAACGGCTATCATCAGACGCATTGCGGCAGGAAGGACGGTCTTGTTGGGTGATATCAGCGAGAAGAACCTGGAAAGGGTATCCAATGAATTCAGGTATGGCGGCTATGATGTGGAGACCTGCGTTGTGAACGCTCTGGAAAAGGAATCCGTGGAAGCATTCGCAGAAAAAGCGGCAT
The DNA here is from genome assembly GCA_022796015.1 of Hungatella sp. Taxonomy (GTDB): domain Bacteria; phylum Bacillota; class Clostridia; order Lachnospirales; family Lachnospiraceae; genus UBA3402. The sequence goes on along the minus strand of JAAWHU010000128.1, from coordinate 5,996 downwards.
CTCTGGGGGAGGTGAAGTATTTCATTGACACGGCAGGAGCATCCCCTAATCAGGCAGAGCCGGAGCATATTTTAAATCTGGACATGGTGGGTACGGGATATGCGGTGGATGCATTTGGCAGGGTGATGGCAAAAGGCGGCAGCGGGCTTCTCATTTCCAGCCAGACTGGATATATGTACCCAATCCCCAATGACATAGAACTGCAGATCCTGAAAACTCCCACTGAGGAATTGATGGGACTTCCCATCATCAAGGATGTGGCCATGCAGAATTCCGGACTGGCGTATATGATTGCAAAACGTGTGAACCATCTCCAGGCACAGAGGGCAGCGGCAACTACATGGAAAGAACGTCGGGCAAGGATCAATACCATCAGCCCCGGTGTGATTGTGACGCCCCTTGCCTATGATGAATTTGCTGCCGCCGGAGGTAATTATCAGCAAATGATCGATGCATCGGCGGCAATGAGGACGGGAACTTCAGATGAAATTGCGGAAGCCGGTGCGTTCCTCTTAGGAGAACACGCAAAGTTTATCACAGGAACGGATCTTCTGATTGATGGCGGTGTGATTGCAGCTATCCGAACAGGCGAATATAAGCTGCATGGTTAAGGGAGGGATTTTTGATGATGCGAAAACTTGGGATTTTGTGTTTGGTTTTTTTGATGATAGCCAGCCTTGGCGCATGTGGCATATCGCAGGGCGCGGAATCTGTGGAAGAAAGGGATACTCTTGCGGTGGATGACTCTACATTGACGGAAGAGGGAGATGATGCGGATGCAGAAGCTGTTCAGGAAGCAGAAGAGGTTTCTTCTGAAACCACAGGAACTGCACCCAATGAGCAGGCAGTAGGCGATGCCGGTGTGTTTGATCTGGAAAACGGAATGGTCTTATTAAACAGCGGGTATGAAATGCCGATTCTCGGCATCGGTTGTTTCCGGCTCTCTCAGTCACAGGCGGAAGATTCCGTATACTGGGCGCTTCGGGACGGTTATCGCCTGATTGATACGGCAAGGATTTACGGAAATGAGGAAGGTGTGGGCCGTGGGATACAGAGAGCCATTGACGAAGGTATCTGCACCCGTGAAGAAATTTTTGTCACCACGAAAATGTGGACGGATGATTTTGGGGACGGGGATGCAGCCATTGATGCGTCATTAAGCAGACTGGATCTGGAATATATCGATCTGATGATCCTGCACCATAGTCAGCCCTCCAATGATGTGGAAGCATACCAGGCGATGGAACGGGCTGTGGAAGCCAGTAAGCTGAAATCCATCGGCCTGTCCAATTACTATGAGCCAGAGGATTTTGACAGACTTGTGGATGCCACAACGATCACTCCGGCGCTCTTGCAAAATGAAACCCATCCCTATCACCAGAGTACCGTTATGAAGGAGCATATCGCCCAGTACGGCACGGTCATGGAGTCATGGTTCCCATTAGGAGGCAGAGGTAATACACAGGTATTGTTTGATGATGAAACTATCAGCAGTATTGCGACAGAACACGGAAAGACATCCGCGCAGGTCATACTCCGCTGGCATTTGCAGGCCGGGAACATCGCAATCCCCGGTTCCTCCAATGAGGCTCATATTCAGGAGAACTTTGAAGTTTTTGATTTTGAACTGACCGAGGATGAGATGCAGAGACTTACGGCACTGGATAAAGACCAGAGGTTTGCGGGGTATTGATGAATCCCAATTTTAAGAAAAAATTCCAAAACAGGAGGACAATCAAATGGAAATGGTAGAACTGAACAACAATATGGAATGCCCGGTGATTGGGATTGGGACATTTATGCTCTCTCCCGCCGAGGCGGAGAACAGCGTCAGAGAGGCTCTGAAAATGGGGTATTCCCTGGTAGATACCGCTAACGCTTATGTCAATGAGAGAGCCTGTGGGCGGGGGATCAAAGACAGTGGCCTGAAACGGGAGGATGTGTTTATTTCCACAAAGCTGTGGCCCAGCGAGTACGAGAACGCAAACGCTGTGGCGGAAACCCTTGGGCGTCTTGGAGTGGACTATGTGGATCTTCTCTATATCCACCAGCCTGCCGGAAACTGGCTGGCAGGGTACAGACAGCTTGAAAAGGCATACAAGGATGGCAAAGCTAGATCCATCGGCATCTCCAACTTTGAGGGAAAATATATCCAGGAATTGGAGACTAAATGGGAGATTGCGCCTCAATTTATACAGGTGGAGGCACACCCGTATTTTACACAGCAGGAACTTCGTAAAACGCTGGATCAGTACGGCATTAAGCTGATGGCATGGTATCCTCTGGGGCATGGTGACAAATCTCTGATCCACGAGCCTGTATTTACGGAACTTGGAAAGAAATATGGGAAAACGGCTGCACAGGTGATCCTCCGCTGGCATACACAGATGGGATTTGTGGTGATCCCTGGAAGCAAAAATGTAGATCATATCAAAGAAAACCTGGATATTCTGGATTTTGAACTGACCGATGCAGAAATGGCAGAGATTGCGGGACTTGATAAGAATGTGAGATATTACCACCGCACAGATGAACAGCTTGTACAGTTTGCCGGATGGAGGCCGGATTTCGAGAAGAACTGATCCGGGACCATGGACTTTGTGACCGTTCTTATCTTCTTTCATGGAATTCACACATAATATCCGCCCGTCCTGTCTGTATTCAGCACAAAAGGGTTGAAAACGGAAGTAAGATATGGCAATATGTAACCATGGTTTCTTATAACCGATTTTTGAATTTGAATGCGAGGTGCGGACATGATTTTGCGGGGAAATGAAGATTTAAGAGTAGTGAAAACCATCGAAGGAATCAAAGAGGCATTTGAAAGCCTGATCTGCGAGAAGGATTATGGAAAGATTACGGTAAAGGAGCTTTGCGATAAAGCGAGGATTAACAAAAAGACATTTTACCATTATTATGAGACACTGGATGCGCTCCTTGAGGAAATGCAGATGGAACTTTCGGCAGGATTTCTTGAGCGCATCAAGGGCCTTAAGTTGCCGGAGGATCTGGATAAGGTAAACAGGGAGTTTTTTCTATATTCCGCAGATCAGGGGCTGTCTTACGAAAAGATCACTTGTAGTGTGACATACCGGTCTATCCGTGATGATATGATTGCAAAGGTGAATGATGCCGGGTGGCGGGATTCTAAACAATATCAGAAATTATCTGATTTTGAGAAACGGCTTCTTATGGATTTTATTAACAACAGCACTCTTTCAGCATATAGAGCCTGGATTGAGAACGGCAAAACTATGCCGCTTGAAGAGGTCATAGAGATCAATAACCGTATCCAGCTTGGCGGAGTAAAGGAGTTTTTCAGGCATTAGCAGGAACATTCCCTGATTGGTGAGGTCTTTCATGAAGTAATCGGCTCCTTAATGCTTTTCCTTTTCATTAGGCATGGGCTATTGAACAGACGATGGTATCAATCGGTTTTTAGAGGAAAATACTTGCCGCGAAGAATTTTCCAGACAATCGTGAATGGATTGCTGCTTATCATTATGGCGTTGCAGCCTTTAAGCGGTATTCTGATGTCAAAGCACCTGTATACCTTTATCCAAATTTCAGGTGTTACCGCTTCTGCAAGAGCAGTACATCTTTTTCTCGCCTATTGGGGATTGGTGCTGATGAATGTCCATGCAGGAACACATATGATGCCGCTTTTGGCAAAGATGAAAAAAGAAAATTTCCGAAGACTGTTATTTTAATTTTGGCAGCGGTATCACTATATGGCTGTATGGCCTTTTTTAAGAGACAGATTCCGGATTATATGTTCGGCAGGAGCAGTTTTGTGTTTTTTGATTACAGTGAGCCGAGACTGTTCTTCTTCATGGATTATCTTTCGGTGATGATACTTTTTGCATTAGCCGGATTCTTGATTGTGACTGTTTTAGAACATTTTACAAAATATCCGAAAAGCTTGGAAAGAGAGTGATTTGAAAATGAAAACAAGATTTTTGAGGGACATAGAAGTTTCAGAAGTCGGAATGGGCTGTATGGCATTCTCTCATGGATATGGAAAGATTCCGCTAGAGGAATATAGCATTGAGGCGATCCGGGGCGCCTACAGCCATGGTTGTACTTTCTTTGACACGGCGGAGGTGTATAGTCCGAATCTTTCCGGGATAGGACATAATGAACGGATCGTGGGAAAGGCACTGGCAGGAGTAAGGGACAATGTGGTGATTGCGACCAAATTGTTCCTGCGAGTTGGCCCTTCGGGAAATGTATATAAGACGATCCGAAAACATCTGGAGGGATCTATGGAACGGCTGCAGACAGATTGGGTTGATCTCTACTATCTGCACAGAATGGGGGGGATTCCTGTGGAAAAAGTGGCGGAGGCCATGGGACAGCTGATCGATGATGGGCTGATTCGCGGATGGGGGTTGTCACAGGTAGATGTGGATATCATCAGCCGGGCGCAGAGGGTCACACCTCTTGCCGCCATCCAGAATATTTATTCCATGGTGGAACGTGATTCAGAAAAAAGAGTGATTCCGTTCTGCATGGAGCATAACATTGGATTTGTTCCCTTTTCACCGATTGCCAGCGGGCTGCTGTCCGGAAAGATCACAACAGAAACCAAATTTGAGCGAAATGATGATGTCCGTAACTGGGTGCCGCAGCTTTCCAGTGCGAATATTGCCGGAAACCAGCCGATCATTGATCTGCTGAAAGAATATGCAGATTTGAAAGGGGCTACACCTGCACAGATTTCCCTTGCATGGATGTTGTACAAGTATCCCAATGTGGTGCCGATCCCTGGTTCCAAAAATAAGGAGCGTATTGTTGAAAATCTGGATGCGGCAAATGTCGGACTGACAACAGAAGAATTTGTTTCCCTGGAAGAAGCCCTCAACCATTGCAAGGTTTATGGCCATCGGGGGTTGGGAGGGTTTTAAGAAGCGTAAATAGTATGCGGAATGGCTTTTGATGATACGGGATATCGTCAGAAGCCTTTAATTTTATGTAACTCTTTTTCAAAAAGCGTTGCATATATCACTGATTTTAAATTATCGCCCATTGTTTTAGTTTCTACAGAAAGATATAATGCAAATATCAGAGATAAGTAACCTTGGTTACAAAGCAAAAAGTAATATGAATTTATAAAAGGTCAAGGAGGAAACAATGATGGGCGAAAAAGTAGAAACGGAAAATCTCCGTGAAAATGAAATGGGGACGCTCCCGGTAGGAAAACTTTTGAGGAAAATGTCACTTCCACTGATCTTTTCCATGTTCGTGCAGGTGTTGTATGGTTTGGTAGACAGTATGTATGTGGCACAGCTTGGAGATACGGCGCTTACGGCGATTTCCCTCTGTATGCCGGTACAGTATCTGGTGCTTGGTGTCTGTATAGGCATCGGAGTAGGTGTCAATTCCATTTTATCAAAGAAGTTAGGAGAGAAAGACGAGCAGGGTGTAAACAGGGCAGCGGGAAACATCTTTGTACTGATTTGGATTGTGTCGGTTGTTTTCGTGATAATGGGGCTGTTTGCAATGGAGCCGTTCTATGGATTACAGACGGATATTGCAGAAGTGCTTGATATGAGTATTTCTTACAGCCGGATTATCAGCATTGTATCATTTGCGGCTCTGCATCAGGTCATTATGGAAAGGCTTCTATCGGCTACCGGAAAAGCAAACCTTACCATGATTCCCATGCTGACGGGTGCGGTTGTAAATATTGTTCTTGACCCGGTTATGATTTTCGGCTGGTTCGGGCTTCCGGCTCTTGGCATTGCAGGCGCTGCTTATGCAACGGTGATCGCACAGGCAGTTGCCGCTGTGGTAGGATTGTTCCTGAACCTGAAATTTAATAAAGAAGTGCGGTTTACCGGTGCGGGATTCCTGCCAAACGGAGGTATCATTGCTGAAATTCTGAAAGTCGGAATGGTAGTGTAAAAAAGTTTGTGTCTAAGGTAAAAAATGGCTCCTTTTTGGTAAGAATCAAGATATGGAAATTCTTATCGAAAAGGAGTATTTATATGCCA
>JAAWHU010000023.1 GCA_022796015.1 Hungatella sp. | reverse complement strand
ATTAGCGGCACAGCTCTATGGTGAGTTCAAAGAGTATTTTCCGAGTAACGCGGTGGAATATTTTGTGTCCTACTACGACTACTACCAACCAGAAGCCTATGTACCTTCCACAGACACCTACATTGAGAAGGACTCCGCCATCAATGACGAGATTGACAAGCTGCGCCACTCTGCCACTGCGGCGCTGTCGGAGCGGAAGGATGTGGTTATTGTGTCCTCTGTGTCCTGCATCTACGGGCTGGGAAGCCCTATTGATTATCAGGAGATGGTGATTTCCCTGCGGCCGGGTATGGAGAAAGACCGGGATGAGGTGATTCATAAGCTCATTGATATTCAGTATGACAGGAATGATATGGATTTTCACAGAGGAACCTTTCGGGTGAGAGGCGACGTTCTGGAGGTATATCCGGCGTATTCCGGCAACGAGGCGTATAGGATTGAATTTTTCGGCGATGAAGTGGAGCGGATCATGGAGATCGACAGCCTGACAGGAGAGGTGAAGGCCCAGCTGGGGCATATTGCCATCTTCCCTGCCTCCCATTATGTGGTTCCAAAGGAGAAGATGGAGGAGGCGGCTCAGAATATTCTGGCGGAGCTGAAGGAGAGAGTGGCCTGTTTCAAAAGCGAGGACAAGCTTTTGGAAGCCCAGCGGATTGCGGAGAGAACGAACTTTGACGTGGAGATGATGAGGGAGACAGGATTTTGTTCCGGTATCGAGAACTATTCCAGGCATCTCACAGGAGGGAAGCCGGGGGAGCCGCCCTACACCCTTATTGATTATTTTCCCGATGATTTTCTCATCATTATCGACGAGTCCCATATCACTCTGCCTCAGGTGAGGGGAATGTATGCAGGCGACCGCTCCAGGAAGCAGACCCTGGTGGATTATGGTTTTCGGCTTCCATCAGCCCTGGACAACCGGCCTCTTAATTTCGGCGAATTTGAAAGCAAGATTGACCAGATGATGTTTGTGTCCGCTACGCCCTCTGACTACGAAGCAGGTCATGAGCTTTTAAGGACAGAGCAGATTATCCGGCCTACAGGTCTTCTTGATCCGGAGATTTTCGTTCGCCCTGTGGAAGGCCAGATTGATGACCTGGTAGGAGAGGTGAATAAAGAGACGGACAAGGGCAATAAGGTTCTGGTGACCACTTTGACTAAGCGCATGGCGGAAGATCTTACGGACTATATGAGGGAGGTGGGGATTCGGGTCAAGTATCTCCACTCGGATATTGACACCTTGGAGCGGGCCGAGATTATCCGGGACATGCGTCTCAATGTGTTCGATGTGCTGGTGGGAATCAACCTTTTGAGAGAGGGGCTGGATATCCCGGAGATCTCTCTGGTGGCCATTCTGGATGCTGACAAAGAAGGCTTCCTGCGTTCGGAGACCTCCCTGATTCAGACCATAGGCCGGGCGGCCCGCAATGCAGAAGGCCATGTGATTATGTATGCAGATGTGGTTACGGATTCCATGAGAAAAGCGATAGAAGAGACAAAAAGGCGCCGCCAGATTCAGCAGCAATACAATGAAGAGCATGGGATTACCCCCACTACCATTAAGAAAGCAGTGAGAGATCTCATCGCCATCTCCAAGGCGGCAGAGAAGGATCCAAAGGACACTGAAAAAGATATTGAGTCTATGGATGCAGGGGAACTGAACAAGCTGATGAAGGAACTGCAGAAGAGGATGCACAAGGCTGCCGCGGAGCTGAACTTTGAGGAGGCGGCCCTGCTGCGTGACCGGATGCTGGAAGTGAAAAAAATGCTGCTGGAATTGGAGTAAAATCATTTATTTTAGGAAATTTTTCTTATTGACAATAATTATCAATTAGAGTATGCTTCATATAAAGGGAGTTACCCTACCCTAACTTATCAGCAGAGGGATAGAACGTCTGCTGACAGAAGGAGCATAAGATCATGAGACTAAATGAAGGAGCAATCGGAGGTACCTACAAGGTGGCTAAGGTCACTGTGGACGAAAAGATTACCAGACGGTTGGAAGCCCTGGGAGTCAATGAGAAAACCCCGGTTACCATACTGAATAAAAAGGGAAGCGGCAGTCTGATCATTAAGGTACGGGGAACCAGGCTGGCTTTGGGAAAGAGAATTTCCGATGGAATCCTGGTGGAGGAGGCTGGCCATGATGCAAAGAGAGCTTAAGAGGCAGGGCCTTAAGGATAACAGCCCCATCACCGTAGGATTTGTGGGCAATCCAAACTGCGGCAAGACCACACTGTTTAATGCATTTACAGGCGCCAAGCTAAAAGTGGCTAACTGGCCCGGGGTTACGGTGGAAAAGGTGGAGGGGGAGACCAGCTATGAGGGCCGTCCCATCAGGGTCATCGACACGCCGGGGATTTACAGCCTCACTTCCTACACCATCGAGGAGATTGTCACCAGAAAGTGCATTGAGGATGAAGAAGTGGATGTAATCATCAATGTGGTGGATGCCTCCTCCTTAGAGAGAAATCTGTACCTGACCCTGCAGCTTTTGGAATTGAAGAAACCGGTTATTCTGGCTCTCAACATGATGGATATTGTGGAGGAGAGGGGGATGGAGATTGATCTTCACCGTCTTCCGGAGCTGCTGGGCCATATTCCTGTGGTGCCTGTGTCTGCAAGAAAACGCAGCGGGCTGGATGTTCTTATGCATGCCGTGGTTCATCACTATGAGGAAGGGCCCCAGGGAGTCGTGGTCCGTTATGCGCCTCAGATGGAGACTAAGATCGGTCAGGTGGAAGCCGCCTTGAGGAACCGGTACGGTAATATGGACAATTTGCGGTGGCATGCCATCAAGATGCTGGAATATGACGAGGAGGTCAACAAGGATCACCCCCTTAACCTTACAGGCATTGTGGACTACTCCTATGAAAAGGATATTATCAATGAAAAATATGATTACATAGAAGAAATCATTCACGAATGCCTGTTTAACAAGGAAAGACAGGCGGCCATGACGGATCGGATTGATGAGCTTCTCACTCATCCGGTGTGGGGGATTCCTGTTTTTCTCGGCATTATGGCATTGGTGTTCTTTTTGACCTTTACGGTGGGCGACTTTCTCAAAGGATATTTTGAGACCGGTTTGGATTATTTTTCACAGGGATTTTTGGCGGGCCTTAAGGCTTTGGGAGCTTCTCCCTGGCTGATCTCCCTTCTGGTAGATGGAATCGTGGCGGGAGTCGGCGGGATCCTTACCTTTCTGCCCAATATTTTCATTCTCTTTCTGGCTCTGGCCTTTTTGGAGGACAGCGGATACATGGCGAGAGTGGCCTATGTGATGAATGAGACCATGAGCAAGGTGGGACTTTCCGGGAAGGCATTTCTTCCCATGCTTCTTGGATTCGGCTGTACGGTACCGGCGGTTATGGCCACAAGGGCCCTGGCTACAGACAGAGACCGGAGGCGGACAATCCTCATCACCCCCTTTATGTCCTGCTCTGCCAGGCTTCCTATCTATGTTCTGTTTGCCCACATGTTTTTTAGGGAACACGCTCTTTTGGTGGCATATTCCTTGTATCTGATCGGGCTTCTGGTAGCCATCGGCGTGGCGTATGTGGTGCATAAAGGTGCGGGAGGGGAGGAGGAGGATGATGCGCTGCTGATCGAACTTCCCGAATACAAGACACCCAATGGACGGACTGTGGCCATCTATGTGTGGGAGAAGGTTGAGGATTATCTGACAAAAGCAGGAACCACTATTTTTATAGCTTCCATTGCGCTGTGGTTTGTGCTGAACATAGGGCCCGGGGGAATGGTTGAGGATGTGTCGGGAAGCTATGCCGCAATGATCGGGCGCTTCCTGGTTCCGGTGCTGAAGCCGGCAGGCCTTGGAAGCTGGCAGATTGCAGTGGCGCTGATCTCGGGACTATCCGCCAAGGAAGTGGTAGTGTCCAGTTTTTCGGTGCTTTATGGAATCAACAATATTAATTCCGCTGCCGGTATGATGGAGCTGTCACAGATTTTGGCCATACAAGGCTTCGGGGCAGTCAACGCCTATGCCCTTATGATCTTCTGTCTTTTATATTCTCCCTGTGTGGCCGCCATTGCCACCATTAAACGGGAGACAAGGTCCCTTCCATGGACTGCTGCGATGGTAGGGTTCCAGATACTTATGGCCTGGGGGATGTCGGTTCTTGTGTACCAGGCAGGAACCATATTTCTGGGATGATGGACAGAGGAACAGATGGAATCAGGAGGCCAAGTGGGATGGGCTGACAGTTCCGGCAAAGGTGACGCTGCCAAGAGTCCTGGAATAATAATAGACCTGGTCGGATAAGCGGTCCTCCACAGGAACCTCTGCCCGGTTGATGTGGGAGACCATTTCTGTAAGCTGGTCAAAGGAAAGCTTGTCTTCATAGGGAATCAGTAAAACTTCGTGGATGCTGGAGGGAAGGATCACCAGATCTTTTTCCAATAGGTCGGCGAAGTTTTTCAGTTTATCGGGGTAAAGGATGGCGCAGGCGCCGCAGATACCGGAGGAGTTGGTGAGAACATAGAGCGGGGAGACCACAGGGGCGGACAGCAGGTCGTCAATAAATTCTTCGCGGTAATCCCTGCCCAAATGCTCTTTGGCGATGGATTTCATCACCTCGGACATGCTTTTCAGCTCCGGCGGCAAAAGTCTTGGGGTGTTGACGGAGGCAAGATGATACAGTTCTTCAAGGCTGGTGTTCCAGGTTTTCATGTGGTCATTGTGAATCAGGGCAGTCATCTGACCATATTCATTTTTCTCCAGGAACAGATAGAAGACAATGGAGAGATCCAGATAGGCAATGTGGGGCATGTCGGAAAGCAGGTCTTCGTTGGACGCAGTGTGGATCAATTTGTAAACTACCTTTTCTTTTAACAGGGAAAAATCATTGAGAATGGAAAAATCCGGATAAACAAAAGATGAGTTTTCCTCATAGATCTGAAGAATTTCCTTGACAATAGAGGCAAAAGGGATTCCTTCCAGGTACCGCTCATAATAGCTGTTAAGATAGATGGTAGGGGAAGGGCCGTTGTTTTTTTTCATAATAGAGAGGCCATCCAGAACCATACCGTTGTTCTTGGGAACCTTGTGGAGCATCAGTTTGTAATGCTCTCCCAGCTGTGACTGCAAAGCGTCGGTTACCTTTGTTTGAAACGTTTCGTATACCATATGTATACCTCCTTTTTGGATTATGCAGACTGTGCACAAGAATATAATACCCTACAAAGTCTGTTGCATGTGGGCATCTGGCCGATCATCAGCCTTGGAAACACAGAATACCGGAAAACGGTGTCTTTATTATAGCGGAGGAAGGGGTATTTTGCAAAGAGAAAAAATGCACAAAATCCGGAAAGGGTTTATGTGGAATATAGATAAGACAATGCGGGGGAGGTCCGTCCTTCCCGGACAGGCCTCCCCTGCCAAACCTGATCAAAAAGTCCTTCATCTCCCCCCATACAGATCGTAAGGCGTCTCCTGATACACATAGTAATTCAGCCAGTTGCTGTACAAAGTATTGGACATATTGCGCCAGCACAGGACAGGCATGGAGAACGGGTCATTGTCCTCATAGTAATTGCAGGGGATCTTGGGATTCAGGCCTTTTGCCACATCCCTGTGATACTCGTTGTTTAAGGTCATGCGGTCATACTCCGGATGTCCCTGAATGAAGATCTGGCTTCCATCCTTTTTCATGATTAAGAACAGTCCCGCCTCCTTGGATTCCGACAGGATCTGAAGTTCCTTGTGTTCTGCCACATCACTTTTGTGCACTTCCGTATACCGGGAGTGGGGGGCCATAATGTAGTCGTCAAGGCCTCTTACCAAAGGAACCTTCCGGTCCAGGACCCTGTGGCTGTAGATGCCGGAGAGCTTTTGCTCCCGCTTGTATTTGGGAATCCCGAAATGGTAATACAGGCCGGCCTGGGCGCCCCAGCAGATGTGAAGGGTGGAGGTTACATGGGTTTTGGTCCACTCCATAATCATGGACAGCTCCTCCCAGTAGTTGACCTCTTCAAAAGAAAGCATTTCCACGGGAGCGCCGGTGATAATCATACCATCATATTTATTCATGCGGATATCGGAGAACGGCACATAAAATTTGTTCAGATGACTGGCCGAGGTGTTCTTGGACTCATGGGTGGAGAGCATGAGAAAGGTGCAGTCGATCTGGAGGGGAGTGTTGGACAAAGCCCGAAGGAGCTGGGTTTCCGTATCCTCCTTAATAGGCATGAGATTTAAGATCAGGATTTCAAGAGGGCGGATATCCTGACTTAAGGCCCGGTCTTCATCCATGACGAAAATATTTTCCGATTCCAGCACGGTCTTTGCAGGCAGGTCTTTTTGAATTTTAATGGGCATGGTATTCTCCTTCCAGAAGCTTAACAAAATCATCCTCCGACAAAATGGGGATGCCAAGCTCCCTGGCTTTCTTGTTCTTTGATGATGCGGAATTTACATTGTTGTTGATCAGGTAGGTGGTTTTGGAGGTTACGGAACCAGTGGCCTTGCCTCCCTTTGATTCAATGAGATTCTGCAGTTCCTTGCGGTTTTTAAACCGTTCCACAGAGCCGGTGATCACAAAGGTCATTCCGGCAAATTCCCCGGATTCATCCTCCTCCTCAGGCGGTTCTATGGTGAGGCAGGCCAGAAGGCGGTCCACCATCTCCTGATTTTTTTCCTGGGCAAAGTAGGCGCACCAGGCTTCAGCCAGAACCTGCCCGATGCCATCCACCTCCGTGAGAGCCTCAGGGCCGGCATGGCGCATGGCATCAAAATCATAGTGGAAATGACGGCACAGCATCTTGGCGTTGGCAAGACCGATTCCCGCCACGCCCAGGCCGTATACCAGACGAATCAGGGTGGTGTGGGAGGCGTTGCGGATAGCCTGCATCAGATTGTCATAGGATTTCTGGCCGAATCCCTCCATCTCCACAATGGCAGCTTTGTGCTGCTCCAAGCGGAAAATATCTGCAAGCTCCTTGATAAACCCGGAGCCGATGAATTTTTCCAGGGTAGCTTCCGAGAGACCATCGATATTCAGGGCATCCCGGCTTACAAAAAGGGTGAAGCCCTTGATCTTCTTGGCCTGGCAGTCAGGGTTGGTGCAGTAGAGAGATTTCACATCATTGACCTGGCGGATCTGAGTGGGGCCGCCGCACACCGGGCAGGTGTCAGGAATGCCGTTTACTCCGCTTTTCGTCAGGTTGTCAGCGATCTGAGGGATAATCATGTTGGCCTTGTACACGGTGATGGTGTCCCCTATTCCCAATTCCAAAGACTCCATAATGCTGATATTGTGGACGCTGGCCCGGCTGACTGTGGTTCCCTCCAGTTCCACCGGCTCAAATACGGCCACAGGATTAATGAGACCTGTCCGAGAAGGGCTCCATTCAATATAAGAGAGCGTTGTCTCACGAAGCTCGTCGGCCCACTTAAAGGCTATAGAATTGCGGGGGAATTTGGCCGTCCTTCCCAAAGACTCTCCGTAGGCGATATCATCAAAGATCAGCACCAGCCCGTCTGAAGGCATATCATAGCGTTCCACTGCCTGGGCAAAGTATGCCACTGTATTTTCCATATTGTCTACAGTCACAGCCTTATACTCCACAACATCAAATCCAAGAGACTTCAGCCACAAAAACTGGCTGGCCCGGGAATTGTTAAAATCAATGCCATCCGCCTGCACCAGGCCGAATGCCAGAAAATTGACATGCCTCTGGGCCGTGATCTGGTTGTTTAACTGGCGCACGGAACCGGAGCACAGATTTCTTGGGTTCTTATATCTGGCGTCTGCATCCTCTATTTCCTCATTCATTTTTTCAAAATCAGAATATTTGATCACGGCCTCCCCGCGCAGGATCAGAGTGCCGGTGTAAGGGATCTTTAAGGGCACGTTCTCAAATACCCGGGCGTTGCTGGTAATAACCTCTCCGATCTCCCCGTTTCCCCGGGTTACTGCCTTTACAAGAGCTCCGCCCATATAGGTCAGAACGATGGTAAGGCCATCTAACTTCCAGGAGAGAAGACCTTTCTGATCTCCAAGCCATTCTTTTAAAGCCTCCACATCCTTTGTCTTATCCAGAGAAAGCATAGGGGACGGGTGGGCCTCCTTGGGAAGCTCGCTTAAAACCTCGTAACCTACTTTTTGAGTAGGGCTTCCTGACATCACCATGCCTGTATCCTGCTCCAGGCTAGACAGCTCATCGTAAAGCCTGTCATATTCAAAATTGCTCATGATCTCACGGCTCTCCTGGTAGTAGGCCTTGGCCGCCTGGGACAGCAGGGCCGTGAGCTCCTTCATTCTTCCAAGTTTTTCTTCCATGATGCTTCTCCTTTCCCTGCCGGGCCCTCAAGGAGCCGGTACAGGACTTCCTGCTCTTTTGGGGTTACCTTGCGGAATGCTCCTGCTTTTAAGCTTCCCAAAGTTACATTCATAATGCGGATTCGTTTCAGGTTTTTTACGTGGCAGCCCAATGTCTCACACATGCGGCGGATCTGCCGGTTCAGCCCCTGAGTCAGGATAATATGAAATTCCCTCTCCCCAGAGCGAAAGACTCGGCAGGGCCTTGTGGTCACATCAAGCTCCTTTAGATAGATGCCTGCCTCCATTTTCTTGGCAAAGTCATGGGTGACAGGGCGGTCGATGAGAACCACATATTCCTTTTCGTGCCCTGCGGCCCCTCTCATAATCTTATTCACCAGCTCACCCTGATTAGTCAGGAAAATAAGGCCTTCCGAGTCTTTGTCCAAACGTCCCACAGGGTATACCCGGACAGGGTAATCCACCATCTGAACAATATTTAAAGCCCGGTCCTTATCTGAGGTGGTACACACCACCCCTTTCGGCTTATTGACAGCCAAAAGCACCGCCTTTGGTCTGGCGGCGCCGGATGTATGCTCTGGGTCAGTCTGTCCCACCCATCTGCCGTTACAGGTTACACGCTGATTCTCCCGGATTTTCATTCCCATAAAAGCCTTCTGTCCATCTACCAGGACATTTCCCGACTCTATGAGCCGGTCCGCCTCTCTTCTGGAGCAGATTCCCATCTGGCTTAAGTATTTGTTCAAACGGATTTCTTCCATATTTTATATTCTCCTCTTGTTCACGGAGGGGATATTCTAATGAATCAACATGGCATCCCCGAAGCTGAAGAAACGATACCTCTGCCTAATGGCTTCCTCGTAAGCATTGAGCACATGGTCTCTGCCTGCCAGAGCCGATACCAGCATGACCAGGGTGGATTCCGGAAGATGGAAGTTCGTAACCAGGCAGTCCAGTATTTTAAATCGGTAACCTGGATAGATGAAAATATCCGTCCAGCCGCTTCCCGCCTTTAAAAAGCCATCCTCCCCGGCAGCGGATTCCAAGGTGCGGCAGCTGGTGGTTCCCACACAGATGATCCGTCCCCCGCTTTTCTTGGCATCGTTGATCTTCCTGGCCTCTTCCTCCTCCACCATATAAAATTCTGAGTGCATGTGATGATCCAGTATGTTCTCCGCTTTTACGGGACGGAACGTGCCCAGCCCCACATGAAGGGTTACATGGGCTATGGTTACCCCCATATCCTCAATCTCCTGTAAAAGCTCGTTGGTAAAATGCAGACCTGCCGTAGGCGCCGCTGCAGACCCATCATGTCTGGCGTATACGGTCTGATACCGGTTCTTATCCTCCAGCTCATGGGTAATATAGGGGGGCAGGGGCATCTGTCCCAGACGGTCCAGGATCTCTTCAAAGATTCCCTCATAGGAAAACTGGATAAGGCGGTTGCCTTCCTCCACCACATGGGTGACGGTTCCGGTTAAGAGTCCATCCCCAAAGGAGATTCTGGTTCCTGGCTTTGCTTTTTTGCCCGGCTTCACCAGAGTTTCCCATATATCATGTTCTTTTCTCTTTAACAGAAGGACTTCGATCTTGGCATTGGTATCCTCCTTTACACCGTATAACCTGGCAGGGATAACCTTGGTGTCA
This sequence comes from Hungatella sp., assembly GCA_022796015.1. Taxonomy (GTDB): domain Bacteria; phylum Bacillota; class Clostridia; order Lachnospirales; family Lachnospiraceae; genus UBA3402. Next base: position 34,907 of record JAAWHU010000023.1, on the reverse strand, counting down.
TTGATCACCAGACAGTCTCCCCTGCGAAGATAGGAGGGAAGTTCCCGAAACCCTTTGTGTTCCACGGCTCCCGTAGCCTTATTTAACACCAGAAGCCTGGAAGAGGCCCGATCCTCCAAAGGATCCTGGGCGATCAGCTCCTGGGGCAGTTCAAAATTAAATTCCGACACATTCATATTCAACCTCCGACTCCTCCGATGATGACTTCTGATCCGCCGGAGGCTCCATAGATTTTCTGCAATACTTCATCTGAGGCGATTGCCTCCTGCTGACGGGCCAGGATCTGGGCCATAACCGCCTTTACCTCCGGCTTATCACCGGCTTTTCTGATATAGTCGTTGATCGCCTCGTCTGTCTCCTGTACCATATAGTAGCGTCCGGTCTCATCCTTTTTGGCGTATCCCCAGCTGAACGCCGGCATCAGCGTCTCCGTCTCCCGATAGCGGATCTCATAGTACGGAAAGATCACATAGGAGTCCTGTTCCGGCCCTTGAATCGAGTAGCAGGAAATATTCTCATAGCTTTTTACGCTGGCCTTCACCAGCTCCATATGGGCCTTTGCCTCATTCATGGCCTCCTCGGACCAATCCTGGATTCCGAACACCCATGCAAGAAGCTGGGGGTCACACTCCTCCTTGGCTTCGCAGTATGCCTGGACAAGGCCGGTCAGCTCCAGCACCGCGTCCTGCTGGAAAGGGTACTGGGAAGGGTCTGCCTCCATGACCTGGCTGTCTGCCTGGGGTTCCTGGGCTTGGCTGCTGTAGGATTCCGGGGATTGCTCTGCATCCGGGTGGGAAGCCGTACCATCAGGGTCTGCCGGTTCATCCGGCTCTCCGGGGGCTGTCTGACCGTCCTGGGAGGATATGGCCGGGGCCTGTCCCTGTTGGCCTTCTTCTTGCTGGTCCATACATAAGATTATGATGATTAATATAATTACAATAAGGGGAATCGCCGCGAAGCGCAGGATTCTTATGAGCACATGCTCGTCGTTTCGCCCTTTTATCTTTCTTCTCTGATTTGCCATGTTTCGCTGCCTCCTGATGACCTGGTAACTCTTATTCATTCTAGCAAATGCAGGGGTAAAAAGCAATGATTTTTAAATTTCTGCTTGCATCTTTGGAAGGAGTATAGTATTATATATATGATGCGTCTGTAGCTCAGTGGATAGAGCAGTGGCCTCCGGAGCCGCGTGCGGAGGTTCGATTCCTCTCAGACGCATTATTTTTGTGTTTTCGCCTATGGAGATGGATAAGGGGAAAATCCCGGTAAGGCCCGGGATTTTCCCCTTATTTTTGGGTTGGAGGGCTTTTGACACCCGAATCACTGCTGCGAAACCTCCAATTTCTTTTCCCACTTACTGAACAGATAATAGCAGGTCATGAGCATGGAGCTGACGATCCATCCGGCAGGATATCCGAACCCTACTACGGAGGCGGTGTTGGAAATCCTGGTGGCGGTAAACAGGTAGAGCTGGCGGAAGGCCACAAAAGAGGACAGCATAATAATCATAGGCACCTTTGCGTTGCCGATTCCTCTTAGGGCTCCGGAGAGAACCTGGTTGACGCAGCTGAACAGCATGAAGAACACACACAGCCTTAAGAACAGCACGCCGTAGTACACCACCATCTGCTCCTGGTTAAAGAGGTAAACCATCTGAGGAGCAAAGATCCACAGCATGGAGGCCCCTGCAAACGTAATGAGAGACGCAATGGCAAGGGCCGTAAAGGTTCCCCTCCTAGCTCTGGAAATATTGCGTGCGCCGATATTCTGGCTGACAAAGGTGGTGGCCGCCTGTCCCATGCTTCTGAGCGGAAGCATAATAAACTGGTCAATCTTAGTGTAGCAGCTCCATCCGGCCATACAGCTGGAACCGAAGCTGTTGATATAGGACTGGACAAATACATTGGAAAATGAGGTGAGAGCCTGCTGAAGCCCTGTGGGAAGTCCTACAATAAGAATCCTTTTTAAAATATTTTTTTCTATCTTCAGATCGTTCCAGGACAGATGGTATACATCACTGCTCCTGGACAGAAGGAGAAGTATGAGAATAGCAGACAGAAACTGGGAGATAATAGTGGCATAGCCCACGCCTGCGATTCCCAGATGGAACCCAAGGACAAACAGCAGATCCAGGCCCATATTCAGGATGCTGGAAAAGCAGAGGAACATTAAAGGGCGCTTGGTATCTCCCACGGCCCTCAGGATTCCGCTGCCCATGTTGTACACCAAAAGACCTGAGATTCCGGAAAAATAAATCCGCAGATAGACGGAGGCCTCTGACAGCACGTCCTCAGGCGTGGACATGAGACGAAGCATAAGGGGAACCATGGCATATCCCAGCACCGTCAGAATGACACTGCAGATGATGGTGATGGTCATGGTAGTCTCGATGGCCAGATGAAGACGGTTATTGTCATGGGCGCCGTAATACTGGCTGATGATTACGCCGGCCCCAATGGATACGCCGTTAAAAAAGCTTACCAGCGTATTGATGATACTGGTAGTGGAGCCTACGGCCGCTAAGGCTTCTGTCCCTACAAAATTGCCTACTACCAGGCTGTCTACCGTATTATATAACTGCTGAAACAGATTTCCAAGGAGGAGAGGAAGGGCAAATGCCAGCAAAAGCCGGCTGATGGAGCCTGTTGTCATGTCCATGGCCTTTGATTTGGGGTGCTCATGAGCGTGGGGTAAATGGTGCATAGGGGATTCTCCTCTCAATAATTAAAAATCCTATTTAATATCCTATCGTAAACTTTCCCGATGGGCAACCCCTTCTTGAAAAATTTGGTGAAAACAAGACTAATATATTAGTTGACTAGCTAAAAAGAAGCGGTTATACTAAAATAAAGCCATCTGAGGCGCACATCTATGAAAAAAGGAGAAGAAGCTTATGAAAATGACATTTCGTTGGTATGGTTCTGACAGTGATTCCATCACATTAAAGCAGATCAGGCAGATTCCGGGTATGAGCGGACTTATGGGAGTTCTTGATTACAAGGCTGCCGGGGAAGTGTGGACGGAGGAGGAGATTAAAAAATACGTGGATGAGGTTCATGAGGCAGGCCTTGAGTGCGAGGTGATCGAGAGTGTCAATGTCCATGAGGATATAAAAATGGGGCTTCCCACCAGAGACCAGTACATTGCCAACTACATTACTACCATCCGGAACCTGGCAAAGTACGGAATTAAGGTGATTGTGTACAATTTTATGCCGGTATTGGACTGGCTCAGGACAGACCTGGCCCGTGTCATTGAGGAGGATGGTTCCAACAGCCTGTATTTCGACGAGAAGGAGCTGGGCGCCATGACGCCTCTTGAGATTGTGAGAAAGACGGCAAAGGACAGCAACGGCTTTACCCTTCCGGGCTGGGAGCCGGAGCGCTTGGCAGAGCTTGAGAAGACCTTAAAGCAGTATGAGAGCATTACTCCCGATATGCTTCGGGCTCATTACAAGTATTTCCTGGATGCAGTGATTCCTGTATGTGAGGAAGTGGGGATCCGCATGGCGGTGCACCCCGATGACCCGGCATGGCCGATTTTCGGCCTTCCCCGCATTTCCCACAGCCAGGAAGATTTTGACAAGATTGTGGCTCTTCACGACTCCCCTGCCAATGCTCTGTGCCTGTGCACCGGCTCCTTAGGCTCCAATCCGGACAACGATATTCCGGCGATTATCCGTCATTTCGGCCAGAAGAACCGCATTGCATGTCTTCATATCCGCAATGTAAAATATCTGGGGCACCACTGTTTCAGGGAGGCGGCCCATCTGTCTTCCTGCGGAGACTTGGATATGTTTGAGATCGTGAAGGCAGTCTATGACACCTGCCCCAAGGATGTATATGTCCGTCCTGACCACGGGAGAATGATCTGGGATGAGGTGGGACGTCCCGGCTACGGCCTCTATGACCGGGCATTGGGCGCAGCGTACCTTAACGGCGTCTGGGAGGCCATCGACAAAATGTCTTAGGTGACAGCGAAAGTCTAAGTAAAAGGAGTTAAGAGACAGTCATGATATTAAATTATGAAGGAATAGAGAGAAAAGAGGAGTGGGAGAGGGCTGGCGTGGTTCTGCCCCGGTATGACTGGAAGGCTATGTGCCAGGCCACCCGAAAGACTCCTGTGTGGGTTCATTTCGGAGCAGGCAATATTTTCAGAGGCTTTATCGCCGGGCTGCAGCAGAGGCTTCTGAACCAGGGCCTGGCAGAGTGCGGAATTATTGCGGCGGAGACCTTTGACTATGATATCATTGATGAGATTTACCGGCCTTACGACAATATGACCCTGATGGTCAGCTTAAGGCCTGACGGAGGTACAGAGAAGGAAGTGATCGCCTCCACCTCACAGGGGATTCGGGCGGACAGCCAGGATCAGGAGCAGTGGCAGGCTTTAAAACATATCTTTGCCAATCCTTCCCTGCAGATGGCAAGCTTCACCATCACGGAGAAAGGCTATGCCATAAAGGATATGGGAGGCAGCTTTTTGAAGGCAGTCCAGGAGGATATGGAAAAGGGGCCGGATCAGGCGCGCCATGCCATGAGTGTGGCGGCATCCTTGCTATTTGCCCGGTTTAAGGCAGGTGCGGCGCCCATAGCCATGGTCAGTATGGATAACTGCAGCCACAACGGCGAGAAGCTGAGAGAAAGTATTGTAACCATTGGGAAGGCATGGAACGAGAGAGGGCTGGTTCCGGGAGAATTTTTGGAATACCTGGAGGACGAGGCCAGGGTGTCCTTCCCATGGACCATGATCGACAAGATCACTCCGAGGCCGGCAAAGGCTATAGAGGATCAGCTGGCAGAGGAGGGGATTGAGAACATGGCTCCCGTAATCACCAGTAAAAACACCTATATCGCCCCATTTGTGAATGCCGAGATTCCCCAGTACCTGGTGGTGGAGGACCGGTTCCCCAACGGCCGGCCGTGCCTGGAGAAGGCAGGGGTGTATATGACTACCCGGAACACGGTGAACATGACAGAGCGCATGAAGGTTACCACATGCCTGAATCCCCTTCATACGGCTCTGGCTGTGTTCGGCTGTCTTCTGGGATATGAGAGTATTGCCGCAGAGATGGAGAATCAGGAGCTAAAAAGGCTGGTGGAGCACATCGGCTATGAGGAAGGGATGCCTGTGGTAACCGATCCGGGGATTATTAATCCTATGGATTTTATCCATGAAGTCATCGGCGAGAGGCTGCCCAATCCCTTTATTCCCGACACGCCTCAGAGGATCGCCACAGATACCAGCCAGAAGGTGGCTGTCCGGTATGGAGAGACCATAAAATCATATATGGCAAGGGAAGACCTGGATATTGAGAAAATGACCTGTATTCCCCTGGTTCTGGCCGGCTGGCTCAGATATCTTCTGGGAGTGGACGACAAGGGACAGGAGATGGCCATAAGCCCTGACCCTATGCTGAGTCAGCTGAAGGAACAGCTTAAGGATGTGAAGGCCGGGGAACCGGATTCCTACAGAGGGCAGCTGAAATCCATTCTCTCCAACAAAGTGATATTTGGTGTGGATTTGTATGAGGCAGGTCTGGCCTCCAAGGTAGAGAACATGTTCGTCCAGATGCTTGCAGGACCCGGGGCCGTATCCCAGGTTCTGAAACAATATGCAGGACAGTAGGCTCTTAAGGCTTTGGCGGTACCATTGAGAATAGGGGGAAGGATATGTATATTACGGAACAGCTGGCAAGAGAAAACAGCCGTGATTATGCACTCCGGATGATAAAGGAAAATATTATCCGCCTGGAGCTGGAACCAGGCAGCAGCATCAGTGACAGGGAGGTAGCGGCCTGCCTTTCCCTGTCCCGCACCCCTGTCCGGGAAGCCCTTCTGGAGCTGGCAAAGCTAAAGGTTATAACCATCTATCCCCAGAGAGGCAGTGTGGTCTCCCTCATTGATTATGAGCTTGTGGAGGAGGCCTGCTTTGTGCGCAATGTGCTGGAGACGGCAGTGGTGGAAGCGGCCTGTCAAAGAATCGGCCCGGATTCCATAAAGATGCTGGAGGACAATGTGAAGCTTCAGAGATTCTACCAGCAGGACCGGGTGAAGGAGAAGCTTCTGGAACTGGACGATGAATTTCATTATCTTCTTTTTAAGATTGCCGGGAAGCTCCAGGCTTATGAAATGATGAAGGGGATGATGGTGCACTTTGACCGGGTCAGAAACATGGCCCTGGGAACCATAAAGGACAAGAGCCTGGTGGAGGATCATCAGAGGATCTTTGAGGCAGTCCGGGACAAGGAACCTGCCGCCGCCAAGGAGCTTATGGACAGGCATCTGAATCGGTATAAGGTGGATGAAGAGGAGGTCAGGAGACGATATCCCGGATATTTTAAGTGATTGCGTTTGTTGGGGAAATGGGCTATACTCATAAATAGCAGATAAAAAGGAGGGAGCTGAAATATGAGGATAACCTGGCTGGGACATTCTTGTTTTAAAGTGGAATCAGGGGGATATACGCTGGTCATTGACCCATATGAGGATGGCAGTGTGCCCGGATGTCTGCCTGTGAGGGAGACAGCGGACGAGGTGCTGTGCAGCCATGAGCATTTTGACCATAATTTCCGGGGCGGAGTCACTTTAAGGAGCCATGGAGAGCCGCCGGTGAAGACTGAGGTGATTGCTGCCTGGCATGATGATCAAGGAGGAGCACTTCGGGGAAGCAATAAGATACATATTCTGGACGACGGAGAGGTAAGAATTGCACATATGGGAGATCTGGGCTGTGAGCTGGAGCCGGAACAGCTCCATAAGCTGAAAGGCCTGGACGGGATTCTCATTCCTGTGGGCGGCTACTATACCATCGATGCCAAACAGGCCAAAATGCTGGTGGATCAGATTGTCCCCCGGGTAGTAGTGCCTATGCATTACCGGGGAGAGGGATTTGGCTTTGATGTTCTGGGAACCGTGGAGGACTTTACAAAGCTGTGCAGTGATGTGAGAGAGTATGACGGTCATGTGCTGGAAATAACAAAAGATACAAAGAAGCAGACAGCAGTTCTGAAGATTCGGAGATAAGGGTTTAAAGGGGTGATGAAATTGTCTTCAAAGGTACTGCAGATCCGGATGCTTGGAGGATTTGCCATGTATTATGGCGGTGAAGCCATAACCTTTCACAAGGCGGGAAGTTCCAAGTCCCTCCGCCTTCTTCAGATGCTGCTGCTGTCCTCACAGGGAGGAATCTCAAAAACAGAACTCATAGATAATCTGTATGGGTGGAACGGAAAAGCCGATACGGCCAACGGCAACAAGAACCTGAACAATCTGATCTATCGTCTGAAAGGACAGCTGATCTCCGGCGGCCTTCCTGATGATGAATATGTGACGATTAACGACAGAATGTGCAGTTTCCAATGCCAGGTGCCTCTGCAGATTGATACAAAGGAGTTTGAAGAACTGGTTCGGGAGGCCAAATCCTGTGAGGGGGGGGGTAGAACGTGTTGAGCTTTTTTCCAGAGCCAATGCCCAATATACGGGAGAACTGCTCCCTGCCAATCAGTCGGATACCTGGTTTTTTCATAAGAGCAATTATTTTAAAGAACTTTATGTGGACACCATATGGGAACTGGAAAAGGAGTTTTTGAAAACAAGAGACTATAAAAACAGGATTCTTCTCTATTCCAGAGCGGCGGCAATCTATCCTTTTGAAAACTGGCAGACCTACCTGATTCGATGTAATCTGGAGGTATATCGCTATAAGGAAGCTTTAGAAGTTTATAATGACACTATGGAATTGTATGCCAGAGAGATGGGGAGTCCTCCGACGGCAGAGCTGCAGAGCTGCTTTGAAGAGCTTCAGCTGTTGGATGAAAACCACCAAATGGATACCAGCGAGCTGAGCAGCTGGCGGAGGATGGATAAGGCGTTTATGGACAGGAAGAATGACATCAGAAAGGCCATTTTTAAGGAAGAGAAGGTGGAAGGGGCATATTACTGCACCTATCCCAGTTTTGTAGACTATTGCCATCTGGTAGTCAGGGCAAAGGCCAGAAATGATTTCAGCGCCATGCTGATGTTCCTTACCTTGAGTCAGGACGGAAGAGATGCGCCGAGACAGATAAACCTTCAAGAGCAGATGCAGATTCTAAAAACCGCCATCGGAAGTTCCCTCAGGACAGGAGATGCCTATACCAGATACGGAAACAGACACTTTATCTTAATGCTGGTAAAGACGGAAAAGGAATACTGCAGCACCATATTTCAGCGGGTGGAAGAGGCTTATGCCAAAAGCTCCGGGAAGGGGAAGCTCTGGTATTATGCAGATATGACCCAAGAGCTGGAAGAGTACAAAAAATGAGAGCTGACAAAATAATACCATAGAAACTGCCTTGCAGGTCTGACTACAGATTTGCAAGGCAGTTTTTTGAGAATCAGCGGAAATATGTTTTTTGACAGAGGATCAGGCACAGAACCGATACAACAAACATCACTCCCTCCGCTGCCGGTACAGCCAGCCATATGCCGTTTATGCCCCAGAACTTAGGCAGCAGAAGGATACCGCCGGCCAGAAGCCCGAAGGTCCGCATAAATGAGAGTGCTGCCGAGACGATTCCGTTTGACAGGGCCGTAAACAGGGCAGAGATAAAGATATTGAAGCCGCAGAATAAAAAACTATAGGAAAAGATGGAAAACCCTCCAGCCGCAATTTTGTAAACTTCTGACGTGTCAGATACAAATAACCTTACAATATAAGGGCCTCCCCACATGGAACCGGCAAACACCAGCAGTGATGCCGCGGCAATAAAGCCTATGGAAATCTGCAATACCTTTTTTTGCCGGCTGATGTTTTGGCTTCCGTAATTGAAACCTATGATGGGGGCAACTCCCATGGAAAACCCCATAAATAATGTGTTCAGCATAAACTGGGAGTAAATGAGAATGGTGATAGCTGCAACTCCCGTTTCTCCCAGCAGCTCCATCATGGTGATATTAAACAGAAACGTGGTCACGGCTGATGCCAACTGGCTGATCATTTCTGAAGAACCGTTGATGCAGCTTTCCCTTAACACCTTCCACCTCCATTTGAGTTTTGTAAAAGAAAGGGTATGGTTGCTCCCAGCAAAAAAGGCTGTCCCGGCAGCTGCGGGAACGAAATAACCGCAGCCTGTTCCTAAGGCCGCGCCCCGGATACCAAGACCGCAGACCACAATAAAAACATAATCCAGAACAATATTGGTAACACCGGCCAGTACAGACAGACCAAATCCCATGCCGGGCTTTCCGGCAGTGACAAACAGATTGGAGAATAGGGTTTGAATGATATTGGCGGGCATAAACAAAAACAACACTTCCAAGTAATCTCTGCAATAAGGAAAGAGAAGCTGACTTGCTCCAAGTCCATATATAATCTCATCCATCCATAAAATTCCCGCTGCAAGAATCACAAATCCTATCAGGGCTCCCGCCATGATTAGCAGGGTGAAATCTTCTTTTGCCTCCTGGATTTGTCCGGCTCCTAGTTTTCGGGACACAATCCCATTGCCGCCGGCCGCAATCATGGTTCCAAGACCTACGGTAATGTTGACGAGAGGGCACACCATGTTCAGAGCGGAAAGGGCATCTGTGTTGATAAACGCGGATACAAATATGGTATCTGTAATTGTGTACAGTCCCATAAATATCATCATCATAATCGTGGGAAATGCAAAGCCAAGGAGCGATGCCCCACTCCATGCCTGGTCTAATGTATGGTCATTCATTTGAAATGCCCTCCTGAGCCGGCCGCAGGATCAATCTCTGAACCGGGTAGCCAAATTCTCTTAAAAGCTCAGATTCTGCGAATCCGAGACTCTCGTAGGTTTTGCGCTGGCCTGTGTCGGCCTGATCGCCTTTCCGGAAGGTAGTGATGGTGATTTCCCTGCTTATAAAAATATTGTTCATGATATAATCAAGAAATGCTTTTGCAATGCCGCGCCGGCGGTATTGGGGATGGACACCTAAAAAGTCGATACTTCCGTTTTCGCAAGAAAATGCGGCGGCGCCGATGATAATATGGTTATCCCGCATAATAAGCGCCTGTTTCTGCTCTATATAGATTTTGAGACGTTTGAGATGCTCTGCCCGGTCCAGGCAGGGAAAACCATCAATCACCAGGGAAACGAATTCCATCCAGGCCGGAATATCTTCAGGCTTCCCATAGGTTATGGCCTGAACCATGGTATCAGGCGGAGAGGGATTGCGGTTCAGTTTAAACTCCAGCTGAAGAGGATAAAATTCCTCATGCTCTCGGTATTCTAAAGGTGTTTGTTTATACATAGCCTTAAAAACACTTGTGAAGGCCTGCTGGCTCTCATATCCTGCAGCCAGTGCAATCTCAAGGATGGATTGTTGTGAGAACACAAGGAGCTTTGCCGCCTCCGTAAGCTGTCTGCGCCGGATATAATCATGGAGGGTCATACCGACGGTGTCGGTAAACATGCGATGTAAATGATACTTTGAGTAATGTACTTCATTGGCAACCGTCTCCAAATCTAATTTTTCGTTTAAATGTGCCTCCACATATGAAATCACCGACGAGATGTTTATAATCGGGTTATATGCCATCCTTCGTCCCCCTTTCACAGAAAATATATGTTCAGTTTTTCTAATTACCTAAAAGAATACCAGATATTGTATCAGGCCGTTTCATAATTCTTGCGGTGTTTGTGCACAGAGAAATCCGTGGTACCCTGTTCTTCCCTGTTGGGTAGGAGGGGGGTATCTCTATCTCCTTTATTATGACAAATAATAGGTGATTGCGAAAGTTAAAAATTGGCTGAATCTTTTCCTGGCTTTGATTTTCGCAATCACCTATAAAATTAAGGGAAAATATTCTATATATGAGGCAGTTTGCAGGATACCCTCCTTGCTATAATATGATTTGAGAAAACTAAAAAGAGGACTTCTGAGCATCATAAGGAGTTCCGGGACGTGTTGGGAAGAGCTAGAAGGGCAAAGGAGATAAAGGATGAGGAAAAAGGTTAATAATTTATTAAAAGGTGCTCTGGCAGCCGGTACGGTGATCGGTGGTTCGGCAGTATTTTCGGATCTGGATGTGGTATATGCGGCCGAACTTGACAGTCAGAATGAGAGCGAAGAAATTGTTGTAGAAGATGATATGGAAGAGCCGGAAACCAACGAGGAAGTGGTAGACGAACCGGTGGTGGATGAGCCAGAGGCAGAGGAACCGGTAACAGATGAGACGGAAGCGGACGAACCAGACGTGAATGAACCGGTGGCCGATGAGACAGAAACCAGTGAACCAGAGGTAGATGAGCCAGTAACGGATGAGACAGAAACCGGCGAACCGGAGGCAGATGAGCCGGTAACGGATGAGATAGAAACCGGCGAACCGGAGGCAGATGAGCCAGTAACGGATGAGACAGAAACCGGCGAACCGGAGGCAGATGAGCCGGTAACAGACGAGACAGAAACCGAGAAACCAGAGGCAGATGAGCCGGTAACAGACGAGACAGAAACCGAGAAACCGGAGGCAGATGAGCCGGTAACAGACGAGACAGAAACCGAGAAACCGGAGGTAGATGAGCCGGTAACAGACGAGACAGAAACCGAGAAACCGGAGGTAGATGAGCCGGTAACAGACGAGACAGAAACTGAGAAACCGGAGGTAGATGAGCCGGTAACAGACGAAACAGAAACCGGTGAACCGGTGACTGACGAAACAGATGGGGCGGAAGAGGAGCCAGAGGCAGAAGAACCGGCCGATTCTCCTGAGTCTGAGGAAAAGCCCGCTGACAGTCAGGATAAAACAGAAATACCAGAAAATGGACAGGAGACCGGTGACAAGAACACATCCGCAATACCAGAGGGTGAGATTCCTTTGGCTCCAGGTGTATCAGGCAGCGATACCGTATCTTTGACAGAGGAAGAATTAGCATCCATGTCAGATTCTGCCAGCGGATCGGCAGAATCCGAACTGGGCAGTCTTACGGAAGAATCAGAGTCTGCCAGTGAGTCTGTGAAAGAACAGACTTCGGAGATAATGTCCGAGTCAGATGCTGCAAGCACATCGGCATCCTTAGAAGAAGACAGCATGAGTGCAGCCAGTGAGTCCGCCAGTGAGTCGGCAGCCAGCGAGTCCGCCAGCATAGCTGAAGAGTCAGCATCCGCCAGCACAGAGCTGGAATCTGTATCCGAAAGTGCAGTGTCCGCTTCAGATTCTGCCAGCGCGGCGCTATCAGATGCGGCATTGTCAGAGGCATCATTGTCAGAGTCTGCTTCAGACGCTTTGGAGTCAGAAAAGGCAAGCTTGTCTGACAGTGCAGTTTTGGCTTCCAATGAATTGTTATCTACAAGCGAATCTGTTTCTATTGCACAGAGTGTGCTTGAAAGTACTTCGGAAGCGTTTGATCAGGATGATTTCCTTGAGGAATTGCTGGACAAGATTTCTGATGTGCAGGATAAGGTTGGAGATGTACAAGGGGAGAAAGCAACAGAGGAATACTGGAGTGCTGCAAATGATTTGGCCAATCAGCTGATTCAGTATAAATTGTATCAGGAGGATGGGGTTAAGTCCATTGAAACCAGCAAATGGGTTCAGGGTAAAGGTGACGGAAACTATGTAAAAGTAGAATATACAGATAGTCATGGTAAAGCTCAGACAGCATATTTTGATTATGTTCTTGTAAATGCTAATGGAGAGAGGATTGATACTGACCGATTTAGCGAGGTGGCAGGTATCACTATTTCTAGAAAAGTATTTAGTGGATATGATTTATTCGGCAGACCAAAGTTTGCTGAAGGCGATGAAAACGGCAAATTTACATATGGATCAAAAGGTGACAAATATTTTGAAGAGGCAGAATTTAATTCCGGCGCAGATGATTACCATAATAAGCGCAGTGAACTTACTTCCGCCGAGGAGCAGCAGAGTTTAGCAGAAAGTACATATAACTCTGAGTCTTCAAGAAATTCGGAAATCAGTGAGTATAATTCCTCATCTTTGTCAGAGTATATTGAAAACAGTGCTTCTGTAAGTGATGCGGAGTCAGAGGCAAAAAGAGAGTCTCTGGAGGCCAGTGAGAGTGATTCAAAGAAAGAAGCAGAAAGTCTTAGTCAAAGTATCGTTGATAGTGAAAGCGAAAGTGCACGAGTCTCAGAGGAATTGTCAGAGAATATTTCTGAATCTGAGAGAACATCTCAAAGTATTTCAGAAGCTCAAAGTAATTCTGCAAGTATTTCTGCGGAGGCCAGTGCATCTGAAAGTGCAGTAATTTCTGAAAGCACCAGTGAATCATTGAGTATTAGTGATGCTGAAAGTACGTCGAGAAGTACCAGCAGTTTTGAGTCTGCGAGTATAAGCGCTTCTGTGAGCGAGAGTGCAAGTACCTCCAAGAGTGAGTCTGAAAGTGCAAGTACCAGCAAGAGTGAATCTGAGAGCGCAAGTACCTCCAAGAGTGAATCCGAGAGTGCAAGTACTTCCAAGAGTGAATCTGAGAGTGCAAGCACCTCCAAGAGTGAGTCTGAGAGTGCAAGCACCAGCAAGAGCGAATCTGAAAGTGCAAGCACCAGCAAGAGTGAATCTGAGAGTGCAAGTACCTCCAAGAGTGAGTCTGAGAGTGCAAGTACCTCCAAGAGTGAATCTGAGAGTGCAAGCACCAGCAAGAGTGAATCCGAGAGTGCAAGCACCAGTAAGAGTGAATCCGAGAGTGCAAGCACCAGCAAGAGTGAATCTGAAAGTGCAAGCACCAGCAAGAGTGAATCCGAGAGTGCAAGCATCAGCAAGAGTGAATCCGAAAGTGCAAGTACCTCCAAGAGCGAATCTGAAAGTGCAAGCACCAGCAAGAGCGAATCCGAGAGTGCAAGTACCTCCAAGAGTGAATCCGAGAGCGCAAGTACCTCCAAGAGTGAGTCCGAGAGCGCAAGCACCTCCAAGAGCGAGTCTGAGAGTGCAAGCACCAGTAAGAGTGAATCCGAGAGCGCAAGCACCAGCAAGAGTGAATCCGAAAGTGCAAGTACCTCCAAGAGCGAATCTGAAAGTGCAAGCACCAGCAAGAGCGAATCCGAGAGTGCAAGCACCAGCAAGAGCGAATCCGAAAGTGCAAGTACCTCTAAGAGCGAATCCGAGAGTGCAAGCACCTCCAAGAGTGAGTCCGAAAGCACTGTAGCCAGTGAATCCGAGAGCACAGCCGCCAGCGAATCTGCCAGCACCAGCACAGCTGCCAGCGAGTCTGAGAGCATTGCTTCCAGTGAATCTGCCAGCACCAGCACAGCTGCCAGCGAGTCTGAGAGTGCCGTTGCCAGTGAATCCGCCAGCACCAGTACAGATGCCAGCGAATCCACCAGTACTTCAACTTCAGAAAGTGAAAGCGCCAGCGAAAGCACGTCAGCCAGCGAAAGTACTTCTGCTCCAGATACCACCCCAGGAGGAGGCACCGGAGGTGGTACAGGAGACGATGACGGAGGATATGACACTCCGGCAGGTGACAACGAGCCGGCAGGCGATACTACCACAACAGAAGTTCCCGATGAGGATACTCCGTTAGAAGAGGCTCCTGTAGAGGAGACTCCAGAGAATCTGGTAACCATTGAAGACAGGGAAGTACCCCTTGTTACAGCAAGACGGTATGAAAACCCAGAACCGGCACCGACGGTTTCTCATTCTGCGGACATTCAGGAGGATAATGGAAGTCTCGGAAGAGCAGAGACACATGACGGTTCCATCTTGGCGAAGATTGAGGATGAAGAGGTTCCCCTTGCAGTAATGGATGAGAAAGAAGTCCTTGCCGTAGTTGAGGACGAGAAAGTTCCCCTTGCCGCCATGGAGATGGCAGATCAGGCCACAGGAGAAGAAAGCAGTGCCCACGGCTTCTGGTGGTGGATTGTTCCCATTATCGCTGCGGCTACAGGCAAGACAGCTTACGACAAAAAGAACAAAAAAGGAATTTTTGCCGAGAAGGAAGCCGTAACCGACAAAGGCAATAAATAAAACTTCAGAAATACCTTACCATGACATTAGTGGCCATCTCTTTTAAGAGGTGGTCACTAGTATACTGACACGTTCACATTTCGCCAAATGACTTGCCTGAATTTCCATCTGCCGCGTTGGCCTTACTCAACGATGCCACCGCATCGCCTCGTTCAGCCGCCTTGCAGACTGAAAATTCATTCGGCGTCATTTAGCTGAAAATGAACGTGTCAGCACACTAGTACTGCCTCCCTATAGGTAAATATCCTACGAAGTTTTATCCCATAGGAAGCAGATGGCATACTGGCTGCAGGTTGACCCCACAAGGTTAAACCGCAGCAGTCACTAGTTTTAGTCCAGGAGAAAGACATGGGACAGACAGAAAAAAGAGGCAGGTTAATCACAGACAAGCTATTGTACACTGCCATCATTATTTTAGTGTATCTGGCAGGGAGAGCAGTGCCTCTTTACGGCGTTGATATATCGGCTTATGCAGATATGTCCGGCAATGCCCAGATCCTGCTTGTTCAGACTATCAGCGGAGATGTGAACCGGTATTCCTTGTTTGCCCTGGGAATATCGCCCTACATGATCTCCTCTATTCTTGTTCAGATTATGGTATCCTGTAAAAATGCGGGCTCCAGAGTCAGAATATCACCCGGAAAGACGGGCAGGATGCAGATGGGCATGACACTGGCTTTTGCTTCTGTTCAGGCCGTCCTTCATGTCCATGAATTAAAGTTCCGCCAGGTTTCGGCAGCCGCAGTTCCCTTTCTGAAAGGAATGGCCGCCATAGAGATGGTGACAGGAGTGATGATAATTTTGTGGCTGTCTTCCCGCAATAAGAGATACGGCCTTGGAGGGCAGACCGCATTGATCTATGTGAATATTCTGGATGGAATCCTGGGAACCTTAAGCCGCAATTCTTTGTCCAGACTGGCCCTGCCTTTGGGAATAGCCGCAGTCGTTATGGTAATTATGATTGTCATGGAGAGCGGGGAAAAACGGATTCCGGTTCAGCGTATTTCCATACACAATATCTATGGGGACAAGAATTATCTTGCCATTAAGATGAACCCTATGGGAGTCATGCCTGTCATGTTCTCCACAGCCTTTTTCATGGTTCCCCAGTTTCTGGTTCTGGGACTCAGCCTTCTTTTCCCGGACAATACCGATGTGGCATGGTGGAAGGAGAACCTGACTCTCATAAAACCACTTGGAATTGTGGTGTATATTTTGATTCTCTATGTGCTTACGATTAGTTTTTCTATGATCTTCATTAGCCCGAGTGATATTGCGGATCAGTTTTTAAAAAGCGGAGACAGCATTATGAACCTTCATGCGGGGCGTGATACCAGACGGTATCTGTCCGGCCAGATCTGCAGAATTGGTTTTGCAAGCGCCACGGTAATGAGCATATGTCTGGGGATTCCTATGTTTTTGCAGCTGAAAGGAACCGTGGACAAAAGCCTGGTTATGTTTCCTGCTTCCATTATGATGATGACAAGTATTTGGTACAATCTATATCAAGAATTTCTGGCAGTTAAAAGTTATGACTCGTATAAACCATTTATTTAGGAGGAGCAATGTTACACTTTATACCGGCATGGTATCAGCAGGGTAAATGGTGCGAGAATGAGCAGTACTGGCGTGTGCGGCGCATGTATACGGAATTTGACGACACGGTAAAACAGGTGCAGCTTTTTCACCGCAGCAGAGCATATCCCTATCAAATCCTGCTTCTGGGCTTTTCCCCTAATTTCAGACATTTTCTTCACAGACAGGGAGTGTACCGCGCTCCCTATTGGTCGTGTTTTGACACCATTCAGGAGGTCAGGAGAAAAAAAGCAGTAGTGCTGTCTTTTCACAATATGAAATGGCCTCCCCACACGGAATTTCAGTATACCCCATTTGTGGTGGTGGCTTTGCAGAAGGGGGAGAAGTATGCCCAGGTTGAGTTCGGGGAAGACGGAAATCCCATTGAGATCAGCATTTACAGAGGCGGGAAGGTCTACCGCCGCAATATCTATGATGACAGGGGCTTTATCTCCAGCACCATTGTCTATGAGGACGAAAAACCTCTTTTTCAGGATTATCTTATGGAAAACGGAACCTGGAAGCTAAGATGCTATGAACAGGACGGACATGTGGAGGTCAATCCCAAGGCATCCTCCTACCTTCTTGCAGGGGCGGGATTTGAAACGCTCCTTCCTTTTTCCAGAACCTGTTATGATTCCATAGATCAGGTTATCAGTGAGGTTTTCGCCTCCTATCTGGAATTGACAGACAGAAGGGATATTTTCTGTGCTGCCATGGACAATCACCATGCCGGTCTTCTGGGACAGGTGCTGAAGGGGAGAAACATAATCCTGTCTTTTTTTGGAGACAGATACCATTGGGACAATAAGTTAAACCATAGGGAAATGATAGGACAGGCTGCTTATATTGTCACGGATTCCAGGGAAAACTCGGAAAATCTGAAAAAGCAGTCAGGCATTCCCCTTTCTAATATAACAGATATACCGCCCTATGATACCAGAACGGATTTCGGCATCAGCAGACAGCTGAATGTCCAAAAAATTCTGGTTCCGGCGGATGGGCTGAAGAAAGAAACCTTCGGCAGACTGATACGCTGTCTGGAATCCTATGTGTTAGTTAACCCCAATGCCCGGATCCACCTGTTTACCCGCAACGGCAGTCCGGCCAGGCAGAGCCGGCTTCTGGAACAGGCCAGGGCATATCTGGAGACAGAAGAGCCGGATAGGATGCTGAGTAAGTTTTTTCGGGTGGAGCAGTGTGTGGATGAACTGTCTGTCAGCCGATGTATGAGGGAGCAGAAAATCATCGTGGATATGGGGGATATTCCTGAGCTGTATCTGCAGATCATGGCTTTAAGCACAGGGATTCCCCAGATTGTGTGTACACAGACTCAGTTTGTAGAACATGGGAAAAACGGAATGGTTCTGCAGGATATGGGGGGACTAAAGGAGATGCTGGATTATTATCTTGATGGTCTTTCCAACTGGAATGACGCCATGATTGCTTCCTACGAGATCGGCAAAAGATATACGGCCCAGGTATTGATAGAACGATGGAAAGAGGTTATTGATCGGATTGGATAAGATAAGGGTATTGCAGTTGGGAAACAGGGATTGGAGAAAGCTCTATACATTGCCGAAGATTCTGGATTTTCAATACAGGGAGACATTGGAGGAAGTTCCGGATCCACCCTATGATATTATTTTTCTGGACAGGACGCCATCCCGTGAGGAGATCGAATTTCTTTATCAGGGAACAAAAGCATATACCTTGTTTGTGACCGAAAACGTTAAGATGGAAGGAGACATGGCAAGGCTGTATAACAGCAGAAAAGGGAAAAACATGGAGGAGGCGGATATTCAGAAATTTCTTCTTTGGGAGGCGAGAAATTATTTTCCCAAACCCTACGGGGAGAAATTCAATCTGAGGAATCTGGCAATCGTTCGGGATTTTTCCGGCAGCATCCGCTGGAAGGGCGGCTACAGCGTATGTCTGGAAGGGGATTTTGGAAATGAACAAAATCAGATTGTTTTCTGGAGAAACAATATTCCCCTGGAACAGGGGCAGTGTCTTGATCTTTGGCTGGAATACAAAAAAGATAAGGATGTGGAGCTCTCTCTTTCTGTGACTCTATTTGCCGCAGGAACCATCTCCAATGTACAAAAGAAATGGAAGTTTTCCGAGGAAGATCTGGAACACATGGTTCAAATTGAAAATCCTGGAACCAGGGGGAATCTTTTTGTCTCTCTTTTTGCAAAAGGAACAGGAAAACTGGAGATTATCACTCTTCATGACCGGTATTCCAGAAGGGGACACGGACATTTTCTGCCTGGAGGGGAGCGGTACGTGACGTCGGACAGGGAAGAATTGTTCTGTTACTTTGACCCGGGAGACATGAAGCCGCCTTTCAATGTTTATTTTTCCGGGTATAAGACCAGGGAAGGCTTTGAGGGCTATAATCTTATGAGGTCCATGGGATGTCCCTTTTTGCTGGTGGCGGAAGCCCGGCTGGAGGGGGGATGCTTCTACATGGGCTCAGAGGAATATGAGAAAATGATTGTGGAGGCAATCCGGGGTTATATGAAGGAGCTGGGCTTTACTGGGGATCAGGTCATTCTGTCAGGACTTTCCATGGGAACCTTCGGCGCTCTGTATTACGGATGTGATCTGGGGCCTCATGCCATGATTCTGGGTAAACCTCTGGCCAGTATCGGAACAGTGGCTGCGGGAGAAAAAATGGTTCGTCCAGGCGGATTTCCCACGTCCCTGGATATTCTTAAGTATCTGTGCAGGAGAGAGAACCAGGAGGCCATAGAGGAATTAAACGCCAGATTCTGGGATAAATTCGATCATGCTGATTGGAGTGCTTCTAAGTTCATCATCTCTTACATGATAGAAGATGATTATGATGCCTCTGCTTACAGTATGCTGCTGTCCCATCTTCACTCGGCAGGAGTTCAGGTGTACGGAAAGGGAATCCACGGCAGGCACAATGACAATACAGGAGGCATTGTCAGCTGGTTTTCCAGCCAGTTTGAAAAAATACTAACAGAAGATTTTCACAGAAGGATCAAAAAATAAATGGCAGGACAAAGCTGGAACATCTATTGGGATGAATACTGTACGGATACCTACCTGTATGGCTCCGAGATCATCTGTCATCGAAAAGACCATGTGGAATTTAAGAATTCTCTCATGGCTCCGGGAACCATTATCAGGCAGTGGTATTCCAAAACAAATTATCAGATTAAAAAAATTGAACCTGCCCTTCCCATGATCGATGGGGAAGGGGATTATGAGATTATCGTCAACATTGATACCCCTCCTGCAGAGTGCTGCCTGGTTCGTCTGGTGTTTTATGACAAATATGGGGAGGAGGCAGGAAGCATTGCAGTGAGGGATAAAACAGCCGGCTTCCGGTGCCCTCTTAAAACCTATAGTTACTGTATGCAGCTGGTTAATGGTGGAGTCAGAGCATTCCATTTTCATTCAATCGTGATTCGGGAATTGACCAATGGGACAGACTAAAAATCTAAAAGGACTGAAAAAATTATTGCATGGTGTCAAGGGGTACAGGAAGAGGATGGAAGAACTGCCGGACAAGGAGCTGTCCCGGCTGACAGTCAAGTTCAGGGAACGCCTGACACAGGGGGAGAGCCTTGATGATCTTCTTCCGGAGGCATTTGCAGCCATATGCGAGGCGGACCGCCGGGTGTTGGGAAAGTTTCCCTATGACGCGCAGATATTGGGGGGCATTGCCCTTCACAAGGGGATGTTGGCGGAGATGAATACAGGGGAAGGAAAGACCCTGGCGGCCACCCTGCCTCTGTATCTCAATGCTCTTTCAGGAAAAAGCACGATACTGGTAACCACCAATGAGTATCTGGCAATAAGGGACGCCCAGGAGATGGGGCAGGTCTATGATTTTATGGGAATTACCTGTGCCGTAGGGGTCAGTTCCAAGCCAGAGGTACAGATGACCAACAAGGAGAAAAAGAGGATCTATAGGGCGGATATTGTCTATACCACCCACAGTGTCCTGGGCTTTGACTATCTCCTTAACAATCTGGTATCCACGGCATCGGAACGGTTCATGAGAGCGTTTAATTATGTGATTATTGACGAGGCGGACTCCGTCCTTCTGGATAGTGCCCAGACTCCTCTTGTGATCTCCGGGGCGCCCAGGGTTCAGTCTAATCTCTATGAGCTGGCAGATTTTTTTGTCACTACCCTCATGGAGGAGCGGGACTATGAGAAGGAGGAGAACAAGGTATGGCTCACGGAGGCAGGTGTGGAGTATGCAGAGAAATTTTTCCAGATTGACAATTTCTATGGGGAAGAATTTTTTGAGATCAACAGGCACGTGGTTTTGGCCCTCAGAGCCCATACTCTGTTTAAAAAAGAGAAAGAGTATATGATCACACCGGGGGGAGAGCTGCAGCTTCTGGACGGGAGATCGGGCCGTATGCTGCCGGGAGTCAAGCTTCGGGGCGGGCAGCATCAGGCGCTGGAGGTAAAGGAAAAGCTGAAGCTAACCCAGGAGAACCGTTCTGTGGCATCCATTACCTATCAAAGTTTTTTTCTCCTTTTTCCTAAAATGTCCGGCATGAGCGGCACCATAGCAGATGCGGCAGAGGAGCTTAGAAGCGTCTATCACACGGAGGTGGTGGTGATTCCGCCCAACTGCCCCGTACAGAGAAAGGATTGGAAAGACTCCTACTACAAAAATGCTGCCGGGCAGTTTCAGGCTGCCATTGAGGAGGCGGTAACGGTCCATAAAAAAGGGCAGCCGGTGCTTATTGTAGTCAGCACCATTCGGGAGACAGAGGCGGTATCCAGACAGCTGGTTCAGGAGAAAATCCCTCACAATGTGCTCAATGCCAACAATGCATTTTGGGAGGCGGATATTATAAAAGAGGCAGGACAGATGAATGCGGTGACAGTAGCCACAGCCATGGCCGGAAGGGGGACGGATATTCGCCTGGGAGAAGGGGTGAAGGAGTTAGGAGGCCTTGCAGTCATCGGAATCGGACGCATGGCCAACACAAGGCAGGAACGCCAGGCACGGGGGCGGGCCGGAAGGCAGGGAGACCCGGGTTTCAGCCGTTTCTTTGTGTCTCTCCAGGATGAGATCGTTATGGCGAACCGGGAGAAAGACATTGATAAATATGCAGAGGGAAAAGCATTTATTACCAGAACCAGGCTGAAAAAGATGATCAACAATGCCCAGAGAATCGGGGAGGAGCAGGCGGTTGCCTCTAGGAAACGGGCTATGGAATACGATCAGGTCATGCAGAAGCAGAGGGAATTGATCTATGCCACCAGAGATCAGCTTCTTGACGGAGAGGGGATGGATAAGAGGAAGCTGAGAACCATCGCCATAGGTAATATTGTAGATTTTTTGGCCAGAGAAGGTTCTTTGGATATGCCCTCTCTCAGACGGTATATTTTAGATCACATTTCTTATCATGTAGACCAGGAGGAAAGCAGGATTGCCCTTAATGACCCCAGGGCCGTGGAGATATACCTGATGAGGCGGGTAGAGCAGGGGTTGAAAGAACAGGAGAAGAAAGCAGGAAGCAAAAAGCGCATGAATGATTTTATGCGAAAAGCGGCTCTGAGTGCCATTGATGATGCATGGGTGGAGCAGGTAGATTATCTTTGGCAGATGCAGATGGCAGTGATGGGAAGGGCCTCTGCCCAGAGAAATCCCGTATTTGAGTTTCAGAAGGATGCGTTGGAAGCATTCCGAAAGATGGAGCATCGGATTTTAAACAATATAATGAGAAATATCCTTCTCAGCAATCTATATATTGATGCAGACAACAGGCTTCACATTTTGCTTCCATAGGAGGAGATATGATTTACAATTTTAATTTGGGAATTGGCTGGGCCAGCAGCGGAGTAGAGTATGCCCAGGCCTACAGGGCGAAGGCTCTGCGCAGAATCGGCAGGGAGGCAAAATTTATCTTTACGGATATGTTTCCGAGAGATAACATTCAGCATATGACTGCCAACATCGGGTTTGAGGATTCGGAGATTATCTGGCTCTACACATTTTTTACGGATTGTAAAACGGCGCCGGTGTCCTATACTCTGGGTGATCTGCAAAAGACTTTCGGAAACAAGAATTTTACCTTTTCAAGAGATGGCGCTAAGGCAAAGTATACCTTTACAGACACCAACATTTACTATACGGTTTACCTGGTTGACGACACCGGCGACCTTGTTCACCGGGTGGAGATGGTTGCAGGAGGATGTCTGATCAGAAAGGATTATTTTACGTACTGCAGGATTTATTCGGAGTATTACGGACCTCTTGACAAGCAGGCTCATCTGTATCAGCGCCGGTTCTTCAACGAGGATGGTACCACAGCCTACGAAGAGATCATTGATGGGGATGTGGTTATGTATCAGTTTCCCGACAGACTTTTGTGTTCCAAGGAGGAACTGGTAGGGTATATGGTGTCCTGCCTTGGCCTGACAGAGAAGGATATTGTCATCGTAGACAGAACTACGGGGATCGGGCAGTCCATCATGCAGAATGCAGGCTCTGCCCATATTGTCATGCCGATTCACGCAGATCATTTCAGCGAGGGCAGTACGAATGAGGACTATATTCTGTGGAATAACTACTATGAATATGCGTTTTCCCAGCATAACCGGGTAGACTTCTACATAACGGCTACCGACGCTCAGAAAGATCTGCTGAAAGAGCAGTTTGAGCATTACATAGGCGCGGCGCCTGGGATTGTGACCATCCCTGTGGGAAGTCTGGACCAGCTGAAATATCCCCAGAATGGGAGAACTCCCCATTCCCTGATTACCGCATCAAGACTGGCAGGTGAAAAACATGTGGACTGGATTATCGAGGCAGTTGCGGCGGCAAAAGAGAGAATACCGGATATTACATTGGATATCTACGGAAAGGGAGGGGAGGAACAACGGCTGACGGAACTGATTGACCAGTACGGCTGCCGGGATTATGTGCGGCTTCGGGGGCAGCAGAATCTGACGGAGGTATATAAGAACTATGAGGCCTATGTGTCCGGTTCTACCAGTGAGGGATTCGGCCTGACACTTATGGAGGCTGTAGGATCCGGACTTCCCATCATCGGCTTTGACGTCCGCTACGGCAATCAGAACTTTATCGACGACAACGAGAACGGATACAAGATTGCCGTAAATAGCAAGATGGAGAAAAGAGAAAGGGTTGAACAGCTGACAGCCTGTATCATCCGGCTGTTTACAGAAGCCGACATAGAGAACATGCACCTGCATTCCTATGAAAAGGCTCAGAATTATCTTACTGTGGAGGTGGAAAAGAGATGGGCGGATTTAATAGACCAGATGATATAATACTGCTTTTTGACGACTATTCCCAGGACAGCCAGAATCTTCATGCCTCTTTTGAACAGGCGGGCTGTCAATGTCCGGCAGCAGTCATTGAGGATGATGGCTTTCTTCCGGCGGACGTAATGTCGGTATACGGTTTTTTTCTCGGCAGCTTTCAGGGTGTGAAGGGGATACCGGGGCGTCCAAGATATTTTAATCAGATCACCGTGCCAAAGTACTGGGAGATCAGCGGGAATAACCGGGGAGGGGAGATTCACCACCTTTACAGAGTCAGGGGAAAGATCTTTTATGCAAAGCCAGGACACAGACGTCTGGTAAAGGTGGTGGACTGGTATGATGAAAGGGGGGTGGTGCGTTCCAGCGACCACTACAACCGGTACGGCGCATTGTATGCCAGGACCATTTTCAACGCAAAGGGACAGAAGGTCAATAAGACCTATTTCTCCGGGACAGGTCAGGAAATCATCATGGAAAATTTTGTCACCCGGAACATTATTTTAAATGATGGGCCCAAGGTGAGGTTTTTCTCTTCCAAGACAGAGTTTGTGCGCTATTTTCTGGAAAAGGCAGGTTTCGATCAGAAGCGTATCTTTTTTAACTCCTTGTCCACGCCTTTCTTTGTGTCTCAGAGCCTTCCTGCCACTGCCATGGGAAAGAGGGATGTGCTGTTCTGGCAGGAGCCTGTTGACAATGAGATTCCCGGCAACATGCAGATCATCCTCAAGGGAGGAGCCGGCCGCACGTCAAAGATTATGGTTCAGAAGCAAAGCTCCTATGACAAGCTCCTTAAGCTGGGAGCATCTCCGGATATCGTTGGAAAGCTGGGATTTATCTATCCCTTTAAAAAAGAAAACAGCCATATGCCTAAGGCGTTAATCTGCACCAACTCCGATGACATCGAACATTGCCGCAAACTTATAGAGGCGCTTCCTCAGATGCATTTTCATATTGCTGCCCTTACGGAAATGTCGTCAAAACTGATGAGCATAGGGTCTTATGAGAATGTAAGTCTCTATCCGGCGGTAAAAATGAATGTTTTAGATGAACTTTTTGAGACATGTGATTATTATTTGGATATCAATAAGGGGTCGGAGATCGTATCGGCAGTGTATCAGGCATTTCTGCATAATCACCTTATATTCGCGTTTCAGGGAACACTTCATAATCAGGAATATGTGGCAGAGGAATCCATCTATCCTTCCCATGCCCCTGACAGGATGATCTCTCATATCAGAGGGGCCATGGAGGATGAAACGGTTATGGCGGCAGGACTTGAAAAGCAGCGGAATCGAGCCTTTGCAGAAACGCCAGGGGCCTATATCAGGTGTCTGGATACAAGTTTTTAGCCCCGGGAATTGTAAAGAAAAGAAGAGTCTGCTATAATGGAGCCAGATATTCCTATAGGGAACAAGACGGGAGGAACCATGGAGCGCCACTCTTTTGGCCCGTGGGTTTTGGGGGCTGCCTGTCTCCTTATGGCGATCCTTTTGTGGGGCTGCGGTTATACAAAAGAAGAAAAGGACCGCATGAAGGCAATCGAAATCCAGGGCAGAGAAAATGCAGAAAACTATATCAGAGGAAAATATGGGTTTGAACCGGAGACAGAGGGGATTCGGCTCTGCATGGAATGTGACGATGGAGATCTGGTTCCATGGGCCAACGGATATGTGCTGGCAGACATGAGCTATGAGGGAAAAACCTTTCAGGTACATATAAGCGGGGAGGAGCCTGGAGCCCAGGGAAAAGACGATTATCAGTATGAGATGATTGTGAAAGAAGCCGGGGAATACTTTGAGGCTCTTTTAGGGTATGGGCTCTACGATATTTACTTGGAGTACACAGAGCCTTTAAAGCCGGACATGTCTTTCCCACTCTGTCACAAGAAGAATCTTATAGGGGAATTTTATGAGTCCGGCTCCTTTGAGGAGCTTCTTTGTCGTTGCCCTTCCAACATAAGAATCGACGACTGTATGGATCAGGATTTAAGAGGGCTGGAGGAAGAGAACCCGGATGCCGCCTCATTGCTTAAAAAATGGGCCGTGGATTGGGGGGCCAAGATTGTCCTCATCTCCTACAAAAGCAGGGAGGACTACTTAAAAGGCTATGACCATACCTATGGCAGAGGGGGAATCCTGGATTTCGATATCTGTAATGACGGATGGTATATTCGTTCCTATGCTGCCTTTGAGAAGGACCGCATGAGGGCAAAGGCTTTTGAGCAGCAGGAATGTTATGGCATGATCTTCTCCTGTATTGACAAAGAGGAGGGGCTTGATCTCGCGGTCAATGTAGGAGAAAGGGAATGGATGGACCTGGGGGAGACGGACAGAAAGCCGGGCTCCTGGGTATATTCCGTAGAATCCGGCCATCCCGGTGAAATTACGGTCTATATCCCCGTACAGCAGTCTGGTAAAAAGGGCCGTGTCTTCATCCAGCATCTGCAGGATGGCAGATGGTGGCAGTATGAGGCCAACTGTAAGAGGACCGCAGATAAGCAATATATCTTTTTTACTTACTATGGAATTCACGAAGGCGGTTTTGATTTTATGGTGGATTAGAGAAGTACTGTGGAAAAGATGGTGGGGGAGGGAAGACTATGGGGAAAAAGGGTGCAATGGCAGCAGGTTTTTTGATGGCTCTGTCCCTTTTTGCAGGCTGTGATTTTCATAATGGAGGCGGTTCGGCGGTCATTGAGATTTGCTACCCCTCCGGTTATTCCAGGGATTGCTATACTTGGGACGAGACGTCCCCGGTGGAGGGGACATCCTACCGGCTTCAGGCGGAGAAATCCGAGAATTTTAAGAAAACACGCAGATATGACCTTCAGATTCTTGGTGAGGACAGTCAGATGATATATGAATATCCCGAGGCAGGTTACTCCGTATTGCGGGGAGAGGCGGCCTGGGATGAGTATATATGGATCGTCACGGAGAACTGGAATTCTCCTCATTACAACGGATATATCAGCGGTGATCTTACGGAGAGTATCCTGATGTTAGCAGACATGGAGACAGGGGAAATCCTGTTTCAGAAGGAGCTGGCGGAGGACGAACTGTTTCTGACTTCCGAGAGGGACAGGTGCTATTTTTATGACTGCGGACAGAGGGAAAGTGAGAAATGGTTTGGCCTCTTAA
This sequence comes from Hungatella sp., assembly GCA_022796015.1. GTDB lineage: Bacteria > Bacillota > Clostridia > Lachnospirales > Lachnospiraceae > UBA3402. The sequence continues at coordinate 7,965 of JAAWHU010000023.1, read as the reverse complement.
AAATTCCGGGCCGCAACGCCAGGATTTACTACCGGGAAAAAGACAGCTGGGAAGAAGAGGTCTGGGTTTATACCTTTGATTATGAGCTGGAACCGGAGATGGACAAAAGGTCCATAGAAGACCGTGTCAGGTTTCTTTTAGATGACAAAAAAATCGTAGTATCCATGACAACCAGTCACAAAAAGGTGAAATCCCAGGAGAGTGGGGAAGAAACAGAGGAAGAGATTCCCTATGAGACGAGTATCAGTGCGCCCATTAACGATAAGTAGCTTTTTTCTTAGGGGGACAAAGGCTCAGTCCCGTCAGATTCACCGGGTACCGGTGGTCTGACGGGACTTTAAGTTTAGTGCGTTTTCAGCAAGGGAATCACATTATCCTGCCAGAAGCTTTAGACATAAAACTGACTGAGAAGGCGGTTAAGGGTTCTTGCCTGGTCAGACAATTCATTAGAGACTGCCGCACTTTCCTCTGCGGCGGCAGAGTTGACTTCCGTTACTCTGGAAACCTCCTTGATCCTGTCCTCCACAGACACAATCATCTCTGACTGCTGGACGCTGGCAAGGGCAATCTCATCCATTAATTGCTTAATAGACTGGATGCATTCGTTGATGACCTGCATAGCGGAGATGGCAAGGTTGGTAGACTCTGTGCCTGTTCTCACGTCCTGAATCGAGCGGCCGATGAGCATGCTTGTATTTTTTGCGGCCTCGTCAGACTTGGCGGCAAGATTCTTAACCTCATCTGATACGACTGCGAACCCTTTTCCGGCAGCTCCCGCCCGGGCTGCCTCCACAGACGCATTCAGTGCAAGGATATTGGTCTGAAATGCAATATCCTCAATGGTTTTTATGATACTGCCGATCTGGGCGGAGGACTGATCAATATTCCTGGTGGCAGTGACTAATTGTTCCATCTTGGCATCAGCCTCCACAGCATACCCTGTGGCTTTGTCAACTAAGTCCGTGGCATTGCTGCAGCGGGCAGTGCTGCTTTGAATCTGGGCCGTAATATCCGTGATATTGTCGGCCAGCCCGTTGATGGACTCTTTCTGCTGCACCGTTCCCTGAGACAGGGCCTGGGCGCCTGAGGAAACCTGGTTGGCGCTGCTGTTTACCTGATTGGCGATATGGCTGATTTCACGCATAACATTTGTGAGATGGGTGCGGATGCTTTTGAGGCTTTCCGCCAGGATTTTGAAATCACCGATATAGTAGGATTCATTTTTCACAACATCCACGGCAATATTGCCTTTTGCCATCTCACCTAAGATTCGGCCGATATCATCGATGGTTCTCTGGAGGCAGCTGCAGACATGATGGATGGTCTGTGCGATCATGCCGATCTCATCTGTCCTTCCGTAAAATGCTTCCAACTCCTGGTCGGCGGAAAGCTCCAGATTGCCCAGACGCCGGATGGCATTTTCCATAACCATAAGCTCTCTTCCCTGACGCTGCAGGATCACCACGGTGACAACTATAATAAATATTCCTACAAGGGCGCACAAAACAGCCACTGTAATACGCACGGACACCACTCCCTTATAAACTTCCGCCGCAGTGTCGCGCACCATGAAGACCCAGTCCCGATCTTTCAGATATTTGTAGACTACCAGCTGAGTAATTCCGTTTTCGTCCCGGTAGGAATAGGTGCCTGCTTGTGTAGAACCCTCGTTTCTGATCCGATTGAGGATTTCCAGATAACCGCTGTCTGTGGTCTCTGTATTTAACAGAGCTTCATCCTGATGATAGAGGTATGTTCCGGAAGCTACATTTAAAAAGATATATTCACTGTTAGGAAGACCTTCAATATCCAGACCCAGCAGTACATCCATTAACCGGCTTGCATAGACGCCAGCCCCCACGAAGCCCATGCATGTCTGGCCATTAAAAATCGGGTAGTACATGGAAATAATCATGCTTCCGCTTCCCGGAGATTTCATAATTCCCAGATTGGTCAGCTGGGGCCGGGCCAGAATTGTATTAGAGAATACCTCCAATGATTCGCCGGAACGAGTGGTTATCCCAATGGCGCTTTGGGAGGTATGAGTCAGAACATAGGTAGAGGGAGTTCCTATATATAATCCCTCGAAGATTCCCTTGACAGCGGCAAAGTCCTCTGTATATTGCTGGCCTTTTTCTAACAGAACCGGATCCTCAGGATTGGCCAGAAGATCACGCACCTCGCTGCCTAAGGCAAAGGCGGTCATGTATTCCTCTGCGGAAGCTACATAATCATTGATAATAGAAGCTCTGGATTCCACAGCATCGATCATCTGGTTGGTTATGTTGTTTTCAACCATGGAAGCAACGCGGCTGGATACAATGAACCAGAGAAGCAAGAGCCCGGTAAATGTAATGACTGTGGTAATGATGCTGATGCGCGTGGCAAGCTTTTGATTGGCTAGAAATTTCATACGACCCCTCCTGCAATAAAGAATAGATATTTAGATGAATTTTCTTGTATTGCGAAAACAATTTTAGCATAATTTACCCTATTTTTCAAGAGTCGGAATAAGGGGAAAAATTTTCCCCAGGCTGTCGGGAGGAAGCTAATGCCTAAAAGGCATGACCTGACATATGATACAGGCATTTGACAGAAGGGGCTCTATAAATTATGATAGTTCTATAAAAAAATCAGATCAGTGGGAGGAAGAGCATGAAGAGGACGTTATATCTGATGCGCCATGGGGAGACCATGTTTAACGTACAGAAAAGGATACAGGGATGGTGTGATTCCCCTCTCACCCAGAAGGGAAGGCAGCAGGCTGTCCGTGCAGGCAGATATTTTAAAGAGCGGGGCATTGTCTTTGATTATGCCTGCTGTTCCACCAGCGAACGATGCAGCGACACCCTGGAACTGGTTACCGACATGCCCTATACCAGATTAAAGGGGCTGAAGGAGATGTTCTACGGGGAACTGGAGGGGGAGAGCGAGCGCCTGAACTGTAAGACTCCGGAAGAATGCGTTACCTATTATCTTCAGTTTGGAGGGGAATCCTCCGACGAGGTCAGAGACCGGATGACCAAGACTCTCTCGGAGGTCATGGAACAGGATGGTCATACCTGTGTCCTTGCAGTATCCCACAGCGGGGCATGCTTTAATTTCTTAAGAGGGATTCAGGATCCCATGGAGGAATTGAAAAAGGGATTGGGCAACTGCTGCATATTTGCCTATGAATATGAGGAAGGGAGATTTACTTTAAAAGAGGTGATAAGGCAGAACATGGACAGGTGATTGGGAAAGTCGTCTCATTTCCATGGTGCAAATGTCTTTTCCTGTAAGATATGATCAGAATATTCAGCCAGGCTTTAAGTTTCGCAATTACTTTAAGAAGTACTGAAAAAGAAAGAAGGAGACAATGGATATGAAAAAATTAGGATTCGGACTGATGAGGCTGCCGCTGTTAGACAAAGCGGATGCGGCAAGTGTTGATGTGGAGCAGGTAAAGAGGATGGTGGATCTTTTCCTTGAGAGGGGATTTACCTATTTTGACACGGCATGGATGTACTGTGGATTTAATAGTGAGAATACGGCAAAGACGGCTCTGGTAGACCGTTATCCCAGAGAGGCTTACACTCTGGCTACGAAACTTCATTCGGGATTTTTTAACAGTCTGGAGGATCGTGACAAGGTGTTTGACGAACAGAGGGAGAAAACAGGCGTTGAATATTTTGATTATTATTTGCTTCATGGAATTTCCGAGAGCAGCTATGGGAAGTATGAGGAGTTTGACTGTTTTAACTGGCTGAGAGAGAAAAAGAGCCAGGGACTTGTAAAGCATATTGGTTTTTCCTTCCATGACAATGCAGAGCTTTTGGATAAGATCCTGACGGCGCACCCGGATATGGAATTTGTACAGCTTCAGATCAACTACCTTGACTGGGAAAGTCCCTGGATTCAGTCCCGCAAATGTTATGAGACCGCAGTAAAGCATGGAGTACCCGTCATTGTCATGGAGCCGGTAAAAGGAGGCACCTTGGCATCGGTTCCTCAAAGGGTTGACAAGCTTTTTAAGGACTATGACCCCGAAATGTCAGTGCCATCCTGGGCGGTGCGGTTTGCCGCTTCTTTGGACAATGTTATGATGGTATTGTCAGGCATGAGCAACGTGGAGCAGCTTATGGATAATGTGAGTTATATGGAGGATTTTAAACCCTTCGGCGAGCAGGAGAAAGAGCTTGTCAGAAAAGCTGCAGATATGATTAACGAAGCCACGGCAGTGCCCTGTACAGGGTGTTCTTACTGCACAGACGGCTGTCCTGCAAAGATCGCAATTCCTCAGTATTTTTCTCTTTATAACGAAGATATGAGGGAGGCAGAAGACAAGGGGTGGACAGCCAACCAGACGAACTACAAGCAGCTGGCAGGTAAATTCGGAAAAGCCGGCGACTGCATTGGATGCGGGCAGTGTGAAAGCATCTGTCCTCAGCATCTGCCCATTATCAAACATCTGCAGGATGTTTCCGCACATTATGACAGATAAGCACAGAGAGGATGTCTTTGACGTCCTCTTATGTTTTTGAGGCATAGGTTATAGATAAAAACGGAGTATTGGACATAGAAGTTCCCCTGCATTATAATCAGAATAGGTAACTAATAAAGAATGTGAGGGAATGAAGATGAAGGAGAGAACCGCAAGGCTTATGGAGCCCGGGAAAGGGATTCCGGAAGAGAGAAAAATATTTTCCGACATGGATCTGAAAAACCTTATTGTGCCTCTGTTTATGGAGCAGCTTCTGGCAGTTCTGGTGGGTGTGGCGGATACTTTTATGGTCAGCTATGCAGGGGAGGCAGCAGTCTCCGGGGTATCTCTGGTCAATATGTTCAACACCATATTTATCTATCTGTTTTCCGCCGTGGCTGCCGGAGGCGCCATTGTGGTGAGCCAGTATATCGGAAGCCGGGACAGAGCAAACGGCAATCTGTCCGGGGGACAGCTTCTCATGGCATCGGGGGTATTTTCGCTGATTATCACCGGCTTTGTTCTGATTTTCAGCCCCAGGCTTTTAAGACTGCTTTTTGGCGAGGTGGAGCCGGATGTTATGGAGGCCTGCACTACCTACCTTCGGATATCGGCTTATTCCTACCCGGCTCTGGCAGTATACAACGCAGGAGCTGCCATGTACCGCAGCATGGGAAAAACCAAGGTGACCATGTACCTTTCTGCGGCATCCAACGGGATCAATGTAGCGGGCAATGCCATAGGGGTATTCCTGCTCCATGGGGGAGTGGCGGGAGTGGCTTATCCATCTCTTATTGCCAGGGTTTTCTCGGCAGTGGTCATTACCTGGATGTGTTTTAACAAAGCCAACGTGATCTTTTTGGAGAGGAGGCATATTTTTTCCCTGGATGGGGCTATGGTCCGCAGAATCCTGGGCGTTGCCATTCCCAACGGAATTGAAAACGGATTATTCCAGCTTGCAAAGGTGGCTTTAAGCAGTATTACCGCCTTATTCGGCACGGCCCAGATCGCGGCCAACGGCGTGGCCCAGAGCTTTTGGTCTGTGGCTGCCCTTATGGGAACTGCCATGGGTCTGGCATTTGTCACGGTGACGGGACAGTGTATGGGGGCAGGGGATAAGGAGGCGGCAGAGTATTATATGAGGAAGCTGCTTAAGATGACATTTGCAGCCTCCATCCTGTGGAACGGCCTGATTCTGGCCGTGTCGCCTCTGGTGTTAAAGGGATATGCCTTGTCGGAGGAAGCAGAGAGCCTGGTGGTGGTTCTCATTGTGATTCACAATGTGTTCAATGCGGTCTGCTATCCTTTATCCGGCGCTCTCTCCAACGGTCTCCGTGCGGCGGGGGACGTGAAATTCACTATGTACATCAGCCTGTTATCAACTGTGGCCGGCCGGGTGCTGTTCTCGATTATCTTTGCCGTAAAGATGAATATGGGCGTGATCGGCGTGGCTCTGGCCATGTGTCTGGACTGGGGGATTCGGGCAGTGATTTTCTGGCTCCGTTTTGTCAGGGGCACTTGGAAGAAATTCAATATTATCTGAGGATACCCTGTGTGTTCTCCTGTCCGCGCGGGGAAAGAGAAAGAACAAAGAAAAGACAAAGGAGGTTTGTCCATGAGAATCGGTGTGGTGGGAAACGGAAATATTGTAAAGAGATTCTTAAAAGATGGGGCTGAGGTGGAACATGTCGAGACGATGGCTGTCTGTGTGCGGGAACAAAGCCGGAAAAAGGGTGAGGAGCTGGCCTTGGCCTACGGAATGAAGCTTTATACGGATTATGGAGAATTTTTAAACTGTGAGGACATGGATACGGTTTATGTGGGTCTTATTAATAGTCAGCATTATCCCTATGCCAGGCAGGCGCTGCGGGCCGGAAAGCATGTGATCTGCGAGAAACCCCTGACTGTGACATGGGAGGAAGCAAGGGAACTGGCTGATCTGGCCCGCACACAAGGACTCTTCTTGTGGGAGGCATTTAAGCTGCCCTACGGCCCCCTGGTGCCGGCTGTGAAAAAACATATGGGCAGACTGGGCCCTGTTCGTCTGGTGCAGTGCAGTTACTGCCGTACCGGGAAGGCCTACGAGGAGTATCTAAGGGGGATAATCCGGCCGGTTCTTGACCCGGAGTGTGCTGGGGGAAGCTTGTATGATGTGAATGTGTACAATCTTCATTTTGCAGTGTGGCTTTTTGGAAAACCGGAGAAGGCAGAGTATTTCCCTGCATCCGGAGGATTCAACGGCGTGGATACCTCGGGCACGGTTGTTCTCAAGTACCCTGGATTTCAGGTGATCTGTACGGCGGCTATGGACTGTAACGGTGATAATTTCTGTATGGTACAGGGGGAAAAGGGATGGATTAAGATGGAGGGGCCGGTCAGCTCCGCGTCACAGGCGGTCCTTTATATGGATGGCATGACAGAGGTATTGGCAGAGAATCCGGAGAGAGGGCGGCTGAAATCAGAGATTGCAGAGTTTGCCAGGCAGTTTCACGCGGGGGATTACAAGGCCTGCTATGAGATGATGGAGCACAGCCTGGCGGTGATGGAGGTTTTGGATGTCATAAACAGGGAGAAGGAATGGAACAAGGGAAAATGATTGTGCTTACCGGGGAGGGGTATGTGGATTTGAAGAAAAGCTGGTGGGATTTGGGATTGATTTTTGTAAAAATTCCGGCGCAAAGACAATCAGGCTGGATACCCATTATAAGAATGTTCCAGCCAGACGTTTGTATAGAATCTATTTCCCTTTGGCCAGATGAAACACAGCCAGAAGCCCTCCGTAGCATATGGACAGGACTCCGATATGCAGGGCAGTGGACACAAAAAGCCCCAAACTGTCAAACCCATCCCAAAAAGAAAATAAGGCATAATAAATTCCTATAGAGATGATCAGAAGGGCCGCCGGCTTTACGATCATCTCTATTGCGTCCCAGGAAAAGGATACCAGGCGTTTAAGGGAAGTCAGATGAAGAAATGCAAGTAAAAGCTCGCTGGCTAACATCCCCCAAAGATAGGCCATAATGCCGAAGCGCGGAATGCCTATGAGAACAAAAGCCAGGCGCAGGACCAGGGCGGTGATATTTTGGAGAAAGGTAGTTGTAGTTTTTCCCAGTCCATTAAGGATACTTCCCATGGTGGTAACCAGATACAAAAAAGGACACAGCCACGCGAGAATCTGCATGAAGGTACCGGCAGAGGGATCCTTGAATACGCCGACGCCTAATTCCGCACCGAATAAAGTGAAGACTCCGATACACAAAATTCCCATATATAAGCTGTAACGCAGGGAGATCGAGATGGCCTGGGCGATGCGGGATTCATTGCCGCCTGCCTGAGCCTCCGCAACCGTGGGAAGAAGGAGGATGGCTATGGAGTTGGTGATGGCGGAGGGGAAGAAGATAAAGGGGGAAGGAGTTATAATAGGGATAAAGTTGGAAAACTTTGATAAACGCCGAAGTTTACGAGGTTTTTTGATTTTATTCCTATTTTTTATGCAGTACGGT
>JAAWHU010000127.1 GCA_022796015.1 Hungatella sp. | reverse complement strand
GCCCCTGACAGGTATGAGTATGAAAAAGCTTTGTGATTTCAAGTGGTTTACTTGAAACAAAGGCCCGTTACCCTTTCGGATAACGTACTTAGAGTATATCGGGAAAATGTGACTAAAGTGTGTACCTGAAATAAAATAAGGATAAAAAAAATAAAATAAAAAAAAACCTTTAAAAACCCCTGGAGATTGTATATAATAAAATCGATAATGTGGAATCATATGTATAAGAGTACCCTCTGACATGTGTACAGAGGGCCCTTTTATCATGAGACGATAGAACAGGAACGCCTTCGGACAAGGTTCAAGGATCCGGAAAAACCATAGACAGGAGGAAGCAGAGCATATGTTAATGTCCAATGACATAGGGATTGATTTGGGAACAGCCAGTATTCTTGTATATATTAAAGGAAAAGGTGTGGTGTTAAAGGAGCCTTCCGTGGTGGCCATTGACCGTGATTCCAACAGGATCATCACATTTGGCGAGGAGGCCAGACTGATGATCGGAAGGACTCCGGGCAATATTGTGGCTATCAGGCCCTTAAGGCAGGGGGTGATCTCGGATTACACGGTGACCGAGAAGATGCTCAAATACTTTATTAATAAAGCCGTGGGGAAGAAGGCGCTGAGAAAGCCCAGAATCGCTGTGTGTATTCCCAGCGGAGCCACGGAGGTGGAGAGGAAAGCAGTGGAGGATGCCACCTATCAGGCCGGAGCCAGAGATGTATCTATTATTGAGGAGCCGGTGGCGGCAGCCATCGGCGCGGGTATTGATATCTCCAAGGCCTGCGGCAATATGATCGTAGATATCGGAGGCGGTACGGCGGACATTGCGGTGATCTCCCTTGGGGGTACTGTGGTAAGTACTTCCATTAAGGTGGCCGGAGATGATTTTGATGAGGCGCTGGTACGTTATATGAGGAAGAAACACAATCTTCTTATCGGCGAGAGGACTGCCGAGGAGATCAAGATCAACATCGGCGCCGCCTATAAAAGGCCGGAGATTCTTACTATGGAGGTGAGAGGCCGGAATCTGGTTACAGGTCTGCCGAAGACTATTGTGGTGACTTCCGACGAGACTTTGGAGGCCCTCAGAGAGCCGGCTATGCAGATTGTGGATGCAGTGCACAATGTTTTGGAGCGGACTCCGCCGGAGCTGGCTGCAGATATTTTCGACAGAGGCATTGTCCTCACAGGCGGAGGGGCTCTTCTCAGCGGCCTGGATGCCCTGATTGAAGAGAAGACAGGCATAAGCACCATGATTGCCGAGGATCCTCTGACGGCGGTGGCAGTGGGTACCGGGAAATTTATTGAATTTTCCCACGGAGGAGACGGAAAGAAAGACTTTTAGAGAATACCATGGCAGTAGTGACGGGATTTGTGGAAAAAATCAAATATCGGAACGAGGATAACGGCTACAGCGTTATCAGTGTGTCTTCAGGAAAAGAAGAATATATTCTTGTGGGCACATTCCATTACATAGGCGAAGGCGAGATGATCGAGGCGGCCGGAATCATGACGGAACATCCCGCATATGGAGAACAGCTGCAGGTGGAATCCTACGAGATTAAAGCTCCGGAAGATGTCCAGGCCATGGAACGGTATCTGGGTTCCGGGGCTGTAAAAGGCGTGGGTGCGGCCCTGGCAGCCAGGATTGTCCGGCGCTTTAAGGATGACACCTTCCGCATCATAGAGGAGGAGCCGGAGCGGCTTTCGGAGGTGAAGGGTGTCAGCGAGCGGCTGGCTATGTCCATAGCCCAGCAGATGGATGAGAAGAAGGACATGCGTCAGGCCATGATGTTTCTCCAGGAATACGGAATATCCATGAATCTGGCCGTCAGGATTTACCAGGAGTACGGCCCAAGGCTTTATGGGATTATTAAGGAGAACCCATACCGCCTTGCCGACGATATTCCGGGAGTCGGGTTTAAGATAGCTGACGAGATTGCCCAGAAGGTAGGGATTTTTACGGATTCCGATTACCGGATTAAGGCCGGGATTCTGTATACGCTTCTGCAGGCCTCCGGCCAGGGCCATACCTATCTTCCCAAGGAGGAGCTGTTTTGTCAGGCTTCGGAGCTTTTGCAGGTGGATCAGGACCTGGACAACTATCTTATGGACATGCAGATGGAACGGCGCCTGGTGGTAAAGAACATGACGGGAGAGGGGACTTTGGAGCCCGCTGCCCGCCAGGCTGTCTACACGGCCAGCTACTATTATATGGAGCTGAATACTGCCAGAATGCTTCATGATCTCAATATCAGAGGCAATACCGGGGAAGAAGAGATCCGGCAGCGTCTTTTGCAGATTCAGCAGGAGGAACAGATTCATTTGGATCCTCTCCAGGCCCAGGCCGTCATGGAGACGGTCAACAGCGGCCTTTTAATTATTACCGGCGGCCCGGGTACAGGAAAGACCACTACCATCAACACCATTATCCGCTATTTTGAGCGGGAGGGAATGGAGATTCTCCTGGCAGCTCCTACGGGACGTGCGGCCAAGAGGATGACAGAGGCCACGGGATATGAGGCCAAAACCATTCACCGCCTTTTGGAATTAAGCGGAGGGCCAAGGGAGGAGGCCGGGGCCGGAAGCAAGTTCCAGAGAAATGAAGAAAATCCCTTAGAAGCAGATGCAATCATCATTGATGAGATGTCCATGGTGGATATTCAGCTGATGCATTCTCTTTTAAAAGCAGTCAATGTGGGGACAAGACTGATTCTGGTGGGGGATATTAACCAGCTTCCCTCTGTAGGTCCCGGCAATGTATTAAAGGACATGATCTGTTCGGGGGCCTTTAACGTAGTAAAGCTGACCCATATTTTCCGGCAGGCTGCTGAAAGCGATATTATTGTCAATGCCCACAAGATCAACGCAGGAGAACAGATCAATCTGGGGAAACGCAGCAAAGATTTCCTCTTTATACGCCAGGAGAATCCTGACGCGATTATTAACACCATGCTCACTCTGATGACAAGGAAGCTGCCTGACTATGTCCATGCCAAGCCTCTTGATATTCAGATTATGACGCCTATGAGAAAAGGGGTTCTGGGTGTGGAGCGTTTGAACACGGTTCTCCAGGCGGCTCTGAATCCTCCCCAAAAGGACAAACCGGAGAAGGAAAGCGGAGGAGTGATCTTCCGCGTGGGCGACAAGGTAATGCAGATAAAAAATAATTATCAGATTCCCTGGGAGATCCGGGGCAGGCACAACATTCCCTTGGAGGCCGGAACCGGAGTGTTCAACGGAGATATGGGGATTATTCGGGAGCTGAACCTGTTTGCCGAGACCCTTACGGTGGAATTTGACGAGGGGAAGATGGTGGAATATACCTTCCGCCAGCTGGAAGAGCTGGAGCTTGCCTATGCCATCACCATTCACAAATCTCAGGGAAGCGAATATCCGGCCGTTATCATCCCTGTTTACACCGGCCCCAGAATGCTTATGAGCCGGAATCTGATCTACACGGCAGTGACCAGGGCCCGCTTCTGCGTGTGTCTTACAGGCCTTCCGGATATGTTCCGGTATATGGTGGACAATCAGGTGGAGCAGAGACGATATTCGGGGCTGAAGGAGCGAATCCGCGAGATTCAGAATTAGAAAGAGGAACCCATGACCAGAGAACCAAAGAAAATAACCGGGGCAGCCGTGGAGCTGTTCTTCCCCCGCCGCTGTCCGGTATGTTTTGATATTGTAAAGCCCCGCGGGGAACTGATCTGCCCCAAGTGCGCCAAAAGCCTTGTTCCCGTAAGGAATCCTGTCTGCAAAAAATGCGGCAAGCCCGTGATGAACCAGGAGACAGAATACTGCTTCGACTGTGTCAGGCATCACAGAACCTTTGAGTATAACATGGCTGTGTTTGAATACAATGACTGTGCCAGCCGTTCCATGTCTGCCATCAAGTACAAAAATAAGCGGGAATACCTGGACTTTTACACGGAAGCCGCCTGGTACCGGTTCAAAGACCGCATCGCCGCCGTGGCGCCTGAGCTCATCGTCCCTGTTCCGGTTCATCCTGCCCGGGAGCGGGAGAGGGGATTTAATCAGGCCTCCGTTCTATCCCACGGCCTTTCCCGAAAGCTTCCTCTGTCTGTCTGCGACAACGCTTTAAAGAGAGTGAAAAAGACGGCGCCCCAGAAAGAGCTGGATCCTTCCGGGCGCCTGAGGAATCTGGAACAGGCCTTTGCCCCGGGGGTGATATCTGCCGGTATAAAAAAGGTTCTTCTGGTAGATGATATCTATACCACAGGCAGTACTCTGGAGGCCTGCACAAGGGTCTTGAAGCACATGGGTGTTCAGAAGGTTTGGACCCTGACTCTTTTTATAGGAGGCGGGGCATAAAAACTGCCAAATGAAAAAAATATGTTGACGTAGCTGTCCGCATATGGTATAGTGAACGAGCGAATGGAAGAATATAGGTCTTTTTTTTATGCTCAAATTTACTCTGAAAGTCCCGGATGGCAGCCGCGAATGAGCCATGCTTGCATGGGCGAATTCACAGATATCGGACAGGCAGGCCGGTATGAGTAAGCAGGGCCATAGCCCGGAAAGCGAAAAAAGGCCGCACAACAACGAAATTGATAAGTGGAGGTGGAAGTCGTGCGCACAAGGATTACACTGGCATGTACAGAATGCAAACAACGTAATTATAACATGACGAAGGATAAGAAGACCCATCCTGACAGAATGGAAACCAAAAAGTATTGCAGATTCTGCAAGACACATACTTTGCACAAAGAGACGAAGTAATCAGGTTTAGTAAAGGACGTGAGATCATGGCAGAAGCAGCAAGTAAAGAGAAGACTCCAAAGACAAAGGCAAAAAAGAGCAGCTTTTTCAAGGGGTTGAAACTTGAGTTCAACAAAATCATCTGGCCTGACAGGGGGACTGTAGGGAAGCAGACAGCTGCTGTCGTTGCATGCTCCATTGCTTTAGGTTTAATCATTGCACTCCTGGATCTGATCATTAAATTCGGTCTTAGTTTTATTTTATAATAAGGGCAAAGGTGAATCGTATGGCAGAGGCAAACTGGTATGTAGTCCATACCTATTCAGGCTATGAAAACAAGGTAAAGGTCGATATTGAAAAGACGATAGAGAACCGGAACCTCCAGGATCAGATTCTGGAAGTATCTGTTCCCATGCAGTCTGTGGTTGAGATTAAAAACGGAGTTGAGAAGGCGGCGGATAAGAAGCTGTTCCCGGGATATGTGCTGATTCATATGATTATGAATGACGACACATGGTACGTGGTGCGCAACACCCGTGGCGTTACCGGGTTCGTAGGACCTGGTTCCAAGCCGGTTCCCCTTTCTGAGGAGGAGATGGCCGGTCTTGGCTTTAAGACACCGGATGTAGTCGTAGGATTTGAAGAGGGCGATACGGTGGTGGTGACTGCCGGAGCATGGAAGGATACCGTTGGCGCAATTAAGTCCATCAATGAAGGCAAGAAGACCGTAACCATCAATGTAGAGATGTTCGGTCGAGAGACACCGGTTGAACTTGCGTTTAAAGAAGTGAAAAAGATGTAACTGAGAGTAACAAGTGGGAGGGACATCCCCCGACATTACCACATTATTTAGGAGGTGCCTAATTATGGCAAAGAAAGTAACAGGTTATATTAAATTGCAGATTCCAGCAGGAAAGGCCACACCAGCGCCACCGGTTGGTCCCGCACTTGGACAGCACGGCGTGAACATTGTTCAGTTTACCAAGGAGTTTAATGCAAGGACAGTTGACCAGGGTGATATGATTATTCCTGTAGTGATTACCGTATATGCAGACAGAAGCTTCAGCTTTATAACCAAGACTCCGCCGGCAGCCGTATTGTTAAAGAAGGCATGTAAGATCAAATCTGGTTCCGCAGCTCCCAACAAGACAAAGGTAGCGAGCATTTCTAAAGCAGAGCTTCAGAAGATCGCCGAGTTAAAGATGCCGGATTTAAACGCCGCAAGTCTTGAAGCTGCCATGAGTATGATTGCAGGTACTGCAAGGAGTATGGGAATCACCGTTGAAGAATAAGCGGATATACCCGGACCGTGGGAGGGCAATCCCCGACAACACCACTAGGAGGTTATTAGAATGAAAAGAGGAAAAAAATATGTAGAGGCCGCTAAATTAGTGGACCGTGCTACTCTTTATGATTCAGCAGATGCGATTGCATTGGTAAAGAAAGCTGCTGCTGCAAAATTTGATGAAACCGTTGAAGTTCATATCAGAACCGGCTGTGATGGACGTCATGCCGATCAGCAGATCCGTGGAGCAGTGGTTCTGCCTCATGGAACCGGCAAGACCGTAAGGATCCTGGTATTCGCAAAGGGAGCCAAGGCAGACGAGGCAGAGGCTGCAGGCGCTGACTTTGTAGGAGCCGAGGAGCTGATTCCGAAGATCCAGAACGAGGGATGGCTTGATTTTGACGTTGTTGTGGCTACCCCGGATATGATGGGCGTAGTTGGACGTCTGGGCCGTGTACTTGGACCCAAGGGATTAATGCCCAACCCCAAGGCCGGTACTGTAACCATGGATGTAACAAAGGCTATTAACGATATCAAAGCAGGTAAGATCGAGTACAGACTTGATAAGACCAATATTATCCACGTGCCAGTGGGAAAAGTTTCTTTCACAGAAGAACAGTTGGCGGACAACTTCCAGACGCTTATGGATGCCATCATCAAAGCAAAACCAAGCACTCTCAAGGGAGTATTCATTAAGAGCATCACTTTGACTTCCACCATGGGACCAGGCGTGAAGCTGAATGTTGCCAAGTTAGTGAATTAATCCGGGATCAGGTTTACTTTTGTGTTGACAATCCTTATAGATTTGTGATACACTAGGGAAGCATTTGTATGCAGCCCACTATCAGCTCGCGCTGATGAAAGCAATACCAGTATTGAAAGCCGAAGACAGCAGGTGCCGTAAGGCATAAGGCGCAGACGCCTGCCGAGGACATGTACAGGATTCACAGATATGTGATTTTTACAGCCTCTCTGTCATTGCGGCAGAGGGGCTTTTCCTTTTCGGACCTCAATACAAGCAAAAAAACAAGGAGGTAAATCATTCATGGCAAAAGTTGAATTAAAGCAGCCTGTTGTTGCTGAGATTGCAGAACTTTTTGATGGTGCTCAGACAGCAGTGGTTGTTGACTACCGCGGCCTGACTGTAGAGCAGGATACTGTTCTTCGTAAGCAGTTAAGAGAAGCGGGAATCACGTACAAAGTTTACAAGAACACCATGATCCGGTTTGCTGCAAAGGGAACGCCGTTTGAGGCTTTAGAGCCCAATCTGGAAGGACCTACAGCTCTGGCAGTGTCAAAGACAGATGCCACAGCACCGGCAAGAATTATTGCAAATTTTGCAAAGACAGCACCGAAGCTGGAGATCAAAGGCGGTATCGTAGAGGATTCCTACTATGATGCCAAAGGAATGCAGGTAATCGCTACCATTCCTTCAAGAGAGGAACTTTTAGGCAAGCTGCTCGGAAGCATCCAGTCGCCGATTACCAATCTGGCCCGCGTTCTGAATCAGATTGCAGAGGCAAAGGCTGAGGCCTGATTATCAGAAACATAACAACAATAAAAATATACGGAGGTATTTATCATGGCAAAGTTGACAACTGCAGAGTTTATCGAAGCTATCAAGGAATTATCTGTTTTAGAGTTGAATGAGTTAGTAAAAGCATGTGAAGAAGAGTTCGGCGTATCCGCAGCAGCAGGCGTAGTTGTAGCAGCCGCAGCAGCAGGCCCTGTTGAGGAAGAGAAGACCGAGTTCGACGTAGAGCTGACTGATGTTGGTCCTAACAAGGTTAAGGTTATCAAGGTTGTTCGTGAGGCTACAGGCCTTGGCTTAAAGGA
>JAAWHU010000126.1 GCA_022796015.1 Hungatella sp. | reverse complement strand
TTGAACTCTGTTGTTCTTGTTTCACGCATACACTGCTCTCCCTTTCCAATTTTAATACTTATATTATATACAGAAACACGCAGAAAATCAATCGTATTTTTTTACGATTGATTTTCTGCGTGTTTTGAATTATTTAATTTCCTGTCACATCAAAGCTCTTTCAAAAATGGTGTAGTAAGCACAGGAAATCCGCCGCCATGCAGCACTGATTTTTTAGAGAGATTGTCGCAAATATATCTGAAGAAGAAATTTTGACAGATCTAATTTATATGTTCCTTACTTCTGTTTTAAAAGTTGAAACATTTGAAACAAACTGTCTGTACTGTATAATCATTGAATTGATTTTGTATGAGCGTGATGGAAGTTTTAACATTATTGCTTGTTATATTTGCGGCTCTGTCTTACATGGATAATCGTAAACAAGAAACAGCATCCCACCGTCCAAAGTGAATGCTATTTCTTTAATGTAGTATTTAACTGAGGGCAATCGAAACTTCGTATCCGATCAACCTTTCTGATTAGATTATACACCAGAGCCGCTTGTTTTGCAAGTGGCTCTTTGTATATCTTTCTTATTCCCCAAATATATGTCACTTTCATGCAAACTTATTGTACAGAATATTGTGCTTTTATGTTATATATCTATAGTATTCCCCACTTTTAATAACCGCTCCCTTATTATTCAAAGTTTCACAGATATTTATAATATCATCTATCTCACATTTACATTTTCCATTTTTTCTGAAACTGCAATTATAATCTCTTGTACATCTTTTTCCAATATTTTTCTTTATGTCTTTTGGCGAAAGAATTGAATGACGTTTTGCAGCCAACTCATATATAATACATTTCTCTCCACTTTCCTCATACAATCTAAATCCTAAATGAGACACATCTCCCAACATACCGCCAACTATATAAGGAGCAACCAAAGCAATAACGTCTGAGCTAATAAAACTCAATGCTGCATTACTTACCAACATTAAAGCAAGAAGAATTGTGCTTTTCCGTAATTTAATATAAAAATCAGCACCATCTACCATAAACCCTGACTCTCCCGTTTGCACAGAATCATCATCTGGATTTGCAGTTAAAATCTCTCTATTTTTTTCAAGCAAATCTGTGTTTTCCATTAAAAAATTTAGACTTTCTACAGCGAGTTCCCTTGATAATATTCCAGAACTAACGATGTTATCAATAATATTTTGAAATGAACCTCTACAACATATGTACTCTTCTTGCCATATTGTATCATTAATTTTTTCTTTTTCTCTCATTTTCTCCTCCTTTATCAACGTGTATTTTGCTTATCTAAATTAAATCTGCCTCACTATATAGCACTTGTCAGTATATATATCTTATCCAGTTACATCTTTTTCCCATTTCCCAGCAAGGAATTTTTCTTCATCTGATAGCCATACCGAAAATATTCAAATAAAGTCCAATTCTTTCCTCTTTTAAGTTCTTCTATTCTTTTATGATTAGAAGGATGCCCTATTTCATCATTCTGTGTTGCTTTTTCAAAAAAAAAGCTGATAATAGCCTTTTGATAATTTTTTAAACGCTTTCTAAGATTATTCTTGCCAAAAACTCCATCCGGAAAATATTTAGCATAGATTTCAAAAACCCAAACTGATTCTCCACTAATTTTCAATCCTAATCTGTCTGCCCTAAATTCTAAAACTTGCCACCAAAATGATTGAGATATTAACACAGATGCAAATATGCACCATAATAGCAATAATATCACAGATATCCATTTATGTACTATTCCCAAAGAAATAGAAGCACCAAAATAATTCCAAAAAAGACTTAAACCTCCAATCCATAGTAATACATAAAATCGCCACATCCATATTTTGTTTATACTATCATGATATTTTACATGAATTAATTCATGTGCTATTACAAATCTTAGTACTTTTTCCCTTACATGGCATGGTTCTATTGCTTCTAATCTGTTTATTAACTCTGTTTTGATGCTAATCATAGGTGGTTGACCCTCTTTTTCAAGCGAAGCAATAATTGACTTTTCAGAATTATCCATGATAAAATTAATTTCATGCACATTTGCTTTTTCACATAAATCAATAAACATTTCTTTATATTTGATAAGTTGCTGACATACATGAATTTGGTTTTTTGCCAATTTTCTTATACCAGCCCATTCTTCATTCCTTATTTCTCCAGTAATTTCTTTCTTTACTACTATCAATGCTTCAAGAAACATATACCTAAACTCTTTATCTATAATGCAGAAAAATAAAACTATGCAAATTATAACAATAAAGAAATATGAAAAGATTATATCTGAATTTATTATATCCAAAATCAAATCTTTAAATAAAAAAAATATATATTGTGTAAATTCTATCATATTATAATTTCGAGGCGTACCATATATTCTCATTATGCATAAAAAATAGAATATTAACAATATCGTTACCCATTTTTTCATTGGTGGTTTTCTTTTTATCATCTTAGATTTATTCTTTCATAAACATTTAAATCTTGATCTATGAGAGAGCTTATTTCTGGCCAATATTCTTTACTTTCTTCCTCATTTTGGTAGAATGTATTGTCCGTCAATGCATATAAGAAATCGGAAAACTTGTTGGGTGGGAGCAGCTAGGGTCTAATACAAAGCCGGTGCGTCCTTTCTTTCCGGTTCAGCGTCTTTATCTGGTGCTCCAGCATCTTTTCTTTATCCTTTATTCCATAAATCTCGTTTACAGCCATACTCCCCAATCACCATAATAGTATGTACCGCTTCCATGATGGAGTTTCCCATCTGCCTTTAACTGACGAAACCCATTTGTCATACGAATCAGGATTTTCGGTTGTATGTCCAGCGAATGGTGTGCCGGAAATACCTTTTTTACAGGCAATGCCGCAACCTTTTCCAATGAAGCAAGATAGGCTTCCGGGTCAGTGGACGGGTAATAAGCAAACAGCGTGTCTTTATAGACCAAATCGCCGGTAAACAGATATCCTTTATCTTTTTCCCAAAAACATAAATGTCCGGGAGAGTGTCCGGGAGTATGGAGCACTTCTATTTCCCTGCCGCCAATATCAATCATATCATGGTCATTTAATATTCTTGTCGGTGTGCCCTGAAAGAATACATAATCGTCCACGTTAAAACCGTCAGGCAAGTCACAACGGTCAACCACCATTTCTTTAATAGTTTCGATTGTCAGGGGGAATTTCCCATCCAGCCAGTCCAATTCTTCTGCGTGTGCATAAAATTCCGGGAAATATCTATGCCCGCCGATATGATCCCAATGAATGTGCGTGGCAACCGCCACAATCGGTTTATCTGTATATTTTCGGACTTCATCATATATATTGGAAATCCCCAGCCCCGTGTCAATAAGCAGGCTTTTCTCTTTTCCATTCAGCAGATAACAATGGGTTTCTTCCCAATGCCGGTATTCACTTATGATTATGGTTTCGTTATCAATCCTGTCTATTGTAAACCAATTATCCATTATCCCAAATCCCTTCCGGTTATGATTTATGTGCCTGTTGTATATATTCTGCTTTCAACTGTAATGTATGGCCCCAAAAACTCTCTGACTCCATGATTTCTTTCTTCATACGGCCATACTCATAATGGGGATCATATCCCTTCGTCGTCGTTATATCCGTATCGACCATGGGCTATTGTAAAGGTTTCGTGTCTGATTGTCCCATAACCAGCTATTGTATGACAACTTTTTCTGTACGTGACAACTTACCGCTGATATAAACACACCTTCAGGCTGTTTTATAAACCAGAGGCTAAAGCAAGTGGGATTTTTTCTCAATTCTCTCTTTTATTATGAAAACCGTTTCTTCAATCGTACAATTTGTTATATCTACAACGTGCTGTTCATAGTTCCCTAAATTTTGGAATTGCTTCCACATGGTTTCTACTAATTCAATATTAGCTTCTCTGTCTAACTTAGTTCGTTGGATAGCCCGCTTCATAGTTTCGTCTTTGGTGGCTCTCAATATAATATAGTGGACTTCAAAATTATCTTGTACCGCTTTCAGCCAAGGGGCTAAAAACCAAGTCCCTATGATTCCATCTACAATTACATCGTATCCGCCACGGGCAAAGCGTTTTGCGGCTTCCAGAAAAGCTTCGATAACAATTAAATTCTGTTCCTCGGATTCTGGCAGATATGGGGGGATCGCCCCTTTACAAAGATAATGATAAAAATCGTCTGTATGTAAATGTACTGACTTTGTCAGATTGGATTCTTTCGCAATAATGGAAGCCGTTGTAGTTTTTCCGGTTCCAGGTGCTCCGGTAATTATTAAAATTCTTCCCTGTTCCATTTGATGTTATCCCTTCAAACTGTATTTTCAATTTCAAAGACTTTTACCTTTCTTTTAGCTGATTTCACAATCTCCTTATCAGATAAATATTCAAATAAATTATAAATGTCTCTTAGAGTATCATTATCATTGACAAAAATACAAACGGCCAAAAACTTGTGTCCAGCTTTGGCCGTTTCATGTAGATTAACCAGGATAAGACTTTTGTTCATGGTTATTAATAAGTAATCATATTTCTACCGGAATTACCGAGAGGTTCATGTTGGAACGTAAATCAAGCTGAAAATTTTTAAAATTCCACTGGTTTATATTCCTCCATATTGGGAACCAACCGATTCTCATAAAAATCAAGAAACATTTGATAGCACTCTTCCTCAGAACACATTTTATAATATAACCGCGTTCCCTCTTCTTCTATACCCAATTCAACCTCAATTTCTCCGTCATGGGTACATGCCTGAATATACCGCACGTTATATTGGGCCCTGGGTGCTGTCAGGATTACAAACTGATCCGATGTGACAAACATATCTGCCAGATAATCCTCAATATCTATGTCCCTGAAATCAGTAAGCTTTCTCTCTTGATTCTCCAATGTAAATCCCTGCTGGCTTTTAACCTTTTGAAAAACCATCTCGTTTCCCTTTTTGAATGGTAATTTCATGGCTCCTCCTCAATATTGGTCAACCATATTTTCATAGTATCTATCATCCATACTGTTTTACAATTAATCGCTGGTTATTAAAATATCCCCTTTATAATTCCGGCAACTTTAGATACATCATCTATGGTTAGTTTAGCTTTTACCCCATCAACCACTTTCATAATAATATCATCCGGTAAGTCAACGCCGATTATCTTCTCGATTACTTTTACAGGTTCTTTTTCAAACTCCTCTTTAATGTGTGGATTCTTTGAAGCCTCCTCTACAATCTTGCTGATCTGCTCTTTTATATCCATTGTTTATTCCTCCATGGCCTATATTAGTTATTGTTTGATTATATAATATTTTTGTACAAAGTTCAAGAATATTGCTGTACATCGCCTTCCGCTTTCTGTTACTGTTCCCAGGTGCCCTGTGAACGCAACTGCATATGCCCATTTTAAATTGCCTGGGCAATGGGGCGCTTCATGACTAATCAGCAGAGTGATTCGTCATGGTGCGAATAGTAACGTCCTTCTCCCCAACTTACAGCAAGTAATTATTTTCCCGATTTGCCATCTGTAAGGTAATTAATTTATATGTTGCATATCCTCCGACAACCAAAGGCTCCATTTTACAGAGCTCTTCTGCTTCTTCGCGGCTTTCTGTTTTTAGAATATACATGCCCGCCATTCCGGGATAGCCTTTAAATACACCGCATATTTCCAGCTTTCCCTGATCATCCAGTTTTCTTATGTTCTCCACATGCTCCACAACTACCTTTTTTGTTATCTTATTATAAGTCTTGGTTTTTTCAATCATCATCATGTACATGAATTGTTCCATTTGATATCCTCCTTCTACTATACAGCAAATATTTCTCCCTTTTCTTATCCTCTGTCCCCTAAAATACCATCTGCACCAATACCATATAGCAAACCGTCCCTCCTGCAATGGAAAGCAGCATCTGCCGTCTCCAAAGATGGAGAACCGCCACCACGCAGACAGCGATTAATTCCGGGAGACCATGGCTTCCTCCGAAAATCTCCACATTCTTCAGACAGTACACCACCAGCATACCAAAGACAGCCGAGGGCAGTGCTTTCCCCAGATACTGAATATACCGGGGAGTAGGTCTTTTAGAGGAAAAGACGAGGAAGGGCAGAAATCTGGTGGCCATAGTGCCCAGGGCGCAGAGCCCAATGGTGATAATACGCTGTTCCAATGTCATGCCAGCCCACCTGCTTTCTCAATAGGCTTCTTAAACAATGTCAGCCCTGCGATGATACAGGCCATGGTGGGAATCAGGAAAGAGTCTGCCCCAAAAAGGCACAGACAGGCCACGGAAGCGGCCAAGCCAATACAGGCGGTATCATGCCGCGTCTCCTTCTTCCACTGCTCCAGGAAGATCACCACAAACATCGCGGTCATGACGAATTCAAGTCCCTCTGTGTTAAACGTAATCAAAGACCCCAGAAGTCCCCCTATGGTGGCTCCTGCAACCCAGTAGGCCTGATTCAGCAGAGTCACGAAAAACATAAACCATCCTTTATCTATGTCCTCCGGTATATTCGCCGAACAATTAACCGAGAATGTCTCGTCGCACAGGCCAAAAATCAGATAGAATTTTTTCCAGCCCATATCTTTAAACCTGTCAAGCATGGAAATACCGTAAAACAGGTGCCTTGCCTGAAGCATGAGGGCCACTACGAGGGTCTGCATAGGCGCAAACCTGCCAAGGAGCATGGATACAGCCACGAACTCCAGGGACCCCCCATAGATAACCAGGCTCATAACCATGGGATAGACAAAAGAAAATCCCGACACATTCATATAGATGCCATATGTCATACCTAGAAATAAAAAACCGGCCAATATGGGTATGGTATGGGGAAAGGCGGCTTTAAAAGCCCTTCTCTTTCTGTTCTGCTGATTCATTATGTACTGCCCTCCGAATCTGTTCTTCCCTCTGGTTCATAGGGGAAGTTATGTGATTACATACCATCATACCATTTTTAAAATGCCTGTGCAACACAAAAACAAACCCATTCTGCCGGGAATTATGGTATAATGTCGACAGGCATTATACCCGCGACGGTTCGGTGTCCCGCCACGGGGGACAAAGCTCCGGGGCAAGCTGCCAACAAGGAGGAATTTATGAAACGAAAAGAAGAACCCATTCTTGAAATCCTGATTGAAACAGATCCAGGAGGAACCATTGAGCTTGAAAGTGAGATTGGCCATGTAAAGATGATTCCCTTCAAAGGAACCGTAAACTGCCCTCTATTCACCGGAATTGTGGAGCCCTGCGGGGTAGATACTCAGATTACCAACCAGAATGAAGTGCGCCATATGTCAGCCAGGTACATGCTTACAGGCAGAGATCCGGATGGGGCGGACTGCCATATCTATGTGGAGAATAACGGCTGGTTTACGGATGGCGCCAGGCCGAAACCCTTTAAGACGGTCCCCACATTTATTACAGATTCCAAAGCATTGGCTCCCATTCTCCATCGCAATCAATTTGTAGGAGAGGGGCTCCGGGATGAACGAGGACTGTGGATTCGTTTTTATGAGCTGGATGAGGGATAAGGCTTGAGACGGAGGACTTTCATAGGAGGGTGCATTGCCCCATCATCGGAATGACAAGAATCAGCATATTTATTTTAAAAAAGCCCTGAAAGACTCAGGGCTTTTTTAGATGCCGCAGGCCGGAATCGAACCGGCACGGGAGATTAGTCCCGCAGGATTTTAAGTCCTGTGCGTCTGCCTGTTCCGCCACTGCGGCATATCCTTCACAGGAAACTGGATGGAGATGGATTCGAACCATCGAAGCGTGTCGCAACAGATTTACAGTCTGCCCCCTTTGGCCACTCGGGAACCCATCCATATGGCTTTGACAAGCGATAATTATAATACCACAGCCAAGCCAAAAAATCAAGTTTTTTATACACAAGTTATCAGAGCGAAGCTTCGCCTGAATACAATTCAGACAATACACTAGTGTACTGACCCATTTACTTTCAGCCAAATGACGCAGAATGAATTTTCAGTCTGCAAGGCGGCGGAGGGAGGCGATGCGGTGGCATCGTTGACCGA
>JAAWHU010000022.1 GCA_022796015.1 Hungatella sp. | reverse complement strand
CCGAATGCCTGGTAGTATGCTTTCCCCGTTTTATCTTTTCGCTTATGGCCCCTGTCTCCATGTTGGCCTCAGGCATAAGGAGATTGGTCAGGGAAGACTTCCCCACGCCTGAAGGGCCGGCCAGAGCCGTGGTTCTGCCCTCAAGGTAGGTTCTGATCTTATGGATCCCCGTGTTCTCATAGGTGCTGAAAAACATTACCGGATATCCTGCCGGCTCATAGATTCTCCGGTACCGCTGCCTTATCCCCTCTTTGTCCAAATCGGTCTTGTTAAATGCCAGAGTCACCGGAATCCTGTTTTTCTCCATAAGAACCAGAAAGCGGTCCAGAAGATTCAGATTCGGTTCCGGATCCATCACGGCAAATACCACCAAAGCCTGGTCAATGTTGGCCACTGCAGGCCGTATGAGCGTGCTGGCCCTGGGCAGAATCCTGTCAATATTACCCTCCGGAGGCTCCCTGTTCAGCACGGTAATCTCCACATCATCACCTACCAAAGGCTTGATCTTTTTATTCCGAAAGATCCCCTTGGCCCTGCACTCATAGATAACGCCGTCTTCTCCATGGACATAATAAAATCCTGCGATTCCCTTCACAATCTTTCCTGTCACAGATTTCCCCTTCCCTGTCCTGTCACTGAGACTCCGCAAACTTCAGCGGATACGTGGCCAGAACCGCGCCTGTATCTGAATTAATTACCTCTACCTCCCCGTTTTCCACTCCGAACGCCCCTTCAATGTTGGTAAAATTAACGGGAACAACCGTACTTGCCGGATAGGTGGAGGGTTCCATAAGGGTCGTATACACCAAGTGATCATTAACAATCTGTTTCAGACGGATTGACACTGTCACATTAGAATCCAACCCGCCGGGGCCTACCATGCTGCTGAGGCTGTAATTCTCATTGATGGCAGCCACATATTTTTTCTCCTCAACCCCTTTGCTCACCGTATAGGGGACTACCGTTCCCTCTTTCACCAGGGTGCCTGGCTCCACCCCCTGGCTGATCACCGTGCCTGCCGGGATGGTCTCATGGAATTCCTCCGCCGTCTGCCCCGGAGTTAAGCCTGCCTCCGCCAGCCTGGCTATGGCCTCCTGTTCCGGCAGTTCTTTTATGACAGGAACGGTCTTCATGGCAGAGAGAGGCCCTGCGCTGATGTAGAGATTCACCTTCTCCCCAGGCCTTGCCTGTTCCGGCTCAAAGCGGATTACCAGCCCCTCCTGTATGGTATCATGATATTCCATCTGAGGCTCCACCACCAGTTTATTCTGCTCCAGTAAAAGCTTGGCCGCCTCCGCAGTCATGCCATCCAGGGACAAATCCCCCAGTTTAATAAGATCGCTGCCATTGCTCACAACCACGTTGATCACGGAATATTTCTTTACTATGGTCCCTTCCCCTATGTTCTGGGAGATCACACGGCCTTTTTCCACCGTATCGGAATCTTCATACCCGCTTACCTTCATGACAAGGGTGCTCTCCTTCAGCTTGCTCTCTGCAATATCCACAGGAAGCTCCAGAACATCCGGTACCTCCACCTCCATATCGCTCAAGGTTTCCTCGGGCTTTACGGTCTCGGTATAAATCTCTGCCGTAGGGGGATCTGAACTGAATTTCAACAATCCTCCCAGGCGGGAGAATACAACAATCAAAACCGCCACAATGACGATGGCGATCACAACTCCCAGAGCCGTAAGCAGCCTTTCAAATTTAGGGCTCACATCATCTTCTCTGGGCCGGTTCCCCTTTCTGGCCGGTTCCTCTTCCCAGTCCTCTTCCTCCGCTTCCTCCCAGGAGTGGTTCTCCCGCCCCCGGATCTCCTGGAGCTCTTCTTTTTTAATGATGACGGTTCCTGCCCCCAGGTCCACGGGAGGCGCAGTCTGAACAAAATCCTCATCAGGGTGAACCAGCATTCTGCGCAGGTCTGCGATCACATCCGTAATCTGGCCGTACCTGCGCTCCGGCTTCTTCTCCGTGCATTTGAG
Source organism: Hungatella sp. (assembly GCA_022796015.1). Lineage (GTDB taxonomy): Bacteria > Bacillota > Clostridia > Lachnospirales > Lachnospiraceae > UBA3402. The sequence continues at coordinate 43,733 of JAAWHU010000022.1, read as the reverse complement.
GATGATCTTTTCCAGGCTAATGGGAATCTCCTGGTTATAGATGCTGGGCCTGGTGATGGGCTCCTGAAGCTGAGCTAAGGCCACTGTCACCGTATTATCCCCTTCAAAGGGCAAAAGTCCTGTGACCATCTCAAACAAGGTGATTCCCAGAGAATAGATGTCGCTGCGCTCATCACTGTACCCTCCTCTGGCCTGCTCGGGAGAAATGTAATGGACAGACCCCATGGCCTCGGAGGTCATGGTCTGAGCGCTCACGGCTCTTGCAATACCGAAATCCGCCACCTTGACCTTGCCATCCTTGGAGATCAGCATATTCTGGGGCTTAATATCCCTATGTATGATCTTCTGTGCATGGGCGGCTGCGATTCCCTTGGCCACCTGGATGGCGATTCCCACCGCCTCTTTTATCTCCAGGACTCCCTTTTTTGCAATATAATTCTTTAAGGTGATTCCCTCAATAAGCTCCATGACGATCCCGTGAATATTCCCCTCGTCCACCACATCATAGACATTGACAATATTGGGATGAGACAAGCCTGCCGCCGCCTGAGCTTCCATGCGGAACTTGCCCACAAACCCTGCATCGCTGCTGAACTCCTCCTTGAGCACCTTAATCGCCACCACGCGGTTGAGCTTATGGCATTTTGCCCTGTATACCTCAGACATTCCCCCGGAACCGATGAGGCCTAAGATCTCATACCGGCCCTGAAGATAAATTCCTGTTCTTAACATGGCCCCACCTCACTTACCAAGGGCTCTGCCACAATCACCGCAATGTTGTCGTAGCCGCCGTTTTCATTGGCCTGTTCTAAGAGCTTCTTTGCCTTTTCCTTTAAAGACATATTCTGAGACAGGATTTCGGTCATCCTTTCCTCTTCCACCATATTGCTTAACCCGTCAGAGCACATGAGAACCAGATCTCCCGGCATGAGCTCTTCCTCAAAGAAATCAATCTCTACAGAATACTCAATCCCAAGAGCCCTGGTAATAATGTTTTTCTTCCGCCGATAGGCTGTGCTGTTCCTCTCCATCTGGCCTTTGGCCACCATCTCCTCCACATAGGAGTGGTCTCTGGTAATCTGCCTCAGCTGCCCTCCGCGATAGAGATAGAGGCGGCTGTCGCCTATATTGGCCACATACAGGATCCCGTCCTGGGCAGTAGCGGCTACAAGGGTGGTTCCCATGCCGGACAAATCCATTCTTTCTAAAGATTTCTCATAAAGCCTTTCATTGGCCTGGCTGATTCCCTCTTTCAGAAGCTTCACAGGGGAAAGCTCCTGGTGGAGCCTCACATAAGTATTAAGTTCTTCCACGACGAAGCGGGACGCATAGTCCCCCGCATTGTGGCCTCCCATGCCGTCAGCCACCAAAAGCAGGTTCTCCAAGCCTCCTACAGGATCCGATGAAAAAAAGATATAGTCCTGGTTCCGTTCTCTCACCCGGCCCGTATCCGTAAGTGCATATGCTTCCATCTCTCATCCCTCCTTTTCCTTTTCCAAAAAGCTTTTCCTCAGCTGGCCGCAGGCGCCTCCGATGTCCCGGCCCATTTCCCGCCTGATGGTAACGTTAATTCCCCTTTTCTCCAGATAATGTTTAAATTCCTCTATGGTTCTTCCATCGGACTGCACATAGTCCCGTTCCTTTATGGGATTGACGGGAATCAGATTTACATGGGCCTGCTCATCCTTAATCAGCTCCGCCAAAGCCTTTGCCTCTCTCAGATTGTCATTGACCCCCTTCACCAAGCTGTACTCAAAGGTAAGGCGTCTTCCTGTCTTTTTAAAATACATTCTGCAGGCGGCAAGTACCTCCCTCAGGCCATAGCGGTTAGCCACAGGCATAAGGTTCCTTCTCACCTCATCACTTGGGGCGTGGAGGGACAGGGCCAGCGTGACCGCCAGGCCTTCCTCCCCTAATCTCTCGATTCCGGGGACGATCCCGCAGGTGGACACCGTAATGTTTCTCTGGCTCATATTCAGCCCGTTCTCGTCACAGAGCATCCGGATAAACCGCACCAGATTATCATAATTATCCAAGGGTTCCCCGCTTCCCATGACAACCACATTGGACACCCGCTCCCCCGTATCCTTCTGAATCCAGTAAACCTGGTCCAGCATCTCCGATGGGAGAAGGTTCCTCTCAAGGCCCTCCAGGGTAGAAGCACAAAAACGGCAGCCCATGCGGCACCCCACCTGGGAGGAAATACACACGGAATTGCCATGCTTATATTTCATAAGTACACTCTCGATTACATTGCCGTCCCCTAGGCCGAAGAGATATTTCCTGGTGCCATCCGTCTTTGATATTCTTACGTCAACCTTCTGTAAGCATACCAGCTCATAGTCTCGGGACAGCTCCTGCCTCAGCTTGCCGGACAGATTAGTCATGCTGTCAAAGGAATCTGCCAGCTTCACATGGAGCCACTCGTAAACCTGCTTTGCCCGAAAGGGCTTTTCTCCCCGCTCTGTCATCTGAGCCTTCAGTTCTTCCAGAGTCAGGGACTTGATATCTGTTTTTCCCTCTGTCATATTCGTTCAAATACTGCCAGAAAGAAGCCATCCCCCGGGTCAATTCCCGGAAGAAGCTGGAGATACCCCTGCTTCATGGTCTCTGACTGTATCTTATTGCCTAACCTTCCTTCTATATTCACTGCCTGAAATGGATAATGATCCGCAAACCAGGCAGCATTCTCCTCATTCTCTTTTCTGCTGATGGTACAGGTACTGTACACCAGGGTTCCCCCGGGCTTCACATACTGCCACACCACCGACAGAATCTCTCTCTGAAGACGGCTTAAGTCCTCTATGGACTCCGGTGTCATCCTGATTTTAATATCCGGCTTGCGGCCTATAATCCCAAGGCCTGAACAGGGCAGATCCGCCAGCACCACATCTGCTTTCTCTTTTGACGCCTCGTGAAGCTTCAGGGCATCCATAACCACTGCCTCCATATTGGACATTCCCAGACGCCGGATATTCTCCTGAATCATGGAAACCTTCTGCAGGCTGATATCCCGTACCTCCACAAAGCCTGTGCCTCCAAGAAGGTCCGCCATATGAAGGCTTTTTCCTCCGGGAGCACCGCACACATCAATACAATAATCCCCCTTTTTGGGGGCGGCGGCTAATGCCACCAAGCAGGAGCTAAGATCCTGCACCTGAATCCACCCCTTCTGAAAGGCCTCCAGGGCCTCCAGATAATTAATTCGTTCCAGCAAAAGCACACTGTCCAGATATTCGCTTTCCTTTACCTGTACACCTTGACGGGCCAGGCTGTCCATGATCTCCTTCTTGGAGGCCCTCCCCAGGCTGCACCGCACATGAAGATCACGCTTTTCCAAAAACGAGGCCAGCATCTTGTGAACCACATCCTGAGAATACCTGTCCTTCCACATGTCCATGAGCCAGCAGGGAGCGGAATAACGGATGGATTCGTCGGAAAACTCCAGATGCTCCTTCTTACGTGAAATGGTCCGAAGCACGCCGTTGACAAATCCTTTGAGGCCGGCAAACCTCCGTTTTACCGCCAGCTTAACCGCTTCATTGCACACGGCGCTGTCCGGAATCCTGTCGAGATACAGGATCTGATAGGCCGACATCCGCAGCAGAGTCCGGATAAAGGGCTTCATCTTTCCTACCTTCACAGATGAATACTGATTGATTACATAGTCTATCTGAATCAGGTATTCCAGAGTCCCTTCTGTCACCCTGGTGACAAATGCCCGGTCTTCTTTTTTCAGATACTGGTATTTCCCCAGGGCCTGATTGAGGACCACATGGCTTAAGCCTCCCTTTTCCAGAACTTCTAAAAGAATATCCACTGTCAGTTCCCTGACATTCATCTGCTTTTCTTCTTTTTCTTTAGTCACGTCTTCTGTTGCCTCCAAACAGTATAATCAGACGAAGAAGCTGTAAAACCGATGCCGCCGCTGCCGCCACGTAGGTGAGGGCCGCCGCGCCCAGAACGCTTCTTGTCTGCTGTACCTCCTGTCCGCTTAAGATCCCCAGCTGATCCACCAGCTGTACGGCCCTGCTGGAGGCATTGAACTCCACAGGCAGGGTAATAAGCTGAAACAGGACCACCATAAGGAACATCCAGATGCCGATCCGAATCAACATGTTGCTTCCTCCCAGTATCAAGCCCAGAAGGATGAGAGGCCAGGAAAGCTTGCTTCCGAAATTAGCCACAGGGACAAATGCCGCACGCATCCTCAGGGGCACATAGCCCCGGTTATCCTGGATTGCATGGCCGCACTCGTGAGAAGCCACGCCGATGGCAGCCACGGAAGCGGAACCATACACGCTCTCGGACAGATTCACCGTCTTGGTCCTGGGGTCGTAGTGATCCGTCAGGCTTCCCGTCACGGACTGCACGCTTACATCATAGATTCCCTGAGACTGAAGAAGCCTTCTGGCCGCTTCCGCACCTGTCATGCCTGTGGTGCTGCGCACCTTTGAATATCTTGAAAATGTACTGTTGACCCTGGAGGATGCTGCCAGAGAAAGCATCGTTCCTATAAGCAGAAGAATCATCGTGGGATCAAACCCAAATCCATAATAACCACCAAGCATACCTCAACAACTCCTTTCTCACTCGGTCTTCACGGCAAATACCGTATGGGCCTTCACGGGATAGCCTCTTAAAAAGGCACTGGCATCCATGCGCTTCTTGCCCTCTGGCTGCAGCTCCAGAAGGGACAGGGTTCCCTTTCCGGTCTTTACCAGAATCCTGTCTTTGTCCACATGAACCACCTCCCCGCAGACGCCATCATACTCGCAGCTTAAGGCCTGGGCCTTCCAGATCTTTAAGGTCTTCCCGTTCCATCCGGTATAGGTTCCCGGCCAGGAATTCAGTCCTCTCACCAGCCGCTCTAAGGCCTCAGCCTCCATGGTCCAGTCCATATCTCCCATGGTCTTTTTCAACATCTTTGCATAGCAGGTCCCCTCCTCGGTCTGAGGAATCCGCACAATGGTGCCATCCTCTATCCTCCGCAGGGTCTCTATAATCAGGCCTGCTCCGGCGGCGCTCAGCTTGTCATGAAGGCTGTCTCCCGTCTCATCCTCTGCCACCGGCACCACGGTCTTTAACAGCATGTCTCCCGTATCCAGCCCTTCATCCATCATCATGGTGGTGACTCCCGTCTCCTTCTCCCCATCAATGATGGCCCACTGAATGGGGGCGGCTCCCCGGTACTTGGGAAGAAGGGAGGCATGGATGTTGACACAGCCAAGAGGCGGAATCTCAAGAACCGTCCCCGGCAGAATCTGCCCGAAGGCCACTACCACCATAATATCCGGCTCAAGCCCTTTTAATACCTGGATAAATTCCGGCTCCCTCACCTTCACGGGCTGGTACACCTTGATACCGTACTCCAAGGCCTTCTCCTTTACAGGCGGCATAAGCACTGCCTTGCCTCTTCCCCTGGGCTTATCCGGCTGGGTCACTACTCCTGCTATGTCATGGCCCTCCTTCACAAGAGCCTCCAGCACAGGCACGGAGAACTCAGGGGTTCCCATAAATACAATCCGCATCTTATTCCTCGTCCCCCTCTTCCTCCAGATCTTCCACATCCATCAGCTCCCCTTCCACATGGGAGACATACAGCTCGCCCTTAAGATGGTCGCACTCATGGCAGATGGCCCTGGCAAGCATGCCCTCGCCCTCCAGAATAAACTCCTCCAGGTTCTCGTCAAGAGCCTTCACCTTCACCCTCTGGGGTCTTGTGACAATCCCCGACTTGCCGGGCACGCTTAAGCATCCCTCATGGCCTGTCTGGCTTCCTTCCTCCTCAATAATCTCCGGGTTAATCAGCAGATACTGGTTCCCATCGTCCACATCAATGACTACAATCTGTTTCAGGATACCTACCTGAGGAGCTGCAAGCCCCACTCCGCAGTTCTCATACATAGTTTCAAACATATCCTCAATCAGCTGTAAGGTACGCGGTGTCATCAGATTCACCGTCTTACACTTCTTATAGAGAATCTCGTCTCCCATTGTTCTCACATGCCTAAGCGCCATTGCCTTTATCCTCCTACTCTTCCTTACGCCCCTGCCCAGGACTTTTATGCAAAATCAAACTGAACCGTCACATGATTGCGCCATGGTGCCAGTCTGTATTGTTCATCCAAATGGTTTTTCAATTTTATTAGTATATCATAATTTTCATGTTTCAAGTATAAAATTTTTCTATAGATATCATTAACTTTGTAAACCGTGGCCTGGGCCGGGCCGATGACCTGAATTTCCCGAACGTTTAAAGCCTCTGAGACCCATTTTCCCAACGCCTTCATGGCTGTCTCCAGCTCTTCCTCTGAGCCGCAGGAGGCCATCACCGCCATAAGCTCACAGGAGGGCGGGTAACCCAGCACCTGACGGTACACCATCTCCTTGTGGTAAAATCCTTCATAATCCTGGCCTGCGGCACAGGCAATGCTGTAGTGTTCCGGATTGTAGGTCTGAATAATCACCTCCCCGGCCAGCTCGTCCCTCCCCGCACGCCCTGCAGCCTGGGTAAGAAGCTGAAAGGTCCGTTCCCCGCATCTAAAATCCGACGTATACAAAGACAGATCCGCCGCCAGCACGCCTACCAGAGTCACATTAGGAAAATCATGTCCCTTGACAATCATCTGGGTTCCGATGAGAATGTCCGCCCGGCCCTGGGCGAAGGCAGAGAGAATCTCCTCATGGCTGTCTTTCTTTGACGTGGTGTCCATGTCCATCCGCAGGATCCTGGCCTTCGGAAACATCTTCCCTGTAAGCTCCTCAATCTTCTGAGTCCCCGTGCCAAAGCCGGCAATGTAGGGGGAACCGCAGGCCGGACACCGGTCAGGCACCTTCCTCTCATGGCCGCAGTAATGGCACACCAGCTTCTGCCCGTAGTGAAAAGTCAGGGTCACATCGCAGTGGGGGCAGCGGATGGCCTCCCCGCAGGAACGGCAGGATACAAAGTTTGCATAGCCCCGCCGGTTCATAAAAAGCATGGTCTGCTCACCTGATTTAAGCCTCTGTTCCATGGCCTCCCGAAGGCATCTGCTGAAAATGGATTTGTTGCCGTCTTTTAACTCCTCCCTTAAATCCACAACCCGGACCGCCGCCATATGACTGTCTTTCTTGGCTCTCTCTTTCAGAGTGTACAGGCGGTACTCCCCCTTTAACGCCCTGGTATAGGCCTCAAGAGAGGGCGTGGCGGAACCGAGAATCAGGGAAGCCTTGGTCATGGCAGCCAGATATCCTGCAACCTCCCTTCCGTGATACCGGGGAGAAATCTCACTTTTGTAGGCAGTCTCATGCTCCTCATCCATGATGATCAGCCCCAGGTCGGGAAACGGGGTAAACAGTGCGGACCTGGGTCCTATGATGATCCGTACCTGGCCGTTTTTAGCCCGTTCAAACTGGTCATACCGCTCCCCGGCCGACATTCTGGAATTGATTATGGACACCTGGCTTCCAAAACGTCCATAGAATCTGAGAACCGTCTGGTAGGTAAGGGCAATCTCAGGAATCAGGACAATCACCTGCCGCCCTTCTCTGAGAACATGGTCGATGATCTCCATATATACCTCCGTCTTACCGCTTCCCGTCACTCCGTAAAGCAGGGCAGTCTCCCGGATGCCTGCATCATAGCGGGATACAAAGTCTGCGACGACGGCAGCCTGTCCCTGGTTCAGGCATACCCTCTGTCTCTCTCCTTGTCCTCTGACCTGGGGATTCCTGAATATGGTCTCCGATTCCAAAGCGATAATCCCCTTCTCCGCCAAAGGCTTTAAGGTGGAGGCTGACAGACGCATCTGGTTTACTGCCATCTGGTAGGGAATCTCCTCCATGTCGGCCAAAGCCGTAAAAAGCCTCTGCCTGGCCTGATAATGCTTTTCCCCTGCCTCCTTTGCCGCCTCCCTTGCCTCCTGGGCAGTAATGAGGCGGCGGATGAACCGATTCTCCTTAGGCCTGATCTTCTGCTTTACCGGAAGTACGGTCTTTAAAGCCTGGTTCATGGTGGAGCCGTACCGCTCCTTCATCCACCAGGCAAGGCGAATAAGCCGGGACTCCGCCGTCACACTGCGGGCGACAATCCCGGCTATCTCTTTCATACGTCCCGTATCATATTCCGCCGTCTCGGTCACTGCCACCACATAGCCTTTACGCAGACGGTTGGAGGCCCCGAAAGGGATCTCTACCTGGCTTCCCACTACGACCCTGCCTTCAAGCTCCTTAGGAATCCGGTACTGAAAAACCTTATCCACCTTCTCATGGGAAATATCAATGATGATGTTGGCATACATGCTCTGCCACTTCTCCTAACTTCATACTGTTGGAGCCCTTCAAAAGAACGGCGTCGCCCCGGCAGACCTCTTTTAAAAGATAGGCTTCCAGTTCATCCCTGTTTTCAAAATGAAGGGTGTGAAGATCCGGCCGGCATCTTTTTGCTTCCTTTTGTATCTCTGCAGCCAGCTGTCCGTAGGTCACAAGAAGATCCACCCGGCTTGCTCCCACATGGGCTCCCACTTCTGCGTGGTACTTAAGAGCCTCCTCTCCCAATTCCTTCATATCCGCCAGGACCGCAATGCGCCGGCCGGCATTGACAATAGAGGAAAGAATATCCACTGCCGCCTTCATGGAATCAGGGCTGGCATTGTAGGTATCGTCAATAAGGGTTATGCCATCCCCCTCCCAGCGCTGCTGCCGCCCCTTATATCCTTTGAATTGTTCTAAAGCCTTTGCCGCCTTTGCCAGTGGGACTCCGTTGAGATGAGCCACGGCCAGGGCCGCCAGGGCATTGCCCACCTGGTGGGCCCCCATAACCCTCAGCTTCACGGGAACTCTCTCCCCTCCCCCTACTGCCGTAAAGGCAGGATACCCATCCTTTATCTCTATATTCTCTGCCCGGTAATGACAGTGGGCGCCTGTTCCGTAATAGATGGTCTGGCAGCCCTCCTTTGCCCGGCTGTCTTTAAGCCATGGGTCGTCTCCGTTGAGAATCAAGGTTCCCCCGGCCTTCAGTCCGTCCTGAATGGCCATCTTCTCCCGGTAGATATTCTCCTGGCTTCCCAACTGTCCCATATGAGAGACGCCGATGTTGGTAATCACCGCCATATCCACCTGGGCGATCTCGGCAATCACCGTCATCTCCCCAGGCATGCTCATACCCAGCTCAATGACGGCGATCTCATCTGCCTTTCGGATCTCGGAAAGAGTAACCGGCACTCCCACCTGGCTGTTGTAGTTGCCTGGAGTTTTAAACACCTGGTACCCGGGGGACAGGGCCGCCGCCACAATCTCCCGTGTGGTGGTCTTGCCCACGCTTCCCGTGATTCCGATGAGAGGGATGTGAAGCCTCCGCCGGCAGAATCTGCCTACCTCCTGAAGGGCTTTCTTGGTATCCTCCACCCTAATCCAGACCCTTCCCGGCCTCTGTCCCCAGTCCGGCACCTGATCATGGCGGCTCGTGAAAACCGCAGCCGCCCCGTTATCCATGGCCTGGGAAATATAGTCATGGGCGTCTGTATTCTCCCCAATAAGGGGAACGAACAGATCGTCCCCCTTCATGGTTCTGGAATCCAGGCTGATATTCTTAAGAACAGTGTCCGGGCTGCCAAAAAGGATCCGCCCTCTGCAGGCTTCTGCAATATGGCCCGCCGTCATGTGTTCCATAATGTGCCTCCACCTCCGTTCTCCTGTTCTAATCTTCCTATTACTTCTTCGATTACCTGACGGTCCAGGAAGGGATGCCTTACGCCGTTGATCTCCTGATAATCCTCATGGCCCTTGCCGATTACGGCGATCATATCTCCCGGCATGGCATGGGTAATGCTGTACTCGATGGCCTCCCTGCGATCCGGAATCTCCACATAGGCCCCCCCTGCCTTTTCCACTCTTTCCCTGATGTCCGCAATAATATCTTCTGTCCTCTCATACCTGGAATTATCGGCAGTCAGAATACACAGATCCGCCAGCTTACCGCCGATCTCTCCCATGGAATATCTTCTGTCCTTGGAGCGGTTGCCTCCGCAGCCAAAGACGCACACCAGCCTCTTTGGCTTGTAATCCCGAAGGGTCTTTAACAGGTTCTCCATGCTGACCCCGTTGTGGGCATAATCCACGATCACCGTGCACCGGGCCGATGTGTGGACAATCTCCATACGGCCGTTGACAGACAGATGCATCAGGGCATGGCAGACGGCATCCTCTGGAAGGTCAAAAAAGCTGCACAGGCACACCGCCGCCATGGCGTTGTACACGTTGAATTTTCCCGGGATGTTCACCTTTACATCCAGCTCTGTCATGCCTTTCACAAGAAATTCCAAGCCTACAAAATCAGGCTCCGACACATACCGAATGTCTGATGCCGTAAAATCCCCTGTCTCCTCCAGGCTGTAGGTATAAAGCCTGCAGGAGGCATCCTTTATGATCTCCTGGAAATGCTCGTCATCCCGGTTCACAAGCCCGACCTTGCACTGATTAAAAATCCGGGATTTGAAGTACAGATATTCCTCAAAATCCGCGTGCTCCTCAGGCCCGATGTGATCTCTGGATATGTTGGTAAAAATCCCGTAATCAAACTGGATCCCATGGGTTCGATGCATCTTGATTCCCTGAGAGGACACTTCCATAATCATATACCGGCACCCTTCCCTCACCATCTGGTCAAAGTACTGATGAAGCTCATAGGATTCCGGCGTAGTGTTCATGGTGGGGTAGGTGGTATCTCCGATCACGGCGCCTGCCGTCCCGATCAGCCCCACCTTCTCCCCTGCTGCCTCCAAAACCGCCTTGATCATGTAAGTGGTCGTGGTCTTTCCTTTGGTTCCCGTGACTCCGATACAGATCATTTTTCGTGCAGGATATCCGAACTGGGCTGCCGAGAGACAGGCCAAGGCCTCCCTCCCGTTATCAACCTGAAACACCGTAATCCCCTGGGGAAGAGGGCCCGGCAGCTCCTCTAAGTCCCTCTCAACCACCAGTACCCTTGTCCCTGCCTGGATTACCTTGGGGATAAAGGTGTGGGAATCCACCTTGGTGCCCTTCATACATACAAATACCGTATTCTCTCCGGCTTTTCTTGAGTCGTACACCACACGTTCGGCCTGGGCCATCCTATCTCCCGTGAGCAGTGTGTGTCTGATCTCACTCAGGCTTTCTGATATCTTCATGCCTTCCTCCAAATTTAGAATAATCCGGTAATAGCCCCATCCTCGCCTACATCAATGCTGTCTGCCGCCGGTTTCTTCGGCAGACCGGGCATGGTCATGATGGCTCCTGTGAGCACCACCACGAACCCGGCGCCTGCCGACACATAGGCATCTCTTACGTTGACAGAAAATCCCGCAGGCCGTCCAAGCTTGTTCTGATCGTCAGACAGGGAATACTGGGTCTTTGCCATACATACGGGAAGGCTGCCAAATCCCATATCCTCTATCTTCTGAAGAGCCTTCTTGGCTGCCGGCGCATAGGTAACTCCATCCGCTCCGTAGATCTCCTTGGCCACTGTGGCGATCTTGTCGCAGAGGCTCATGTCGTCGGGATAGAGAGGCTTATAATGGCTCTCCTTGGTCTCAAGAGTCGCAAGAACCTTCTCGGCCAAAGCCCTTCCGCCCTCTCCGCCCTTTGCCCACACCTCAGACAAGGCAAACTCACAGCCCTTCTCCTCACAGAACTGCTTAATATATTCATATTCCGCTTCCGTATCCGTGGTGAAGGAATTCAGGGTTACTACCACGGGAACCCCGTATTTGTGAATATTTTCAATATGCTTTTCCAGGTTCACAATACCCTTTTTCAGAGCCTCCAGATTCTCCGTGCCAAGGTCTGCCTTGGCCACGCCGCCGTTGTACTTCAATGCCCTCACAGTGGCTACTAAAACCACGGCATCCGGCTTTAATCCAGCCTTACGGCATTTGATATCCAGGAACTTCTCGGCGCCGAGATCCGCTCCGAACCCGGCCTCTGTCACCACAATGTCTGCAAGCTTCAGAGCCGTCTTTGTAGCCCGCACACTGTTGCAGCCGTGGGCGATATTGGCAAAAGGCCCGCCATGAACCACAGCGCCCGTATGCTCCAGGGTCTGAATCAGGTTAGGTTTAATGGCATCCTTCAAGAGAGCGGCCATGGCTCCCACTGCATTCAGCTCTTTGGCTGTCACCGGCTCCCCGGCATAATTGTAAGCCACAATAATCTTTCCAAGGCGTTCCTTTAGATCCGCCATGTCATTGGCCAGACAGAGGATTGCCATAATCTCCGAAGCCACTGTAATCACAAAATGGTCTTCCCTCACCACGCCGTCCGCCTTGGCTCCAAGGCCTACGACCACATTTCTCAGTACCCTGTCATTCATGTCAAGGCACCGCTTCCACAGAATCTGCCTGGTATCAATGTTCAGGGCATTGCCCTGCTGAATATGGTTGTCCAAAAGGGCGGCTAACAGGTTGTTGGCGGAGGTAATGGCATGAAAATCCCCTGTAAAGTGGAGATTTAAGTCTTCCATGGGAACCACCTGGGCATAGCCGCCTCCAGCTGCTCCCCCTTTAATTCCAAAGCAGGGACCTAAGGAGGGTTCACGCAGGGCGATCAAGGTCTTTTTGCCAAGCTTTGAGAGAGCGTCCCCCAGCCCTACACTGGTGGTAGTCTTTCCTTCCCCTGCCGGAGTCGGGTTGATGGCAGTCACCAATACCAGCTTGGCATCCTGCCGCTCCTTAATCTCATCCCACAATTCGTCTGTCAGCTTGGCTTTGTATCTGCCATAAAGTTCCAGGTCGTCCTCTTTGATCCCATAGGCGGCCGCCACATCCTTGATGGGCAGCATAGCTGCCTCCTGGGCAATCTGAATATCTGTCTTCATGTACATAATCCTCCTTCTTAGGTTCCTTGTTTACTGTGACAACAGGGCTTCAAATTCCTCCATAGTCATCAGCACTTTTCTGGGCTTGGTGCCCTCCTCCTCTCCTACAACGCCTGCTTCCGCCAGCTGATCCATAATCCGGGCCGCCCGGTTGAAGCCGATCTTGTACATCCTCTGGAGCATGCCGATGGAGGCTTTCTCCTTTTCTATGATGAATTTGCCTGCCTGTTCAAAATATTCGTCCCTGCCGCTGCCCTTTTGCTCCGGCGCCGACGGCGCGGCCACAGCCGAAATCCGGCTTTCAATATCCGGCATATATTCCGTGGCCAGCTCCTGGGAGGTAAGGAATTCCACAACTTCCGCCACCTCCTGGTCCGACACGAATGCTCCCTGAACTCTCTGGGGTTTGGGCACGCCGGAAGGGTAAAACAACATGTCGCCCTTGCCTAACAGCTTCTCCGCCCCGTACATATCAATGATGGTTCTGGAATCCACTCCCGAGGATACTGCAAATGCGATTCTGGAGGGCACGTTGGCCTTAATCAGGCCTGTAATGACATTGACCGACGGCCTCTGAGTAGCAATAACCAAATGGATTCCCGCTGCTCTGGCAAGCTGTGCCAGACGGCAGATGGCATCCTCCACCTCCCCGGGAGACACCATCATCAGATCCGCAAGCTCATCGATAATAATAATAATCTGAGGCATCTTCTCCGGCTTATTCTCATCCTCAATATCCTTAATCCCCTCGATCTTGGCATTATATCCGCTTAAGTTTCTCACATTGTACTGAGCAAACTTATCATATCGGCTCATCATCTCCGCCACAGCCCAGTTCAGGGCCCCCGAGGCTTTCTTGGGATCCGTCACTACGGGGATCAGCAGATGAGGAATCCCGTTGTAGGCGCTTAATTCCACTACCTTGGGATCCACCATAATCATCTTCACGTCCTCAGGGCTGGCTTTATACAGGATACTCATAATCAAGGTATTGATACACACGGATTTACCGGAGCCTGTGGCCCCGGCTATGAGCAGATGGGGCATCTTGGCAATGTCCGTCACCACCACTTGGCCGCCGATATCTTTTCCCACGGCAAAGGACAGCTTGGAGGACGCCTTCTTAAACTCCTCCGCCTCGAAAATCTCCCTCAGATATACGGTAATGTTCTCCTTGTTGGGAACCTCGATTCCCACTGCGGATTTGCCCGGTATGGGTGCCTCGATGCGGATATCCGCCGCGGCCAGGCTCAGCTTAATATCATCTGCCAGGCCTACGATCTTGCTTACCTTCACCCCCTGCTCCGGGTGAAGCTCGTATCTGGTTACCGCAGGGCCGCAGCTGATGTTGGTTACGGTAACTCCTACTCCAAAGTTTCTTAAGGTCTGCTGAAGCTTTATGGCAGTATCCTTATATTCCTGTTCCTGGTAAGCGCCCGCCGGCCGGTTTCCCCGCTTTAACAAGGTTACGGGAGGGAACTTGTATTCCTTTTTCACTGCCGGGATCTTAGGCGCGGGAATGACGGTCCCTGACTCCTCCCGAGCTTCCTGACGCCTGGATTCCAGCTTCTTTTTCAAAGCCTCCGTATCGCTCTCTATGATCTTGCCTGTTGTGGTGACCACCCTCTTGGTCTCCTCTTGTATCTGAAAATCATCCATGATCTCCGTGGAGGGAAGGGGTTCCTCCTCTGCTTTCTGAACATCCTTCCTGAGGGAGGAAAGGTCTCTGTCAAAGAGAGAACCCTGGTTTACATGGCTCTGGCTGACTTGTTCCTCATAGGGCTCTGCAGGCCGGCTGTCGTCTTCCTGAGCATACACTTCTCCCCATCCATCATTCTCTGCCACAGCCTCATCGGCTGCCTGCTGCCATGCGTCTCTTAATGCCTCCTGCACTGCTATGACATCATCGGCATCAAAGGGTACGCTGTCGTCTTCCTCCTCTATGTACTCGGGGGGTATGGAGATGCTGCCTCTAAACATGTCCTCTTCCCTCTCTTCATAGGGCATGTCCTTTAAAGCAGTCTCAGGAACTGCTTTCATCACCTGGCTGTAATCCTCTTCCCCATAGAATCCCGGCTCTTCTTCGGCCGCCGCACCTTCATATCCATCCTCGTATCCATATCCGGCGTCGGTGTACTCCCGGGAATTGTCGTCCGCATATTCTGCCTGTCCGTAATTCTCCATATCCTCTTCTTCATATCCCAGCCTGGTAGAATTTAAGTTGACTCCCCGCACCCGCTGCTCTTCCCGCAGCCGCCTTCGCTCTTCTTTCCTCTCCTCATGAATCTCTCTGCGGCGGTCCGCATCCTCCTTGGCATACCGGTAAGCCTTTTTACTCCCCCTCTTTACCACCGCCACCAGGGACTTCTCCGTCACGCAGACACAGCAGATTATAAAGATCACTAAAAGCACCAGATATGTTCCCACCACGCCAAGTACAGAACCCAGGCCCTGGGCCAGAAGCCCTCCGATCACGCCTCCGCCTGTTCCTTTCTCGGAAGACCGGATAAAGGCATCCAGAATCTTCTGGCCCTCCTTGAATCCGCCTCCGAACACCATCTCTGCTATGCCGCACAGCACTGCCGTACCGGCAAGTGCCGCTGCCATCTTTAAGGACGCAATGGGATTGCCCTGATTGGACATGGCAAAGCAGGTGCCTACAAACAAAAGAACAGGTGCAACAAAACCTATCATTCCAAAGATTCCCAGTTGCACCTTTCTCAGATAATCTCCTGCCACACCGCATAAATGAAAATTACTTAAAAACAACAAGACCGCCACTGCAAAAGAGGCAATCAACAGCACTTCTCCCCGAATAAATCCTGTCTCCGGTTCCTGTCTCCTGGTCTGAGACGTTTTTTTTGCTTTTGATGAAGCCGCCTTTTTTGTGGTTGTCTTTTTATTTTTTGATGTTCCTGCCACCAGTTTTTTGCCTCCTTATATTGCCAATGAGGATAGTATACAAAAAAAAAATGGAAATTGCAAGAGCAGGAAACTTACAGGCCCTATGCGGCGGCTCCTGTTGTTAAAGGGAGTCCTCTTTCTTCTTTTCGATCATCTCATGAAGCTTTGAAAGCGCCTCCTTGATTCCTCCTACTTCATTGATAAGCCCCTGATCCACAGCCTCCTTTCCCACCAGGACAGTCCCTAAGTCTCTGGTGAGCATCTCGGTATTCAGCATCAGACGTTTAATCCGATCATAAGCAATCTTGGAGTGGCCCGATACAAAGCTTAAGATCCGATCCTGAATCATCTCAAAATATTCATAGGTCTGGGCGGCGCCGATAACCATCCCTGTCATGCGCACAGGATGGACCATCATGGTTCCCGTAGGCACAATAAAAGAATAGTCTGTGGACACCGCAAGGGGGACTCCGATGGAATGGCTTCCTCCCAGGACTAATGACACCGTGGGCATGGACAGAGACGATATCATCTCCGCTATGGCCAGGCCCGCGTCCACATCACCGCCGGAGGTATTGAGAAGCACCAGCATCCCCTCCACCTCCTGGTTATCCTCCAGGGCAGCCAGCTGAGGCAGCACATGGTCATACTTCGTAGTCTTGCTGGTTCCCGGCGCGTTCTCATGACCTTCCACCTCTCCGATAATGGACAGTAGATGGATCTTCTGATGCTTTTTATTGTCCTCCAAGGTCATCTGCCCGTATTCTTCTATCTTGGTATCATTTTTTTCTTCTATCTCTTTTTCCTGCTTCTTTTCATCACGGTTCATATGCCGGCTCCTTTGCAACGATGTTCTTTCCTTGTCATTTTGCGGCAGAAAGCCGGTTTTTATACCCTTTAAACCAATTTTAATTCTTGAATCCTTCGCTGAAATTCTTCTACACTCATGTGCTTCCTGACGGCGGCCTCATAAGCACGAAACCTCCTCAGGTCTTCCTCAGAAATACTGTCGCTTTCAAACTTTACTCCTTTGGCCCAGGCTCATATTCACTGACCAGAGCCGAACCAAGAATCATCACTGCCCCCATAATACCACCTGTGCTCAGGGGCTCCCGAAGAACAAAGGCAGACACTGCCATGGCCACCATGGGTTCCAGATAGCTGAGCATAGAAATCGTCTGAGCCCTCAGCCCATCCATACTCCCAAAATAAAGCCCATAGACAACCCCTGTGTAGATCACGCCTACAATCAAAAGCAGGATTATCATATCCGCATCGAATACAATGCTGCCCGGATCCCCCACTGCAAGAAGATATGGGATAAGGATAACTGCCGCCGAAAAGAGCTGGACTATGGTCTTTTCATAGAGCGGCACATGGCCCATCTTCTTGTTGAGTATAACCACTGCGCTGTAAAAACAGGCAGCGCCGAGACCAAATACAATTCCTCTTATCTCATGGAGCTGGGAAGGGCCTCCTCCCGCTGCGCCGGACACAAGGATCATTCCGGCAAGGGCACTGGCCGCACAAATCATTTTTTTCGCAGTAAGCCTCTCATTAAAGAGCAGAGGCGACAAAAGCAGCACAATGGTGGGCTGTAAATAATAGCAGAGGGTGGCCTTTGCAATGGTGGTGTAGTTGTAGGCCTCAAAGAGCAGGATCCAGTTGATTCCTAAAAATGCACCGCTTACCACAAGGAACAACAGCTTTTTCCTTTCTATGCTCTGCCAGTGTCCCCTCTTCCCCACTGCCGCAAATATGCACAGTACAGTCCCTCCGATCACTCCCCGAAAAAAGGCTAACAGCGCTGAGGACAGGGGGATGTATCGCCGGAAAATACCGATGGTGCCTACAATGAGCATAGAGGAAATCAACATAATATAGGATGCTTTTTTATTTGCCTGTGGTTCCAATCCTTGTTCCTCCACAGCTTTCTTTTCTCAGCAGTCCTCGGATATAGGCAAAGGTTCTCTTCTCCCCTTTCTCGGCAAGCATATGCAAAAGCCTTTCAAGAAGGGCCCTTGTCTCGGAATGAAGAAGAATATATGGTTTTTCTCTTTCATAGTACTCCAAAGGACTTCTGGATGTATATTCCTTTCCCTTATACACCTTGCTGGCTGCAATCCGGTCCATGACCATCTCAATCACATATTTGAGAGGCATCTTGTGCCCCGCCAATCCTTCCTCTTTGTTCACCGTATAGTCAATCCAGTATTCAAAGTGGTGCTTGTTGCGCCCCTTGTGATGAAGCCAGGCTTTGGAAAATCCGTGAATCTCCCTGGCTGCGGCATGGGGGCTCCTGCTGCCCTGATAGTAATAGACCCCGCTCCAAAATTCCTCCGCACTGTATTTTGACAAATCATGAAGCAGTCCCTGACGGTACAGTCCCACCTGAAAGCAATACTTCATCACCAGCATCTTATGTTCTGTAATGGTCCTGAAATGACTGCCTATATTCTGCGGTTTTATCATGCTCTTATCACCCTTCCCTTTCTGTCTCAGACCATTATAATTGATTCCCATGAAGGTGTAAAGGATGTTCCCGTGAACGGTAGCGGGGCCGCCCCATTGCCTTCCCCGAAAAAACTATGGAAATACTTGTATTTATGGCATAAAACCATTTGACACTGATTCCCAATTATGCTATTCTTAGGACAGTTGCAAAATAGTTTTGCAGCCAAAACTATTATTTTTATATTTAACTTGGAGGTATTACATCATGAGCAAGGGTACAGTAAAGTGGTTCAACAATCAGAAGGGTTACGGCTTCATCTGTGATGAGGAAGGTAACGACGTATTCGTTCACTACTCAGGTCTGAACATGGACGGCTATAAGTCACTGGACGAAGGCGCTGCTGTTGAGTTTGACGTTATTGAGGGCGCCAAGGGACCGCAGGCTACCAACGTAACCAAATTATAATCATCTAGTTAACGTGTACCTTTCCTAATTCTATATATACTTATGGTCTGGCCGGGTCCGGGCGTTCATCCCAAGGAGAATATTCTGACGGATATAAGTTATTTATGTAAGATGAAGAAATTGCTACACCGTACTTTGATTAAACAAAGATGCGCCCCCTGCCGGGGACGCATTTTTGTTTTCCTATTATAAGCTGCTGAGAGCTGCCTTTTTCTCCTGAAATTCATGTTTAACCTTGTTGAGCTGCTCCGGTTCCGTAATCAGATCATAGCAGGCGCCTGCAAGAACCTTTGCCGCAAGGATGGTTCCGGCATGAGCCTCTTTTGATTTCCCGGCTTTCAGATATTCTTCCGAATGGGCGGAGGTTCCCTCGGGCACAAAGGCGATACGGATACAGGAACCAGGCAGGTCATACATCACATTACCGAAATCTGTGGAACCGGTTTTTTCTCTCGGCGGTCTGATGGTGGGACATTCAAGGGTTCTGGCATTGTCCATAAGCACTTCATTTAAAGAAAGCACCGGGATTTTTGCCTGGAAAAAGGGCTTCTCGTGAATCTCAAATTCTGTCTCTGTCATGAGGGCGGCGCCCTCTATGATCTTCTTCACCCGCTCCGCCACATGCTCCACATATGCCGTGTTATAGCTTCTCATGCAGACCTCCATCTTCGTATTGGCCTGAACCACGTTGCTGGGGCCGCCCACATCCAGGATGGTATAGTGCATTCTGGTATCCTCCAGAACATGCTCTCTCAGACACTCGATTCCGTGGGCTGCCAGCATAATGGCATCCAGCCCGCTCCGCCCTTTCTCCGGGTTCATGGCCGCATGGGCCGTCCTGCCGTGGAATTCCACCTCAAAGGTAGCCAAGGCCATACATTTCACATCCGTGGTTGTAGTCGGGCTGGGATGCATCATGAGAGCCACATCAATATCCTTAAAGCATCCTCTCTCCTTCATCAGAATCTTTCCGCCCACGGTCTCCTCCGCCGGCGTCCCGTAAACCACAAGGCCATAATCCATATCCTTTAAGCATTCCTTTAGTGCCACGGCAGCAGCAACGCAGGATGGCCCCTGCATGTGATGGCCGCAGGCATGGCCTATTCCCTCCAGGGCATCATACTCACACAGAAGCCCCATGACCGGCCCTCCCTTCCCGTTTACATACTCTGCCCGAAAGGCGGTCTCCATTCCCCCAATCCCAGTTTCTACCTGAAATCCATGGTCCTTCAGGCAGTTTACCAGAAGTTCACAGGCAAACCGCTCCTCAAGCCCAGCCTCCGGATGATCAAAAATCTCATCCGCCATAGAGATCCATATATTCTTCGTCTCCTCAACCCTCTGCAGCAATGCTTCCTTTCTCCGATCCTCTCCCACGTTTCCTCTCTCCTCTCTTATTATCATTAGGTAGTTGCGAAACCCAAAACTTGGCTGAATATTCTCTAACGTCAATCTGAAATGTCCTAAAAGGGCCCGTAATTCATAAAATATCCGATAACAATAAACACCCCGCCTGCCGCAATCCAGGTCCCCAGAATGGGGCCGGCAAACCGTACCCACTGCGCATACTGAATCTTAGAAAGCCCCAGATATGCGTTCATATTGGATGAAGTGGGGTTTATGGAGTTGGTAATGCCATCACCCAGCTGGAATGCCAGAACCGCAACCTGTCTTGTAACGCCTGTAACATCGGCCAGGGGCACAAACAAAGGCATGGTAGCAGCAGCCTGACCGGAGCCGGAAGGGATAAATACATTTAAAATAATATGGACAAGATACATCCCCAGAGGGGCAAATGCCGGAGGCAGCTTCTGAAGAAAATTGCCGAAGGAATATACGATGGTGTCCAGAATCATGCCGTTTTGAAGGACAATAAGAATACCCCTTGCAATACCGATAACCAGGGCTCCAAAGGCAAGAGCCTTGGCTCCGTTGACAAATTCTCTGGCAATCTGGCTGGGCGCCAGCCCTCCTACCAGACCTCCCGCAATACCGATGGCAATAAAGATTGGCTGCATCTCGTCGGTGCCCCACTCATGTGTGATTACCCCCCACACGATCCAGGCAAGACCAAGGGCAAATACTCCAAGAACCAGATAATGGCGGAGGGATACCGTCTCCGTATCCGGCCCCACATCCTCTAAGGACGCTTCTTTTTCCAGGTTGTACACAATACTCTTTGTAGGATCCGCCTTCACCTTTGCGGCATAGCGCATCATGTAAACGCTGGCAATAGCCAGAAATGTCACATGAATGATCAGACGGTATCCAAGGCCGGAATAAATAGGAAGCTCGGCGATGCCCTGAGCAATACCTACATTAAAAGGATTCATGGTTCCCCCGCAGAAGCCTGCCGCCGCCCCCAAAGTCACCATGGCAGTCCCAATGGCCGCGTCAAAGCCTGCCTTTCTGGCCACGACAATTCCAATAGGCACAAAGGCCAGCACCTCGTTGGACATTCCCATCAGTGCGCCGCCCAAGGAAAATACACATAAAAATATGGGAATAATCCACTGTTCCTTCCCCTTTAAGGAGCGGATCAGCTTGCCGATCAGAAGGTCGATGGCTCCCGTACCATTGATGATCTGAAAAGTTCCTCCAATAATAAATACGAAGAAAATCAGTCCTGCCGCCGCCTTCATGCCCTTGGGCGCCGCATTTAGCACATCCATAATGCCTGCTGCCGGGGCCTCTACCTCATGGAAAGACATAGGGTCTACCACCGTAGTCCCATTGGCATTTTCATACCTGTCATAAGTACCGGATGGAATCAAATGCGTCAGAATTGCCGCTGCAATAATAATGCAGAAAATAATAACATAGGTGTGGGGCACTTTTAATTCCGAAAAGTTAAATTTCTTTTTTGCCGCCCCTTCTTTTGTGTTGTCCATAACTCCTTCTCCTTTTTGATTTAAGTTGATTTCAGTATAAGAAAGGATTATAATTATGTCAAACCAATTATTTCTAATATAATATTAGCTATTAGCTATTTTTTCTGGAGGTATCAATGGATTTAAGAGAACAGTCCTATGTACTTGCCATAGCCAAATACGGCAGCATCAAGCCTGCCGCCCAAGAGCTTCATATTTCTCCGCCTACCCTCAGTGTTTTCCTGACAACCCTGGAGCACAACATCGGCGTCAGGCTGTTTGACCGCCTGGGAAAGCGTTTTGTCCCCACAGATGCCGGGGAACTCTACATCAGCACGGCTGCAGCTATGATGAATCTGAAGAAAAACTACGAAACCAAGCTCAGCGACTTAAAAAACGGGGTCACCGGAACCATATATTTCGGCATCCATCCCCGCCGCACCCTCCATTACCTTCCCGCCGTTTTAAGGGATTTTTCTTCTGCCTATCCCAATGTGCAGATTGTTACCTGTGAGGAAGTGTCTGATGTGGCTTTTTCCATGCTTTTAAAGGGCAGCCTGGATTTCATCATTACCAACCGGGTCAACAATGACCCGGCCCTGCTCTACACTCCTTTTTACCAGGACCGCCTGGTTCTGGTGCTGGCATTTGACCATCCCCTTGCCTGCGAAGCCGCCCATCTTCCGGGACAGGCAATTCCCTGGATTGACCTTGCCCTCTTCCGGCATGAGCGCATGATCCTTCAGCAGCCGGAGCAGTCTTCCCGAAAATATACGGAGAAAGCACTCTCCTATGCCCAGATCACGCCAAGACAAAGCTTTATTGTCTCCAATTTGGAGACTGCGGCTCAGATGGCGGCGGAAGGGCTGGGGATTTCCTTTAATTTTGAACAGTATATCCGATATTTTTCTTATGAGAAACCTGTCCGATACTTTTATGTGGGTGACCCTAAAGAAACCATCAACTACTATATTGTCTATCGGAAAGACAAGTATCTGTCCAATTACACACAGGCTTTCATCCATACCCTCAAGATACATATTCATACATAATTAGTTTAAAGCTAATTTATCAATAATAATATTTAATTTGACAAAATATCATATATTCTTCTATACTGGATTCCAGAAGATATTGGGAAGCAGGCGCCTTTGCTTCTCAAAGTAGAGGAGGGAATATGATATGTCACGCTTTGCAGCTAAAAAATCCGTGATTTCCGGCCGTCAGGCATATGAAGCATCTTTGCTTCTCACAGGCTCTGTTCTGTATGGACTCGGAACCCACTGTTTTATCTCCACAGCCAAGGTGGCGCCGGGAGGGGCCTCAGGTATTGCTCTCATGATCAATCATATAACCGGCGCGCCCATTGGAACCCTTACGCTTTTCGTTAATCTGCCTCTCCTTGGCCTTGCCTGGTTTTATCTCAGCAAAAAATTTGTGGTGAAGACGGCGGCGGCCTGCGGCCTGTCCTCTCTTATCCTGGACCTTCTCATTGCGCCCTATGTTCCGGTTTATACCGGCGACAGACTGCTGTCTGGCATGTTCGGAGGAGTCCTGGTAGGTCTTGGCATGGCCTTTGTATTCCTTTCCGGCTGTACTACAGGAGGAAGCGACATTGTAGGCTGTCTGATCCAAAAGAAAAAGCCCCATCTTCCTATCGGACGGGTGCTCCTTGGAATTGATGGGGTTCTTTTAGTTGTCTCTGTTTTTGTGTTCGGCAACATGGAATCCGGACTTTTCGGCCTTATCTCCCTGTTTATCCAGAGCCAGATCATTGACGGAATCATCTATGGCATGGACATGGGGAATATGGCAACCATCGTCACTACCAGGCCCAGGGAAATCAGCGCCCGCATTATCAGCGACTTAGAAAGAAGCGCCACAATTCTTCCCGGCTATGGGGCCTACAGTGAGCAGGAGGTCAGTGTTCTTTTGTGCGCCATCCGCAAGTCCCAGTTCCACACACTGAAGCAAATTGTCCGCAGCACCGATCCCGCTGCCTTTGTCATGGTCTCAGATACCTCGTCGGTATACGGAGAAGGCTTTAAAGATATGGTATCATGACAGGAGCAGTCACCGGGCTGACCTTTCGTAAAGCTCTTTCAGCTCTTCCACGGTAAACACATAATTGGTATTGCAGAAATGGCAGTTCATCTCAATGGGCTTTCCATCATCGATCATCCCCTGAAGCTCCTGTCTTCCAATACTGACCAGCGCCTTCTCCACTCTTTTTTTGTCGCAGTTACAATAAAATCTGGTGTCAAGCCTGTCTGTGATCTCAAGGCCCAGATCCCCAAGGATCTGCTCCAGGATGGCTTCCGGTGTCATGCCCTCATCCAGAAGGGAAGTGACAGGGGCCATCTCCCCAAGCCGTGTCTCTAAAGTCTTGACAATCTCCTCTGAAGCTCCCGGCATCAGCTGTATGATGAAGCCTCCAGCTTGTCTCACCGTATTGTTCCTGTTCATCAGAACCCCCAGGGCCACGCTGGAGGGAGTCTGCTCTGATGTGGCATAGTAGTAGGTCAGGTCTTCCGCAATCTCACCGCTTACCAGAATCGTCTGTCCCACATAGGGCTCCTTCAGCCCGATATCCTGTATCACGCTTAAGACTCCCATATCCAGGGCTCCCCCTACATCCAGCTTCCCTTTGCTGCTGCAGGGCAGTACTACCATGGGATTATTCACATATCCCTTCACGTTCCCTTTGGAATCCGCCGTTACCGTCAGGCCACCGATGGGGCCGTCACAGTCGATCTTCAAGGTCAGAAGATCATCTGGATTCTTCATCATGGCCCCCATCATGGCGCCTGCCGTCAGGAGCCTGCCCAAAGCCGCCGTGGCCACAGGACTTGTATTATGGCTGGCCCTGGCCGTCTCCGCCACATCCCTTGCTGTTGCCCCAAAGGCACGAACCTGCCCCCCTGCCGCCGTAGCTCTCACAATATAATCCTTCATGATTATCCCTCTCTTCCTTATTAGCTTCTTCGTCTCACAGCTTCCCCTGTTCCCTTGCAATCACATAGATGCGCTGGCTGTCCTTTCTCACCGGTTCCTTGGTAAATGCATCATACACGGCCACCGGCTCCAGGCCTGCCTCCTTCAGGGCATCCATAATTTCCTGCACCCTGTAGGCCCTTTGGAAGTGAGTCTCCTCATATCTGCAGTAAAGCTCCCCTTCCTCCCTGACAAACAAGGTTAAGTCGTACTGGTTGATCCCTGACTCTTCATCAAAAGCATTCTCCCAGATAAAGGCAGAATCCTCACGGCTCTCTGCAACCGTGCTGTCTCCTAAAATCTCCCGGTATTTATATTCCGTGTTTAAGTCAAAAATAAAGATTCCGCCGGGATCCAGATAATTATTGACAAGGCCGAATACCTGAACCAAATCCTGGTATTGGGTAATATAATTCATGGAATCACAGACCGACACCACAGCCCTCACGGTTCCGTACAGCTCAAACTCCCTCATATCCTGGCAGAGGTAGAGGATCTCATGGCCGGATTCCTCCCGCTTCTCTATGGCGATCTGAAGCATTTCCAGGGAATTGTCCACGCCGATCATGTCATATCCCGCCCCTGCCAAAAGCTCTGTCATACTCCCTGTCCCGCATCCCAGCTCCAGCACCAGGCCATCCCTGATGCCGTATTCCCTCAGAAGCCCTCCCACATACCGGGCCCAGTCTTCATATGGGATATTATCCATAAATGCATCATAAACTTCTGCAAAACTTGTATATGCCTCCACTTTGCCCTCTCCTGTAAAAAAAGCAGAGGCCATCCAGGTGATGTCTCTGCTTTTATATGATTACGGCTTCACTGATTCTTGCCGCAGCACTTCTTATACTTTAATCCGCTGCCGCAGGGACAGGGATCGTTTCTGCCCACCTTTGGCCCCTTCACAACAGTTCCCGATGCCTTCTGAGTCTTATAGAGTTCCTTGCGCTTCTCCTGAGTCAGGATCTCATCCCACATGGGAAGGTTGTAAAGCCAGTCGGCCTTGGCCTCAACCATATTGTAGTACAGCTTCTCCGGGTCGATCTCGATCTTCACCACAGTATCCTCCTCCATGGTGTCGATGGGGTTCTGGTATCCCTTTAAGCTGTCATTGATTCCATCCAGAAAACCGGTCATGATCAAAAGCTCTGTGTCATACTTTTGCGCCAGCTCCTTCACACTGCCCTCAACCACCTGAGCCGGGTCAGCTAAAAGCTTCTCATAGATCCCCTTCTCGATGGCAAAATATCCGGACCAGAGTTTCTCTCTCTCTTTATCATTCAGGCCATCTCCATAGGCTAAATTCCGCCATGTCTCCAATAATGCCATGTTTCATTCCATCCTTTTCTCTTAATATTTCTTTTCCTTCTCTCATGTATAAAGACACGGTCTAGTATATACCAAGTCCTTCTATTTTGCAATGGCTATTTCCAGCTTTTCCTTGAGCTTTTGGTTAAGCTTTCCATAGATCCTCTGCCTGAACCAAGGTTCCGCCGAGGCCTTTACCGCCTCCGAAAGGCCAAACCAGGCCACGCCGCTGTTCTCGTCCGCCTTCACCTTCAGAGGCTCCGTGTCATCTGCCTCCAAAAGATAGGTCACATTCAGATGCAGGTGGCTGGGCACATATTCTCCCCGTTTCTCATGGCCATCCACTGTGAGAACCTCCAGGGAAAAAATATCTTCTGCCAGAGGCTGTACATGTTCAATCCCACTCTCCTCCCTCACCTCCTTCAAGGCCACCGTCAAAAGGTCGGTCTCCCCGTCCGCGTGGCCTCCCAGCCAGGACCAGGAATCATAGATGTTGTGATAGGCCATGAGAACCTTGTCATGGTCTTTGTTCACCACCCAGGCGGAAGCCGACATGTGGCCTGTGAGATTGGTGCGCAGGAAAATGCCGGGCTGGCTGTCCAGGCATGACAGGATCACCTCCCTGTCCTTTTGTTCCTGTTCATTCCATGGTTTGAATTCCTTTATCTGCTGTATGAGCCTTGCCGAACCATTGACTGTCATAGATGAATACTCCTTCCCTGGCTGCTGCCTTCCTAGTGTACTGTCCCTGCAGCCCTTATACCTCGTCAATGGCTTTTCCGATGTCATGGCGCATATATTTATTGCCAAACTCCACCCAGTCCGCAGCCTTGTAGGCATTGGCCCTGGCCTCCTTTAAGTCTTTCCCCACAGCCGTAACTCCCAGGACTCTTCCGCCGTTTGTCACCATCTGCCCCTTCTCATTCCATTTGCTGCCTGCATGGAACACATAATACCCCGGATTTTCCTTAAATTTCTCAAGGCCTGAAATCACGTATCCCTTCTCATAATGCTCCGGGTACCCCTCTGATGCCAGCACCACACAGACTGCGGCATTGTCCTCAAATTCCAGCTCCACCTGGTCTAATGTCTGGTCAATACATGCCTCAAAGAGATCTATTATGTCATTCTTCATCCTGGGCAGCACCACCTGAGTCTCCGGATCCCCGAATCTGGCATTGTACTCCAACACCTTGGGCCCTTTTGGAGTCAGCATGAGCCCGAAGAAGATGATTCCCTTAAACTCTCTTCCCTCCGCCCTCATGGCATCCACCGTAGGCTGAAAAATATTCTTTTGGCAGAACTCGTCTATTTCCTTGGTGTAGAACGGGCTGGGAGAAAAGGTTCCCATGCCGCCTGTGTTAAGGCCTTTGTCTCCATCCCCGGCCCGCTTGTGATCCTGGGCGGAGGTCATGACCTTTACGGTCCTTCCATCCACAAAGGACAGCACCGACACCTCCCGGCCCGTCAAAAACTCTTCCACCACAATCCGGTCCCCTGCAGAACCGAACTGTTTGTCCAACATTAAGGTCTTTACTCCCTCTTTTGCTTCCTCCCTGGTCTGACAGATCAAAACTCCCTTTCCCAAAGCCAGGCCATCGGCTTTCAGTACAATCGGCATATCTGCTGTCTCCACATAGGAAAGGGCGGCCTTTGGAGAGTCAAATGTCTCGTAAGCCGCAGTGGGAATATTGTATTTTTTCATCAAATCCTTGGAAAATGCTTTGGATCCCTCTATAATGGCCGCATTTTTTCTGGGCCCGAAAACCCTAAGCCCTGCCGCCTCAAAAGCATCTACGGCGCCTGCTGCTAAAGGGTCGTCAGGAGCCACAACCGTCAAGTCAATCTCTTTTTCTTTTGCAAATGCTATAAGCTTATCAAAATCCATGACTCCGATGTCCACACATTCCGCCGCCTCTGCAATCCCTGCATTGCCTGGCGCGCAGTACAGCTTATCCACTTTTTTACTCTGTGCCGCCTTCCATGCGATGGCATGCTCCCTGCCGCCGCCTCCTACAATTAATACCTTCATATGTGCCTCCTTTAACCTTTTTGTGTTCAATAAAGCCTTTACACTTTCTTCTTAAATCGTTATAATATAATTGTAATCATACTGTAACCCAGCTATAAAAAGGTGGTGAGAATATGCCGACAACCGAAAAAGAGTACAATGGTTATCTCCTTGATCAACTTTCAGCAGTCGAACGCATCGAACGGCAAGTACAAAAAGGAGATCTCAAAGCTGTAAAGGAAGAGATTGAAATTTTAAAAAAGGAGATTAACCGTAAGTTATATCAAAAACCTCCTTTAAACAATCAGCAGTAAACTTCACAGTCAGCAGTAGTTAAAAGGTGTAAAGCCTCCTCTCTCGAGTTCAAAGGGCTCTACACCTTTTCAGGCTTCTCACTCTTACATTTTTTCGTTTGCGATCATATCAATGGCCTTAGGCAAAATCTGCCACTCTGCCTGTTCCATAACACGTCTCTGCAAAAGCTCCGGCGTATCCTGGGGCAGTACCTCCACTGCCTTTTGAAGGATAATGGG
Source organism: Hungatella sp. (assembly GCA_022796015.1). GTDB lineage: Bacteria > Bacillota > Clostridia > Lachnospirales > Lachnospiraceae > UBA3402. The sequence continues at coordinate 15,358 of JAAWHU010000022.1, read as the reverse complement.
GCCGGAATCCACGCCCTCATCTACAAAATGCACGGTAGCGCCTGTCAGCTTTACCCCTCTTTTTAAGGCTGCCTCATGAACCTTTAAGCCGTAATATCCCACTCCGCAGAAGGAGGGGATGAGAGAGGGATGGACATTGATGATCCTGTTTTTGTACTTCTGAATCATGGCGGCAGGGATGGTTACCAGGAATCCTGCCAGCACAATGAGATCCAGGCTGTACTCATCCACCTTTGCCAGAAGGGCTTCATGGAAGGCGTCCCTGGTATCAAAGGATTTTGGGGAAATGCATAAGCCTTCAATGCCGTGATTCCTTGCCCTCTCTAAGGCATATGCCCCCGGGTTGTTGCTGATGACTACTGCGATCTCCGCATTCCTGAGGGTTCCGCTGTCTATGGCATCTAAGATGGCCTGAAGATTGGTTCCGCCTCCTGATACCATAACTCCTACTCTCAGCATAAGGTCACTCCCTTTTCTCCCTCTTCTATGGAACCGATGATATAGGGAGTCTCTCCAGCTGCCTTCACCGCCTCCATGGTCTTTTCCACATCCGCCTGATCCACTGCCACCATCATGCCGATTCCCATGTTAAAGGTGTTGTACATCATCTCCTGGGCAATGTCCCCCTTCTTGGCAAGCAGGGGAAAAATAGCCGGAATCTCATAGCTGTCCTTTCTGATCACCGCCCTGGTGCCCTCCTTCAGCATCCGGGGAACATTCTCATAGAAACCTCCGCCTGTAATGTGGCTGCAGGCCTTCACCCTTACTCCGCTGTTCTTCACGGACTTTAAGGCCTTCACATAGATCCTGGTGGGGGCTAAAAGAGCTTCCCCCAAAGTCTTTCCCAGTTCCTCATAGTATGTATCCAGCCCCTCTTTGGTCAGCTCCTTCTCAAATACCTTCCTCACCAGGGAGAAGCCGTTGCTGTGGACTCCGGAAGAAGCCAGGCCGATGAGCACATCGCCTTTCTTCAAATCCTCCCCGGTGATCATGTCCTTCCTGTCGCATAGGCCTACGGCAAATCCTGCCAGGTCATAATCCTCCTCAGGCATGAGCCCGGGATGCTCTGCGGTCTCCCCGCCGATCAGAGCCGCCTCAGACTGAATGCAGCCTGCTGCCACGCCTTTCACAATATGGGCAATCTTCTCCGGCACATTCTTGCCGCAGGCAATATAGTCCAGGAAAAATAAGGGCTCTCCTCCGGCACAGGCGATGTCGTTGACGCACATAGCCACGGCGTCAATGCCGATGGTATCATGCTTATCCATAATAATCGCCAGCTTTACCTTGGTGCCGCAGCCATCGGTTCCTGACAGCAGAACCGGCTCTTCCATCTCCTTGATCTTAGAGAGGGAAAAAGCCCCGGAAAATCCGCCAAGGCCCCCTAACACTTCCGGCCTCATGGTCTCTGCCACATGCTTTTTCATCAGTTCCACTGACTTATAACCAGCTTCAATATCCACTCCGGCTTTCTTGTAATCCATGTTCTCACCCTCCAGGTTATTTTTTCATCTGTGCCAGATACTCTTTATATCCTATCTCATCAAGCCTCTCGGCTTTCTTCACCACATCATTTTTCAAAGATTCCGAATAATGCTTCAGGCGTTCAAGAAGCTGGTCATCTGAGGTTGCCAGAATCTTGGCCGCCAGAATCCCCGCATTGGTTCCTCCGCCTATGGCCACGGTGGCCACGGGAATACCTGAAGGCATCTGTACTATGGAATAGAGAGAATCCACACCGCCAAGGTCAGAGGTCTTCATGGGAATACCGATAACCGGCATGGGAAACAGAGCCGCACACATGCCCGGCAGATGAGCCGCCTTCCCTGCCCCGGCGATCACCACCTTCACCCCTTTTTCCTCTAAAGATTTTGCATACTGGAAAAAGATATCCGGCTCCCTGTGGGCGGAGATCACAGTCATCTCATAGTCAACCCCCAATTTCTCCAGGATATCTGCCGCCTGCGCCATAACAGGCATATCCGAATCACTGCCCATCACGATTCCAACTTTTGCCATAGCTGTTCTCCTTTTCTTTTTATCTGGTATCTTTTTATTATCAGAGGTAATGTTATTAATAAGTTATACTTATAATTTTATCTTATTAATAAAGTATTACTTATGAAACATCATACAGGGTTTTTGGGGGGACGTCAATATGTTTTGAGGAAAATTTACCGTGAGCTTGACAGCGGCCGGAAGAAGACACAGAGAAATCCTATTTCGTTTTAAAATCTTTTGATCAGCCGACTCTTGGCAAGTTCCTCATCCGTAGTAAAGCTTAAGGCCCGTGTGGGACATGCCGCCGCGCAGGCAGGCAGAAGCCCTGCCTTCACCCTGTGGATGCATCCGTCGCATTTCACCATCTTATTGTTCTTACCGAATCTGGGAGCCCCGTAGGGGCAGGCCAAAAGACAGCTGTGACACCCGATACACCTGGACTGTTCCACAACCACAAGGCCTGTCTCCTCATCCCGGAAGACGGCTCCCGTAGGGCAGGCAAAGACACAGGGCGCATCCTCACAGTGCATACAGCCTACGGAGGCAAACCGGATTCCGTCCTCATTTTCCCTCTCCATATGAAGCACATAGCGAAGGCAGACATAGTCCTCATCAAGATCAAAGTGCTGGTCCATACAAGCCACGGCACAGGCATAACACCCGGTACAGCGGTCTTGATTAAGATTGACGCGGCGCCCCTCACTCATAGCTCTCCTCCCCTTTCTTCTCCACTCTGCACACAAAACTCTTATATCCCGGGAAACCGGAGATGGGATCCAGATAATCCTTATCCATCAGCTCATTGGGATCTCTCTGAGGATCCCCATGATACAAAAACACCACGCCCTTCTGGCCCGCACGGGTAATATTGGCATGAGCCTCCAGACTTCCCTTAGGCGTGGAAATCCTAATCTCATCTCCCTGAGCCAGACCAAGGCCGCCTGCGTCTTCCGGGTGGATGTCTGCCAGTGAAGTATCCTCAAGGCCTGTAAGCCAGGGCATACGGTAACAGCGGGTGTGGACAAGCTGAGGTTTCCGGCACCCCGACGAGAGAATCAAAGGATATTCTGCCGGCGAAAGATGAGGGTATACCTCATAGGGGGTACGGTAAACAGGGAGCGGATCATATCCCTCCCGCCCCTTATAATCAGAAAGAACCTGAGAGAAAAATTCCATCTTCCCGCTTGGAGTGCGGAAGCCCTTCTTCTTGTATGCCTGCTCCTCATGGGGACAAATCACCGGCGCATACATTCCCTCCCGGTGTTTTTTAAGCTCCTCAAGACTGACGCCGGCAGGCCTTAGGAGAAAATCCATACACTCATCATAGGTCATACCAAGCATCTCATCATCAAGGCCAAGGACCTTGGCCAGCTCCAGGATGATCTCCATATCATTCCTGCTCTCACCCAAAGGTTCTATGGCTGCCTCGGAGCATATGAGATAATTTTCATTGTACACCTTGATCTCCCTCCGTTCCATGGAAGAGCAGGCCGGAAGAAGAAGGTCTGCGTACCGGCAGGTGGGAGTCATAAAAAGCTCCGTATTGACGAAAAAGCCCACCTTTTTAAGGGCCTCCAGCATATAATTGGAATCCGGCCACATCCTGTGGTTCAGGCCGAAGCCTACGATGGCATTGAGGCCGTATGGCTCTCTTTTCAGCACATAATCGGGAATCCGCACTGCCTGCACCTCATCTCGGATCAGCCGGAACCAGACGGGAAATTCCTCCTCCCCAATTCCCTTTATCCCATCATACCGCTCCCCTTCAAAGGTCCGCTCATTGGTTTTCACAAAAGAGGAAGAATAGCAGTACCCGTAAGGGGTGACTACGTTGCCTCCTTTTATGTCAAAATTCCCAGTAAGCCCGATGAGCATCATCACTGCCCTGTAATTCTGCACACCGTTTACATGATGTACCACAGGCGAGGCGCTTACCATCATGGCCGCCGGTTTTACGGAGGCGTACATATGGGCCGCCTTCACAATAAGCTCTGCGGGAACGCCTGTCAAAGCTTCCCCTCTTTGGGGAGTAAATTCTCTCACATAGTCCTTGTACTCCTCAAAGCCCCAGGTATACTGTTCCACGAATTCCCTGTCATAGAGCTGATCCCGTATCATCACATGGGCTATGGACAAAGCCAGGGCCCCGTCTGTTCCCGGTCTTAATTTTAAATGAATGTCCGCCTTTTCCGTCATAGGCGTATTCCTGGGATCCACAACAATCATCTTCATGCCCTGTTCCAGACGGTCAAAAATAAGGCGAGACTGGTAAAACTGGGAATAGGCAGGGTTCTTGCTCCAGAGAACTAAAAGTCCGGCGTTCTCAAAATCCGGCTGGGTTCCGGCTCCAAACACCAGCTTCCAGCAAAGCTGAGTCGCCCGAAAGCAGGTGCTGGACTCTGTCCCGTAATTAGGTGTTCCGAAGGCAGAGGCCAGGCGCATAAGCCCCATACGATACCATTTGGCAAAGCCGGAAAAGAAACAGACTGACTGGGCTCCATCCTTGTCCTTGTATCCCTTCAGCCTTTCTCCTATGATCTCATAGGCTTCCTCCCAGCTGATCCGCTCAAACTCGCCGCTCCCCCTTTCCCCCACCCGTCTCATGGGGTACATAAGACGGTCTTTATTGTACACATACTGGCGCTGGGCCGCCCCCTTGGGGCATAGGATTCCGCCGGAATGGGGGTTGGCCCTGGTACCCTCCACTTTTATGATCTTTCCATCCTTCACATAGGCATCGACCCCGCAGTGGGAGTCCGGATTGCAGATGGAGCAGATGGTTTTCTTTATCTCAATTCCCCCTTGGGGGCCTGGAATTTTTCCCTTAGCAGCATTCATCATTGTTCTCACTCATTCATATATTTTTTGATTAACCAGTCTGAAAATTCCCCATAATCCAGAAAGCCTCCCTTTAAATCCCTGGAATATCCGCTGTTTCTAAAAAACAACTGCCTGAATACCCCCGCAAGCTCCTTGCAGTTCAGAAGATTCACAGACAGAAGGCGGCTTCCTTCCCACACTGCACGAATATAACCGCCATCTCTTCGATATCGTTCAAACACCTGGCCCTCTGCGAAGGGATCGCCCATACTCACAAAATCCATGCCGCAGAAGCAGGTAATATTGTGGGCCGTGCTTCCCCAGCAGGTTTCCTTATACCCTTCCTCTGGCCCATCTGCAGGCCCGGGCTTCTGACTGCCTCTCAGAATCCGTTCCGCCATATTCCGCCCTGCCGTTCTTCCTTGATGCCTTGCATTGGCTAAGAGGCCGATCACCCGGTTATCACCATAAAACACATCCCGGCCGGCCGCACAGTCTCCGGCGGCGTACAGATCCTTACAGCTGGTCCCCATCCCATCATCCACAAGGACTCCGCCCTTCACAGCCACTTTTCCGGGAGGCAAAAAGGACAGATTGGGCCTTACACCGATACATAAGAAAATCACATCTGCCATCACCGGCTGGCCGGCTTCTGCCGGCTTATCATCCCCGCCGGCTCCCCATGCCCTGCAATCTGAAAAGAATGCCTCAAGTCCCTCTCCCTGGCGCCTGATCCCTGCGATCCTTCCTCCAAAACGCAGCTTCAGTCCCTTTCTTTTCAGATTCTCTTCTATGAGCGCCTGACAATTCCTATGGGCAGACAATGGGAATATCCCCGCCCCTCCATCGGCCAGACAGCAGGAAAGCCCCTCCTGCATCAGATATTCGACCACCTTGATTCCCACCATGGAAGCCCCGATTACCAAGGCAGACCGAACCCTGTGGCTCTCCATATAGGCTTTGATATTCCATGCATCTTCCGCTGTCCTGACGACAAAGACCCCTTCCTCCCGGATTCCCTCTATAGAAGGAACAACAGGAGACCCGCCGGAAGCCACGAGACAGCACTCATAATGCCACAGGCTCCCTTTCCCATCCCACAATATCTTTTTATCCGGTTCCAGCCTGACAACCGGTGTATTCAGGTGAATGTTTATGGACTCGTCGAGCCAGGCAGGCGGCGGCAGGAAAAGCTCCTCATAGGAAATCTTCCCCTCCAGATAATAGGTAGTAAGCATGGGATTATAAGCAGGCAGACTGCTGTCCGAAAATATATCCATGGGAACCTTAATTCCAGACTGCCGCACCGCCTCCACAGCCCCTTGGGAAGCACAGCCGTTTCCTATAATAGCAATCCCTGTATTCAAATCTCTTCTCCTTTCCGGCATAGGAATCATTAGGTAATTGCGAAATGCAAAGCCAGGAGACTATTCTGACCACATATGACATCCAAAGCCTGCTGCACCAAGCATTCCAATGAGCCCAGTAAAACAGAACCCAGTCGGGGGCATCCCTCCTATGTTCTATGGTCTCATTTTCATGGTGCAAATGTCTTTTCCTGTCATATATGGTCAGAATAGTCGGCTAAGTTTTGAGTTTCGCAAATGCCTAATAGGAATCATAGATAAAACAGCGTATTCCACAGCGGTTTTACCCCCTTATGAAATACGCTGCTCATCTCGAAGCTATCTTCTTTTAACCGGATTCCCCTCCCGATCCCAGACTCCAATGCCCGTAACCGCAAAGATAAGGGCAATCACCGGTACCGTCAGGCTTAAGAAGGTGTAAGGTATATAGCTTGTATCCACTCCCAGAGTACTCATGAGATAAATGGCCGGATTGGTCCATGGAATCAGCACAAGTCCCAGGGTTCCGATATCCTCCATGGTTCTTGAAAGAACCTTTCCGTGGATATTCATCTTCTCATATGCCGGCGAAAAGGTCTTGCCCGGAAGAATCAGCGTCAATACCATATTGCCGGAAGCTGCCGCTGTGGCCGCCGTCCCCACCATGGTAACAAGAATCAGCCCCGTATACCCCTTAATCCAATTCATCAGCTTGTTAATGATGGTTTTTAAAACCTCACATTTCTCCAGAACGCCTCCCATAGCCGTTGCCGCAAGAAGCATGGTGATAGTGCCTGCCATCATGTTGATCCCGCCGCGGGTAAGGATGGTATCCACCTGTGCGACTCCTGTGTCAGACTTAAAACCCTGCATGGTAACTGCAACTACAGACTTAAAGTCAACTCCCTGCATAATCATTGCCAAGACACCGCTTAGAATCACGCCGATTCCAAGGCTTTTGTAAGAAGGCACTTTAAAAACCGACATACCGATAACAAGAACCGGCAGAATCAAGGTTACCATACTGATGGTAAAGTGTTCTTCCAGGGTTTCCATAATGAGAGTAATATTGCTCAGGTCAACGGTCCCTTTTCCAAAACGGGCGCCTAAAATCCCGTATAATACAAGGCAGATCACCGTAGCCGGAGCTGTGGTCCAGATCATGGAGCCGATGTGTTCATACAGCGTACAGCCGCTGACAGCGGGAGCCACATTGGTAGTATCCGACATGGGGGACATCTTGTCGCCAAAGAAAGCACCTGACGCCACTGCCCCGGCCATAAGCCCGGCCGGCACCCCCATGGCAATTCCCACACCGAAAAATGCCAGACCGACCGTTGCAATGGAACCAAAGGAAGTCCCCGTAGCAACAGAAGTAACGGCGCACATAATAAAGGTCAGAGGAACAAGAAAGCCCGGCGTAATATATTTTAACCCGTAATAAATAATGGAAGGAATGGTTCCGCCCAGAATCCAGATTCCCACTAACATTCCCACCAGCATGAGGATGGGGACTGCAGGCAGGGCAGAGGTCATGCCATCTAAGATTCCCTTCTCAATTTCCTTCCAGGGATATCCCAGATACATGGCAAATGCTACTGAGATCATACAGCCCAGAATCATAGGTGTCTGCATACCCACCTTATAATTCAGAGTAATGATAATCACTGTAATAATCAATACAAATACCACGAGCGCTTCCGCAAATTTAGGCGCTCTGCCCTTTTTTTCCATATCCATATCCCTCTTTCTCTTTTTGTAAGAACTATACGGCATTTCCTATGTAAATTTCTCTTTTCCGGTTAATGATAATATAGATATGGGGGATTGTCAATCCTTTTTTACGTTAAAGTTTTATAGTTTAACGTTATATGGTTTTAAAGCAACCTTTTTATGTCCTGCAGCAGTCCATCCATGTCCACTTTTTCAAAATCCGTAGTGTCCAGAACAATACGAGGGCCCTCCACCGCAAACCGGTCCATTCCTCTCCTGGTTATCCCGCTCACGAAGCTTTCAAGGGGGATAAACGGCTGGCCGCACTTCATCATCTGTTCAGCCATATAATACATAATGTTCATGCTGGCAATGCCCAGTCTGACCTTTTCTTCCCTTGACTGAAATCCGATGGAATCATACATCAGTTCCTTGATTTTGTCCTTTGAAAGAGCCGGAATCCCCAGCCGCTCTGCCAAAAATTCTGCCATAGTGCTCTTCCCGGAAGCCGGAATCCCGGCAACTAAAATACAGTACATCCTACACCTCCCTCAATGCTGCTGTCTCACACCTTATCCCCAGATCCCTTACCTGCATCATGAAATCCTCAGACACATTACTGTCGGTAATCAACAGATCATAATCTTCCATCTTACATACCGAATGAATGGAGTTTTTTCCTATTTTGGCAGAGGGGTATAACCCGATATTCATAGTACTGTTCTCCATGACTGCCCTTCCAAACTCCACGCCTGCGCTGTTGTGGATGGAAGCCCCAAATTCCAGGGACAGGGCAGAATGGGATAAAAATGCTTTGTCAATCCGAATATTTTTCACCATCTGAACCGTGTAATAGTCATGACAATGGCCCCGGCGGGACATTTCCCCTCCCAAAAGTATCACAAAAGTACCTTCTTTCTTCCTCAGAACCCCTGCAATGGTCACAGAGTTGGTGAGAACTGTTACTTCCAGATGCTCCGGCAGGTTCAAAGCCATGTAATATCCCACAGAGGAAGGTGTGATATAGATCACTTCTCTCTTCCCCACATATTCCAGGGCTTTTTTGGCTACAGCCAGATAATCCTTTCTTATCTCCTGCAAATCTTCCGGGTTGTAGGTTTCTTCCGGGTAAATTCCCTTGGAATCCGCCGCAATCGCTCCCCCGTGGGTCCTCTGGAGCAGCCCCCTGCCCTCCAGCACCCGCAGGTCTCTTCTGGCACAGTCCGCAGATACCTGGTACAGGGACTGAATCTCCGATACCATGATTCTCCCTTCCTCATTGACCCTCCTTACAATGTCCTTTTGACGTTCCTCCATGAACATGCGTCCCTCTCCTTCCCGCTTATTATTTTTTATAGATCATTGCGAAACTCAAAGCTTGCCTGAATATTCTGACCATATCTTACAGGAAAAGACATTTGCACCATGGAAATGAGACCATGGAACACAGGAGGGATAAACCCCGACTGGGTTCTGCCTTATTGGGCTCACTGGAATGCCCGGTGCAGCAGGCTTTGGAGGTAAGATATGGTCAGAATATTCTCTCAGCTTTCGTCCGCAATTATTATTGTTTATTCTTGTTTATATTTTATTATAATTGTTTTTAGTAAAAAGTGCAGGTTTTACGGAAAACAAGAAATCTAAAAGGGCGGCCAAACCACAAAGACCCCCGGCTCTGCAAATACATTCTGCAAAGTCGGGGGCCTGTCTTTTATTTTATCTCACTGAACTCATCTCACTGCCTATTGTCCTTCCAGTCCCAGCAGGGCCTTCAGCCTTTGGATTTCCTCCTTTTGGTTTTGGATCTCTTCCTTTTGGTTTTGGATCTTATTCTTCTGCTTCTGAATTTCCTCCTTCTGCTTCTGGATCTCCTTTTCCTGTTTCTGCATCTCCTTCTTCTGCTGCTCTACCATATACTCCACCATATTGGCATCCATAATACGGAGTGCTTCCGAATACATACCGATCAACTCCCTCCTCTGATATCGAAACTCAAACACTTCTTTATATAATTCCTCAAACTCCGGATACGCTTCTATCAGGCTCATAATATCTTCCGGCCTGTTCGAGCTAATAAACATAAGCCACGCCTCCAGCTTATTCTCCGGCTTTCTCTTATCTCTATTTTGAAGGATTTGACGGAAGATGTCAAGAGGGATCAAGAGATAGTTCTGCAGCATATCCAGCTCCAGCCCTGTGCTGCTTTCTGGTTTTATGTAATGGAGATAGTCATTGGGAAATTTCTGAAATTCCGGTGTGCTTTCCTGAATCAGCACAATAATATAAACATCCTTCATGTCATGATAGGAAAACCGCTGTCCCCTCCTCCTTCTCTCCTCCCTCACCTGAGAATACTGGCGCATCAGTAAGTCACTGCCGTAGCAGGCGCACCTGGCTCCCGGGAACAGGTATCCAATCCTCTGGATCTCAATATTTATCAGGACTCCCGATGCCAGCTGTACCAGGATATCCATGACCAATAAGGAACCTTCCTCGGTCAGACGTTCCGACTCATTGGGAACTGTACGGATAATCTTTACCTTCTGTCCCAGGCAAAGACTTAAAAACTCCTCCAGCCTTTCGGGCCTGTATTCAGGGTTAAAAATCCTCTTGAACACAGGATCATAAGTAATCCCCAGCCCTTTCGTCCCCATACAAAATCCTAAAAATTCTTCTTGAAGCCTGCTTGAGAGCCTTTGGAACTCCCCATAAACCCAAGGAGCTGCTTTAGGTTCCTCCATAACCTGATTTCGGCTTTTCTCAGGGCCGAAAATACGTTCCTTTTTTGAGAAAATCCCGCAGTTGTTTGATTTCATAGACATTCCTCCTGGAAGTGAAATTAAGAGTCAACAACCCCACTGCAAGCAACGAGGTATCAAGCTTGCAACGCTGCAGAGCAGCGGGGTCTGTGACCCTCGCGGCAGTCGCCAAATGTGCATACAAGTATGCCTACTTGGCTCGTTGCTCGCGGGAATAAACATAATACCCATGTGTGAATTCTGCAGCGAACCGCTGCCTCAGGAATATAGAAATTCCGGACAACCGGCAGATAAGAAATCTGCTGAAATTGTAAGTACAGTATATCAAAACATCCTATAAGGGTCAAGTCAAAGCCATCATCTGCTTTAGCCTGGTTATTGTACCGGCACATGGCGAATCAGAGAAGTGATTCATCATGTGCCAGTACAGCAATCAAATGTTCTTTTGGGAAACCGCCATACTCCGGCGTCCTCTTACCGGCAGTCTCCGCCGTGCCCCCCGCAGCCGTTTCTATGCTCCCCGCAGGAATGCCCCTCCCCATGGTGCTCATGGTGATCGCAGCGAACCGCCGGATTAAATGAAAGTTCTCCTGCAAGCAGAGCATTCACCGCCTCATCAGCACTACCGGTTACTCCGCCGTAAAGGCGGATCCCTGCCTGGGCCAAAGCCGCCTGAGCGCCGCCGCCGATGCCTCCGCAGATCAGCGTATCCACATTCAGGGCAGAAAGCAGGCCGGCCAAGGCGCCGTGACCGCTGCCCTCTGTGCTCACCACCTGAGAATCCTCTACCTTCCCGTCCGTGACCTTATAAACCTTAAACTGTTCCGTATGGCCAAAATGCTGAAATACATTTCCATGTTCATAAGTAACCGCTATTTTCATGATTTCCTCTTCCTTTCTGTCTAAGCCCTTACCTTCGGCCTCCTTAACAAAGCCTTCGTTCCCTGTATATAACGGTAATATTATAATCCTTTCCTGTTGAGGACGTCAAGAACTATGCCCAGGTGAAATATTCCTTCCCTGCTCCCAGCTCAAAATGATATTTGCCAATACCGCAGTCCATTCCCGCAAAATGTCCGCTGCCGCAGGAAATAGAAACCTGATTGCCCTTTCCTCTGACCATAAAAGGCTGTTTGTTGAGAGCTGTGGGTGCATACAGCAGCGCCTCCACGCCATCTGTAAACCATTGGGGAGCCCTTCCTTCATAATGACTGATCATGGCTGCGGTTTTGGATTTGTGAGGAACTCCCTGTGTGGCTCCGAAGCCCACGACAATGACTCCGTTGACCTTGACAGACAGGGCGCTCAGATTCCTCTGAGCCCCTTTTTTGCTGAACATGCCTCCCACCCACCAGGTATTTAACCCCAGGGTCTGAGCATAGATTATCATGTCTGCTCCGCAGTATCCCAGCCTCTCGTCAAGATCCAAGGCGTCAGGACCTGCAAGGATGATATAATTGTTCACGCCCCTTGCAAGAAGCACCCTGGCCATACTGCCAAGTCCCTCACAGTTGCCTGTTACCAAGGTCAGATTCAGCCCGTAGGTCCTGTTATTCTGAGCAATCCTTCCGCTTAACTCCTTAATAAGATTGGCTGAAATCGGTTCGTCCGTATATCTGCGAACCGTGTGTCTCCTTCTCATTGCCTCTTTCATTGTCATGATAATCCTCCTAATAGGAACCGGCGCCCGCCGTCACCTGCCGTCATGGTCATGGGAGAGCCCATTCTTCCCTCACCGGATCTGATCTAAAATCGTGGGATCCTTGATCTTCTTATCCTCAGAGAGCAGCACGATCTTGGACATGATCTCCGCAGTCTTAGGATCCTCGTCCACAAAGGGAAGGAAGAGCTTCCCTCTCTTCTGGCTGTGTACCGGAAGAATATGCAGCATGGCACCGCCCTCCTGGTGCACCACGCCGCTGCCCAAATGAACCGAATAATGAGCCCGGCTTCCGGCAATCAGGGCATGGCTGTCCTTTAAGGTCACATTCTTAAGTCCAAACAATGGCAGGTTAAACTCCACAATGGCTCTTCGCATCTCGATGGTAGAATGGCTGGTCTCCGGATCCACGCCTCCCGCGTGAGCCACGCTCACCGCCAGATCCACATCCCTCATAACCTCGCTGTAGATCAGATCCGGTACCTCCTCGATGGTAAGAGGCATAAAGGTCTTCCTGTCAGAGAACTCCACCCACTCCAGCGTGGGGGCCTCCGCGTCGCTGGGAGAAAACCAGTCCGCCAGGGCATAGATTCTGGCAATAATATTTTCTTTATAATAGATCTTTTGAAGCCCTTCCTCATAGTCCGCAATCCATCGGCGGCTCTTTAGGCATCCCACCGTCTTCTGAGGCTGAATCTGATTGCCCGCAAACATCCGGGAATATTTCAGTCCCAGCTCCTCCGGCATCTTCACATACAGTTCCCTGAACACCTGCTTAAAGGGCTGACGGAGCTGACGGTCAAACAGAACCTTCTGATACTCATGCCATGTTCCTGCCTTGTAGAGATCCAAGGGGTGGGCGATGCGGAGCCGTTCCCCGCTTTCCAGAGATATCATCTGACCGTCCCAGGATGTAAGGCACAGCGTCTCTCCTGTCCCGTCCAGGGAAGCTTTTATGGAGCCTGACCCCTGCACATCGTCGGCCTCTGCTCCATCCCCTGCCCTGTTCACATGCACAAAGCCCATACACCTTTCGCATACAAACACCAGGGGGTCCAGAATCGCCTTCACCACAGGATTCCTGAGAAGCCCTAAAGTCTCGTCAGCCGTAAACCAGTCCCCGCTCTCCATGGATTCCTCCATCAGCTTCTTGGCCCTGACATACTGGTCCTTCAGCTTCTTGTGGGCATCCTTCACCTCCAGCACATAGGGATTCTTCCCCAGCCTGGACGGAAGAGATTTGAGGAGCTTTTCCCCTTTCCTGCACAGGATGCTGCTCTTTCCCTCCTCACTGATCTCAAGGCACACCTCCACATCCTCCACAGGCGTCCACTCCATAAAGGGCTCAAACTCCCGCACAAGCTCTGTCTCCATGTTGAGAGTCAGCCTGGTCACATCGGCAAATCCTCCATGAACGCTGAGATTTACCAGGGCAATCTCCGCCGCCTTCCCCTCGCTGGCCCTTCTCTGGGCCCCGAACTTTTTGGCCTCCTTGGCATAATTCTGGATAAACTGATACCGGTCCACCATGTCCCTCTTCCGGTCCGGGGCAAAGGGCACCAACCCAAAGCTCATAAGCAAATCCTTATTTCTTTTGGCGCTGATCTCCCTTTTCAGTTCATCCAAGGTCACCTTCCCCGCAGCCGCATCTGCATACTTCCTGGCCCTGGAATGCTTCTGTCCATCGGAAATGTATTTGGCCGCCTTGTAGAGAAGGCTGAAATTCTTCTCCCCCAGCAGGCCATAGCACTCCTGAAACCAGTCAATATCAAAGGCCCCGCCCTGCAGTTCCTCCGCCGACAGAGGCGTATATTTGGCGATCATAGCCTTCTTCTGGTCGTCAAACCGCTCGTTCATGTGAGCCATAAAATAATAACAGCCGCTCTTTAGCCCCTTCCATCCTAAATACTCCTGCACCACGTCAATCCACTGAGGCGCGTACATGGCCACCTCCACCAGCCGGTCCGCCTTAATGCTGGTGCCCTCAAGGGCCTTCTTTAAAGCCTTTCCGTCATCCCCCTCAGCCGGATAACAGGCCTTTAGCAAAAGGCTTAAGGTCTCCTTCTTGGAATTTCTGGAAGTATAATACCAGGAATAATAGGTCTCCCGGCTCAAGGGATCCTTCCCCAGCGCCATAAGGATTCTCACCAGATAATCAATCCCCTGTATAAAGGAAATTCCGATCATATCCGCCGACACAGGCGTCTGGGCCTCTCCCCTGCGAAGCTCCATATCCACAAACACCAGCACAATGGAATCATACAGCTCCTGAACCAGCTTGCCGCACCATGTATCCGGCCCCACAAGAGCCGCCCCTTCCTCGGACACCCGAAAGCCCATGTGGTCTCCAAAGAATTTTCTCCACAGCTGCCTGTTATCGGACCTTGTGTACTCCCCCTTCACCAGCTGGGTAATGGCCCGCAGACAGGTGGCCCTGTGATAATAATGAAGCATTGCCTTGTACAGAATATCCTTGGAAATAATCCCCATATGGTACGCCTTTAAGAACCAGTAAGGCCTCATAGGCGTCAGATCCCGGCTCCTGTTGATCCCGGAGCCATAACCATCTGCAAACTGAGTCCTCTCCCTGTCCTCCTTACATTTCAGCGCCAGCCCAAAGGCGGCGTTAAAGGCTCTCTTAAACTCCTCGTCCGTCTCCCAGTATCCAAGCCCCTCCAGGAACCGGTCCACAAACCGGATCTCACTGAAGGCGATGGAAGAATCGTACAGGTTGCCGTTCCAGCCCTTATATCGGTAGGGCACTGTTATATTCTTTTTATTCACTATGGGCATCAGGGCATAAGCCGCCTCAATCCCCGCTTCCAGCAAAAGCTTCCTGTCCTTAAATCCCATGCGGTAAATGATCCGGATCTCGTTCACCTGCTTGGGATATTCCAGGCTCAAGGGTTCCATCTTAAAAGGCATTCTTCCGAAAAGGGCCTCATAAAAGATCCGGCTGTTCTTATAGATCTCCTCATTGGACAAAAGCTGTCTGGCCTCCATCTCCACAAAAGTGCCGTAGTCCCCGATCTCCTTCTCATAAAACTCCTGCAGTTCCT
>JAAWHU010000125.1 GCA_022796015.1 Hungatella sp. | reverse complement strand
TCCACGCCGTTTGCTCCAGGATTCATTTCCGGATGTCACGTTTTCCTGTATTCAGACTGTTTATTCGATTTCCAAGATTCTTAACTAACTGACATTGGGTGTGAACAGTAACGAAACAACAACATTGTAGCACGAAAAGCAAATACTGTCTAGACGTGGGGAAAGTTTCGCTATATAATGTGGATTACAGATTACTGTTGAATATCAAAAAGGAAACAGAAACATATGGACATTATAAAGGCATTACAGGAAGAATTGAAGATTGGCCGCAGCCAGGTGGAGGCGGCGGTGAAACTGATTGACGAGGGAAATACCATTCCCTTTATTGCCCGATATAGAAAGGAAGCTACGGGCGCCCTCAATGACGAGGTTCTGAGAAATCTGGACGAGCGTCTTCGCTATCTGAGAAACTTGGATGAGAAGAAGGAGCAGGTTCTGGCTTCCATCCGGGAACAGGAAAAGCTGACACCGGAGCTGGAACGCCAGATTCTGGAGGCCTCCACATTAGTGGCAGTAGAAGATCTGTATCGCCCTTACCGGCCGAAACGGAGAACCAGAGCGACCATTGCCCAGGAAAAGGGACTGGGGCCTCTGGCAGATACCATTATGTTGCAGATGATAAAAGAGCCTCTTGAGAAAGAAGCAGCATCTTATGTGTCGGAGGAGAAAGGGGTGGCTTCTCCTTGGGAGGCCATAGCCGGGGCAGGAGATATTCTGGCAGAACGAATCTCCGACGAGGCAAAGTACCGCACATATATCAGAAACCTTACATTGAAGGAGGGGGCCCTCCAGTCCGCTGCCAAAGACGAGAAGGCGGAATCCGTCTATGAGATGTATTACAACTATGAGGAAACCATAAGAAAGGCAGCCGGACACCGGATTCTGGCACTGAACCGGGGAGAGAAGGAGAAACTTCTCACCGTGAAGGTGGCGGCGCCGGAGGAAGAGATTCTCAGGTATTTGGAGAGCCAGGTGATTATTCGGGAGAACCCCTACACGACTCCGGTTTTAAAGAATGTGGTGGAGGATAGTTACAAAAGGCTTATCGGCCCGGCTATTGAGCGGGAGATCCGCAGCCAGATGACGGAGACGGCGGAAGACGGGGCAATAAAGGTGTTCGGAAAGAATTTGGAACAGCTTCTCATGCAGCCGCCCATTACCGGCCAGGTGGTGCTTGGCTGGGATCCTGCTTTCCGCACAGGGTGTAAGCTGGCCGTGGTGGACGAGACAGGAAAGGTCCTGGATACGGTGGTGATCTATCCCACTGCTCCGCAGAACAAGGTGGAAGAGGCCAAGAGCGTTTTGAAAAGGCTTATTAAAAAATATCATATTACCCTGATATCCGTAGGCAACGGAACGGCCTCCAGGGAGTCGGAACAGGTGATTGTGGAACTTCTCAAAGAGATTCCTGAACGTGTTCAGTACGTCATTGTCAACGAGGCAGGGGCATCGGTGTACTCTGCCAGTAAGCTGGCTACAGAGGAATTTCCTGAATTCGATGTGGGACAGAGAAGCGCGGCATCGATTGCAAGGCGTCTTCAGGATCCTTTGGCGGAGCTGGTAAAGATCGATCCCAAGTCCATCGGTGTCGGGCAGTATCAGCATGACATGAACCAGAAGCACTTAGGGGAAGCCCTTCAGGGAGTGGTGGAGGACTGCGTAAATAAAGTGGGAGTGGATGTAAATACGGCTTCTGCCCCTCTCTTAGAGTATGTGTCTGGTATCAATAAAGCGCTGGCCAAGAATATCGTGGCTTACCGGGAGGAGAACGGGGCCTTTAAAAGCAGAAACCAGCTTTTAAAGGTGGCCAAGCTTGGTCCGAAGGCCTATGAGCAGTGTGCCGGCTTCATGAGGATCCAGGGGGGAACCAATCCCCTCGATGGCACCAGCGTTCATCCGGAAAGCTACAAGGCGGCGGAGATGCTTCTTGACACTCTGGGGTATACCAAGGGGGAGATTCAGGCAGGAGGCTTAAAGGGAATCGGAAAAAAAGTGGGAGATTACCGGAAAATGGCTGAAAAGCTGGGAATCGGCGAGATAACCCTTAAAGATATTGTGAAGGAGCTGGAAAAACCGGCCAGAGACCCGAGAGAGGAGATGCCCAGGCCTATTCTGCGCACAGATGTGCTGGAGATGAAGGACCTGGCTCCGGGCATGGTGCTGAAGGGCACTGTGAGAAACGTGATTGATTTCGGAGCCTTTGTGGATATCGGGGTACATCAGGACGGCCTGGTGCACATTTCCCAGATGACGGACAGGTTTATCAAGCATCCTATGGAAGTAGTCAGCGTAGGAGATATTGTGGAAGTGAAGGTACTCAGTGTGGATCTGGCTAAAAAGCGGATCGCGCTGACGATGAAAGGGTAGGTGGAATCATGGCAAAGGATCAGGAATTTCAGTTTCAGATCCAGGTGGAGGCAGGAGATTTGTGGAAATTTTCCATGTACCATGCCAACAAAGGGTACTTGGGGATTTTTAACGTGCTGTTTACCCTGGCTTCCCTGTACCTTCTCATTACTAAGTGGGGCAGCACCGGTGCCGGTTATCGTCTGCTTTTGCTTATGTGTGTCCTTATGTTTTCCGTGTGGCAGCCGGGGCTTCTGTTTTTAAAGGCGGCCAAGCAGGCAAAAAACGAACGGCTGAAGGTGCCGGTTACCATGACCTTTCATAGAGAAGGATTCTCGGTGGTTCAGGGAGATCAGTCTATGGATGTGACTTGGGATCAGGTGGGCAAGGTGGCAGGCATCAAGGGTGAATATATTCTGTACATGGGGCGGATCCATGCATACCTTCTTCCTGACCGTGCTATGGGAGAAGGTAAGGAGCAGTTTGCCGGATTTTTAAGGGAAGTTCTGCCTAAGGAAAGGCTTAAGAGGGTGTAGGGATGGTTTATGAGACAGAGAAGCTGGAGGAGACCTTCTGTCTGGGCGAGAAGCTGGGACTTAAGGCCAGACCGGGGATGGTGTACTGCCTGGAGGGAGAGCTGGGAGTGGGGAAAACCGTGTTTACCCAGGGGTTTGCCAAGGGGCTTGGAGTCCAAGGGCCCGTAAACAGCCCTACCTTTACCATTGTCCAGCAGTATGAAGACGGGAGAATGCCTCTCTATCATTTTGATGTATACCGCATCGGGGACGTGGAGGAGATGGAGGAGATCGGATATGAGGACTGCTTCTACGGAGAGGGAGTCTGTCTCGTGGAGTGGCCATCCCTGATTCGAGAGATTCTTCCTAAGGAAGCAGTGTGGATACGGATTGAGAAGGACTTGGAGCGGGGGTTTGATTACCGGAGAATAACGGTGGAGGAAGGGCGGACATGATAAGAATATTAGGAATCGAGAGTTCATCCCTGGTGGCTTCTGTGGCATTGGTTACCGGCGATGTCCTGACAGCAGAATATACGGTGAACTTTAAGAAGACCCATTCCCAGACTCTGCTTCCCATGATCCATGAGGTGGTGTCCATGGTGGAGCTGGATTTGAACACCATAGACGCCATAGCCGTGGCGGGAGGCCCAGGATCATTTACAGGGCTCAGAATCGGTTCCGCCACAGCCAAAGGCCTGGGCTTTGCCTTAAAGAAGCCCTTGATTCATGTGCCTACCCTGGAGGCCATGGCCTACAACTTATGGGGCAGCAGCGCCTTGATCTGTCCCATTATGGATGCCAGGAGGAATCAGGTTTACACAGGTCTGTATCATGTGCGCCGCGGCATTGAGGTGGTGAAGGATCAGTGCCCTATGGATATGGGAGAGCTGGCGGTTCTCCTCAATCAGACAGGGGAGGACGTGATCTTCTTGGGAGACGGAATCGGAGCCTATGAAGGTCTTATTAAAGAGGAGATAAAGGTGCCCTTTGAGTTTGCCCCGGCCTCCTTAAACCGTCAGAGAGGGGCTTCGGTGGCGGCTCTGGGTATGGAATATTATAAAAAAGGCCGGATCGTGGAAGGGGCTTTGTTTGCACCTGACTATCTGCGCAAATCCCAAGCAGAACGGGAGAGAGAGGAACAGTATGGTCAGGTGGATGGATGAAACGGACTTAGAGGCAGTGGCGGACTTGGAGAGAATGTCGTTTTCTCTTCCATGGTCCCGGGATATGATAAAGGATGGATTCACAAAGGGCCTTGACCGGTTTCTTATCTGTGAGCAGGAGCAGGAGGCAGCGGGCTATATTTGCTTCCGTTATTTTGAAGAAGAGGGAGAAATTGAGAGAATCGCGGTTCATCCCCGGTTCCGGGGCATGGGCCTCGGCAGAAAACTTATGGAAGCCATGGAAGAATATGTCAAAGGAAAGGGCGTTGCTAATCTGACGCTGGAGGTCCGGGCGGGCAATGAAAAGGCCATAAAGTTATATGAATCCTGCGGTTTCGTGAAGGAAGCCCTGCGCAGAGGCTATTACAGAAAGCCTGTGGAAGACGCCATCATCATGTGGCGCCGTGGGATATGAAACATTTACCACTTAAAAACAAAGGAAGAAACCTTTATAATGGAGGGGTATCCACTAAGACTGTGGGTAGCCCTTTTGTTGTAAATGGCGGAGGGTGCGCCCCAAAGCAGGGCAGACTTTGAGTTCTTAGGGAAATGTACCAAACAAGAAAGGTGAGAATGAGATGAGAAAATACAAAAGTAATGGGGAACTGGAAACCGTAATCTGCAACAGCTGCGGAAAAAAACTGGCAGTCAAGGATGGTATTGTGCGGGAAGGGGGTCTTCAGGTTCAGCATACATGGGATTATTTTTCGGAAAAGGATGGGGAGATTCACAGATTTGATCTGTGCGAGGAGTGCTATGACGAGCTGCTGAGGGGGTTCCGTATTCCGGTACAGGTGGAAGAAACAAGGGAATTTTTATAGTTTTGATTTGATATTTCAGGCGATATCTGATAGGATAAAGTGGAAGAAGGCCCTTGAGGCCTTACTCTGACAATATTGATAGAAGAATGGAGACTTTATTATGCTGGATATTTGCCTGCTTGGAACAGGGGGTATGATGCCGCTGCCTTATCGGTGGCTTACATCCATGATGGCCCGCTGTGATGGCAGCAGCCTGTTGATCGACTGTGGGGAAGGGACACAAATTGCCTTAAAAGAAAAAGGCTGGAGCCCCAAGCCCATTGATATTATTTGCTTTACCCATTATCATGCGGATCATATCAGCGGCCTTCCGGGGCTTCTGCTGACTATGGGGAATGCGGAACGGACGGAGCCTCTGACGCTGGTAGGGCCGAGGGGGTTGGAACGGGTAGTGTCTGCCCTGCGTATGATTGCGCCGGAACTGCCTTTTGAGCTGCGGTTTGTGGAGCTGACGGAAGCCAGGGAACATCTGCAGCACGGACCTTATGAGATCCATGCTTACCGGGTGAATCACAATGTAGTATGCTACGGTTATGCCATTTCCATTCCAAGAACAGGACGGTTTGATGTGGAGAGAGCAAAGGCCCAGGGAATTCCCGTGAAAATGTGGAACCGCCTTCAGAAGGGGGAGACCATAGAGGTACAGGGCGTCACCTACACCCCGGATATGGTTCTGGGCCCGGCCCGCAAGGGGCTTAAAGTAGTGTACTGTACGGATACCAGGCCGGTTCCGGTCATTGCAGAGTATGCAAAGCACGCCGATCTGTTTATCTGTGAGGGAATGTACGGAGAAGAAGGAAAAGAGGCCAAGGCAAGAGAGTACAAGCATATGACTTTTTATGAGGCTGCCAGGCTGGCCAAGGAGGCACAGCCCAAGGCTATGTGGCTGACTCATTACAGTCCGTCCCTCACAAGACCGGAGGAGTATATGGACAAGGTCAGGGAGATTTTCCCCGGGGCTATTGCCGCAAAGGATCAGAGAACAGCAGAACTGGAATTTGATGAGGATTGAGAGATGGAAAAAAGCAGAACAGAGGAAAATGTATATATTCTTGCCATTGAAAGTTCCTGCGATGAGACTGCGGCGGCAGTGGTGAAGAACGGGCGGCAGGTGCTGTCCAATGTAATCTCGTCCCAGATTGCCCTTCATACATTATATGGAGGCGTGGTTCCGGAGATCGCTTCCAGAAAACATATTGAGAAAATCGATCAGGTAATCCAGGCGGCCTTAGATGAGGCCCATATGACGCTGGAAGAGATGACTGCCGTTGCCGTCACCTACGGCCCTGGTCTGGTGGGAGCGCTGCTGGTGGGGGTGGCGGAAGCCAAGGCCATTGCCTATGGGGCAGGAAAGCCTCTGGTGGGCGTACACCATATTGAAGGCCATGTGTCTGCCAATTTTATTGAGCATCCCGATTTGGAACCTCCTTTTTTATGCCTCATTGTATCCGGAGGCCATACCCATCTGGTGGTGGTGAAGGACTATGGGGAGTTTGAGATTCTGGGAAGAACCAGGGACGATGCTGCCGGAGAGGCTTTTGACAAGGTGGCAAGAGCTATCGGCCTGGGCTATCCGGGCGGACCTAAGGTGGATAAGGCGGCAAAGGAAGGGAACCCGGAAGCCATCCGTTTTCCCAGGGCCAAGGTGGAGGGAGCGCCCTATGATTTCAGCTTCAGCGGTCTCAAATCAGCAGTGCTCAACTATATCAATCATGCCGGTATGCTGGGCCAGGAGATCCGTGTGCCGGATATTGCCGCTTCATTCCAACATGCAGTGGTAGACGTGCTTGTAAGCCATACCATGGAGGCGGCAAAGGAACTGGGATACGAGAAGGTAGCCATTGCCGGAGGCGTTGCTTCCAACTCCGCTTTAAGGGAAGCCATGAAAAAAGCCTGTAAAAAGGCAGGGGTAACATTCTATTATCCTTCGCCTGTCTACTGTACGGACAATGCTGCCATGATTGGGGCTGCCGGATATTACGAGTATATGAACGGCGCCAGAAGCGGCTGGGATCTTAATGCAGTTCCAGGGTTAAAATTGGGGGAGAGATAATGACAGGCGCAGAAATCAAGGCAGGTACATCGGGAGCCAACAGGGCGGAAGGAACTGGGGCACGCCGTGTGACGGCCATTGTCCTGGCGGCAGGGAAGGGCAGCAGAATGGGAAGTTCCACGCTAAAACAGTATCTTACTCTGTGCGGCCGCCCTCTTTTGTGCCATACTTTAGAGGCTTTTGAACATAGTCCTGTGGATGAGATCATTTTGGTTACAGGAGCAGGCGAAGAGGAGTACTGCAGGAAGGAGATCGTAGAGGCCTGGGGATTTACCAAAGTGGCGGCCATTGTCCGGGGAGGCCGGGAGAGGTATGATTCTGTCTACGAAGGACTAAAGGCCGCGGCGGGCTGCCATGATGTATTGATTCATGATGGCGCCAGACCTTGTGTTACCAAGGAGATTATCCTGGCAGCCATGGAGGGAGCGGCAAGATATGGGGCATGCGTAGTGGGAATGCCGGTGAAGGATACCATAAAAGAGGCAGACTGCAGCGGTGATGCGTTACACACTCCTGACCGAAGCCGTCTCTGGCTGGTTCAGTGGCTAAAGTGAACATCATTCACAAAAACAAAGCTAACAATCTGAAATCTAAGTTGGCTCTTTACATCAACAAGCTCGCTTAATAACAAGAATTTAACAATTCTATATAGCATCTAGGCTGAACTTTTAAGTTCGGCCTTTCTTGTTTATAACCCACTGAATATCAAACCTATTAACAATACAGAGAAACCGCCCGCATTCTTTATTTTTCACTGATTATTCTTCGTCAAGTCGACAATTTTCACTATATTTGCTCTGTTATTAAAGTTAGAAAGGCAATTATGAGCGAAGAACAAATCACTCCCAATAACGGGTCTTATTCTGCGGATAGTATCCAAGTATTGGAAGGTCTTGAAGCAGTAAGAAAACGCCCTGCGATGTACATTGGTGACATCAGCGTCAAGGGACTTCACCACTTGGTATACGAAATCGTTGACAACTCTATCGACGAAGCATTGGCCGGCTATTGCGACCATATCGAAGTAACAATCAACGAAGACAATTCAATCACAGTACAGGACAACGGACGCGGTATTCCGGTTGACTATCACGAGAAAGAAAAGAAGTCGGCACTGGAAGTAGCCATGACCGTATTGCATGCCGGAGGTAAATTCGACAAGGGTTCTTACAAAGTATCCGGAGGTTTGCACGGTGTAGCCAGCCCGTTTTTTACTTCCTGAATGCTTTTGGCTGCCTGGCTTTTTTTCAGCTTATCCAGCTTGGTTGCGATAATAATTGGCTGAAATCCCTGGTAAA
>JAAWHU010000124.1 GCA_022796015.1 Hungatella sp. | reverse complement strand
GGCGTCTGGCATTCAGACAGATGTTCGGAGCAGAGGGTTATGAGATCGTTGCCATCAACGACTTAACAGATCCCAAGATGTTAGCTCACTTATTAAAATACGACACCGCACAGGGCGGATACGCCGGACGGATCGGTGAGGGCCTGCACACAGTTGAGGCCGGCGAGGATTCCATCACCGTAGATGGCAAGACCATCAAGATTTATGCAGAGAAGAATGCTGCTGATCTTCCTTGGGGTGAGATTGGTGTTGACGTAGTTCTGGAGTGTACTGGCTTCTACTGCTCCAAAGCAAAATCTCAGGCTCATATTGATGCAGGTGCTAAGAAGGTTGTTATCTCCGCACCAGCTGGCAATGATCTGCCGACCATCGTTTTCAGCGTAAATGAAAACACCTTAACAAAAGAAGACACCATCATTTCCGCAGCTTCCTGTACCACCAACTGCTTAGCTCCTATGGCAAAGGCACTGAACGACTATGCTCCGATTCAGTCCGGTATCATGAGCACCATCCATGCTTACACTGGTGATCAGATGATCCTTGACGGACCTCACAGAAAGGGTGATTTGAGAAGAGCAAGAGCCGGCGCAGCCAACATCGTTCCGAACTCCACAGGTGCAGCCAAAGCTATCGGTCTTGTTATTCCTGAATTAAATGGTAAATTAATCGGTTCTGCACAGCGTGTTCCGGTACCCACCGGCTCCACCACCATCTTAACAGCTGTTGTTAAGGGCGCAGACGTTACAAAAGAAGGCATCAATGCAGCTATGAAGGCAGCTTCTTCCGCTTCCTACGGCTACAATGAGGATCCCATCGTTTCCTCCGATGTTATCGGTATGAAGTACGGTTCTCTGTTTGATGCAACTCAGACTATGGTAGCTAAGATTGCTGACGATCTGTATGAGGTTCAGGTAGTTTCATGGTATGACAATGAGAACTCCTACACCAGCCAGATGGTTAGAACAATCAAGTACTTCGCTGAGCTGTAATCTTGCAGGACAAGCACTGTCAGTGATCCACAAAGGGTCCGGTCTCAGGACCGGGCCCTTAATTATCTCATCGGAAACGTGTTTTAAACAACATGAAAGGGGTATGATTACCATGCTGAATAAAAAAACTGTAGAAGATCTGAAGGATCTCCAGGGCAAGAAGGTTCTTGTCCGCTGTGATTTTAACGTGCCGTTGAAGGAGGGCGTGATCCAGAATTATAACCGTATTGATGGAGCCATTCCTACCATTAAGAAATTATTAGACCAGGGCGCAAAAGTGATTCTCTGCTCTCACCTTGGCAAGCCCAAGGGCGAGCCGGTTCCGGAGATGTCTTTGGCTCCCGTTGCTCCTGCTCTCAGCGAGAGATTGGGTGTGGAAGTAAAATTTGTCAATGATCCTCAGGTAACAGGGGATGAGACCAAGAAAGTGGCCGCCGAGTTAAAGGATGGCGAGGTTCTGCTTCTTCAGAACACCCGCTACAGAGTGGAGGAGACCAAGTACGGCAAGGACGAGAAGGCAGACGCCTATGCAAAGGAGCTGGCTGATCTCTGCGACGGCGGCATTTTTGTAAATGATGCTTTCGGTACTGCCCACAGAGCTCACTGCTCCAACGTAGGCGTGACCAAGCACACCAAAGAGAACGTTGTGGGATACTTAATGGAGAAAGAGATTAAGTTCTTAGGACAGGCAGTAGAGAATCCCGTTCGTCCCTTTGTAGCCATCCTTGGCGGTGCAAAGGTATCCGATAAGATCAATGTTATCAACAACCTTCTTGACAAGGTGGACACCCTGATTATCGGCGGCGGCATGGCTTATACATTTGCAAAGGCTCAGGGTCAGGAGATCGGCAACTCCCTGTGCGAGGAAGATAAGCTGGATTATGCCTTAGAGATGATCAAAAAGGCGCAGGATAAGGGCGTGAAGCTGCTCCTTCCTGTTGACCATGTGGAAGGCAAGGAATTCTCCAATGACACAGAGCGCAAGGTTGTGGATGTCATTGATGCAGGCTGGTCAGGCTTTGATATCGGACCCAAGACCATCGAGGCATATAAAGAGGCCTTAAAGGGCGCTAAGACTGTTGTATGGAACGGCCCCATGGGTGTATTCGAGTTTGCCAACTTTGCAGAGGGTACTCTGGAGGTTTGCCGTGCAGTAGCAGAGCTTGAGGGCGCGACCACGGTTATCGGCGGCGGCGACTCCGTAAATGCTGTAAAGAGACTGGGCTTTGCAGACAAGATGACTCACATCTCCACCGGCGGCGGAGCTTCCCTGGAATTTTTAGAGGGCAAGGAGCTTCCCGGCGTAGCAGCAGCCGACAACGCCTAAGTACAAAGGAGAGAATGAGACATGAGCAGAAGGAAGATTATTGCCGGCAACTGGAAGATGAACATGACCCCTACAGAGGCAGTTGCCCTGGTGAACGAGTTAAAGCCTCTTGTTGCTAATGAGGAAGTAGACGTAGTATTCTGTGTACCGGCTATCGACATTATTCCGGTGGCAGAGGCTGCAAAAGGCACCAACATTAACGTAGGCGCCGAGAATATGTACTATGAGGAGAAGGGCGCCTATACAGGCGAGATTTCCCCCAATATGTTAAAGGATGCCGGTGTAAAGTATGTTATCATCGGACATTCCGAGAGAAGAGAGTACTTTAAGGAGACCGACGAGATCGTCAACAAGAAGGTGCTGAAGGCTCTTGAGCACGGCATTACACCGATTCTGTGCTGCGGCGAGACCTTGACTCAGAGAGAGCAGGGGATTACCATTGACTGGGTTCGCCAGCAGATTAAGATTGCGTTCCAGAACGTGACTGCAGATCAGGCCAAGACCGTAGTGATTGCCTATGAACCCATCTGGGCTATTGGAACCGGCAAAGTGGCTACCACAGAGCAGGCACAGGAAGTATGTGCAGCCATCCGCGTATGCATCGGTGAGATCTATGATGAGGCTACTGCAGCAGCCATCCGCATTCAGTACGGCGGTTCCGTATCAGGAGCCAGCGCGCCGGAGCTGTTTGCACAGCCTGATATTGATGGCGGCTTGGTAGGCGGCGCATCACTGAAGCCGGATTTTGGAAAGATTGTGAATTATAATAAGTAAGAGAATGAAAAAAAGGGGATATCAAGGGAATATAATTCTTTGATATCCTTTTTTTGATATGAATCGGATCCTTTCAACCGTGGTATCGCATATCCATACCTCTATTTCGGATTCTGTGTTGCTTCTTTTTCTCTGTGTAATAGGGTTTTCTAAATATGTTCAAGCAAGAAAAAAGTATAACTTAATAAGAAAATAATTTTTCTGTTATTAGAAAATAATGTTGCATTATGAGAAAAAATGTGATATGATTATACCCAGAAAAGGAGGTGTCTGGATGGAGACAGAGAAGCAAAGGAAAGCAGCAGGTGGGAACATGGGGCCTGTCCTGCAGGAGGTGCTGACAGCCGCTAAAGAGGGGAAGGCCTTATCGCCTTATCGGGTGATGGAAGCATTGTCATCCGGCCCCGGCCTGGCGGCAGGACTTGAAAGAATGCAATCTGATAAGGATAATGCAGCCGGAACGTCAGAGCTTCTCAGACGTTCCGCCTCGGTTTTGTGGAATCCTGAGACCATCCTCGGTCGGCTTATGAAAGAGACCAATGCCAAGGGAATCCGCAACTCTGATTTGTCACAGCTTACAGGATGGCCCGCATCAAAGGTCAGCAAGGTCACTTCGGGAAAGCAGAAGCTGACAGAGGAAGATGTGAAGACCTGGGCCATGGTGCTGGGATATACGGCGGATGCATTTATTCAGATGGAATATGACCTGCGGGATTACCGGCTGTCGGAACATGTGAGGCCTGTGAGAGACTGCTTTCAAGCTTTTTTTGGCGTGGATCGTGAAAGGGATGAAGACATTATACAGTTTGAGCTTCCTCTTTCGATTCTTTCTGCCATTGGTGTAAAGGTATCGGACTATTTAATCGACGCAGGCGAATACAGAGATATTTTTATGGATTCTTCGTATGTAGGAATGAAGTCCTCCAGGTATGTAATAGCCTTTATTCAGAAGAATCTGCATGATGCGGAAAACGATTATCCCATGTTTGGGTATTGGGTAGAGCCGAAACAGAACTCTATGGTGCTGTCGGTTGCTATAGGCGGCGCAGCTGCGTGTGTAGATGATGTAGATAAAGAGGAATCCAAGAAGGATAAGAGATCTGCAGCCCTTTTAAGGCAGCGCATGAAAGCCCTCCTGGGGATTACAGACCTTCAGACAGATGAATTTGATGAGTTTATTCAAACATGGGACGGAATTCCGGATGATCTTGCCCATCTGGAGATCGCCTCTGTAACCTATTCTCTTTGTAACCTGCCGGACGAGGAGGAGATGATGAACGATCTCCACAGAATTTTCAAAGTATTCTGCGATCTGGCATGGGAGATGGCCGGCACGGACCTTGCTCCCCCAGGCTA
Organism: Hungatella sp.; assembly: GCA_022796015.1. GTDB lineage: Bacteria > Bacillota > Clostridia > Lachnospirales > Lachnospiraceae > UBA3402. The sequence continues at coordinate 3,868 of JAAWHU010000124.1, read as the reverse complement.
TAGGGACACAGGGAAGGAAACCTTGTCCCCCTATGACATGTTTAATATCCTGTCGGGAACCGGCTCTTTCTCCCATGAGACCATTCGGGCAGTAAGAGAAAAGCAGGCCTATGAGTGCGAGATGGATTCCTCCCATCCGTCATTTATGGACGATACCGGGAATCCGTATATGGATGTGGTGCCCCTGGTTCCTTTTCGCCAGGGGACAGAATTCGGAAATAATATTTTTCAGAAAGAAAACGGGCTTTGCCTCTGCCCTCTCTGCAGTTCCAGGCTTTTACACGGAACAAGGGAGGACAAGGAGGATATGATTTTTAAACTTTTCAGGAAGCACAGTAAGGGATTAAGGAAGGCCGGGATCGAGATTTCCCTTGGTCAGCTTATGAGTGTATACGGTTTGTAGGGAGGGATTGGCCATGAAGAAGATATGGAATGGCATTCAGCCAGGAATTTCTCTGGCGGGCAGAGGCTTTGGCTGGCTCTTTGGAAAACCCGATGGCCTGCTCTGTGCCCTTGCAGTGTTCATGGCCGCCGAGTACCTGACCGGCTTTTTAAAAGATGTGGTTCAAAAGCAATGGCCTTGTGAACTTGGCTTTAAGGGAATTGCCCTGAAGATTACGGTTTTCGTCTATGTTGCCATAGGTAATATTATAGATACGCAGCTGACCGGCGGAAGGTTTATGGTGCGGAAGATGGTCATTATCTTCTTTCTGGCCATGGAAGGACTTGCTATCTTAAACAACGGGAGTTCCATGGGACTTCCCGTTCCGGCAAAGCTTCAGAAGCTTTTGCTGCTTTTGAAGGAGGGATAAGAGCCATGAAAATCTGTACAAGGGCTTATAAGGTCCGCAGAACGGACAATTATTTTTCCATCACCACCAACTGCGTGGAGATCCGAATTTGGTTTCTCACAGATGATATTCTGCGGATTCGGGCAGGGTTTGACGGAGATTTTGCGGAGGAATCCTACAGTCTGGTCATGACGGCATGGGAAGACTCCATGGATGACCTGATGAAAGGTTACAGAAAGAGGGTACAGACCGCCCCGGCAGTACTGACAGACGGCGATGCCCAGGCCGTGCTGGAGGGACGAAAGCTTAAAGTGGTGGTACATAAGGATCCCTTTAGAATCTGTGTCTATGACAGCCAGGGGACACAGATTCACAGTGACATCCCGGAGCTTGCCTATCAGGAGGACAGCAACCGACGCCGGATTCACACCAGCCGGATAGAACCTGACGACTGCTTCTACGGCTTTGGGGAGAAGACCGGAAGGTTCAATAAGGCAGGAAAATTTATGACTATGAGCCCCAAGGATGCCATGGGCTATGATCCCAAGGAGACCGATTCCCTGTATAAACACATCCCCTTTTATATCAAACTGAATCGGGGCACCAAGAAGGCCGCAGGATATTTTTACCACAATACCTATGAGTGTGACTTTGACATGGGCCGAGAAAAGAGCAATTACTGGGCCATGCACAGCCGGTACCGCACCGACGGAGGGGATATTGATCTGTTTTTCATTGCAGGGCCTTACGTGCGCCAGGTGGTGGAGCGGTACACGGATCTGACAGGCAAATCAGCCATGCTGCCTAAATGTGCTTTCGGGTATCTGGCGTCCTCCATGTACTACCCGGAACTGGAGAGAGACTGTGACGATGCCATTCTGGAGTTTATTGACACTACAAGGGAAGAGGAGATTCCGGTGGATGGATTTCATCTTTCTTCCGGATACTGTGCTGTGGAGACGGATCAGGGCATGAAACGGTGCGTTTTTACCTGGAATCAAAGGCGGTTCAAGGATCCAAAAGTTTTCTTTGGGAAAATGAAAGACCGCGGCATCACGGTGACTCCCAACGTAAAGCCGGGGATTCTCTTAAATCATCCCATGGCACAGGAGATGAAGGCCAAAGGCATGTTCGTAAAGGCCAGCGACAGCCAGGAGCCGGGGGTGGGAACCTGGTGGGGCGGAAAAGGCATGTTCGCGGACTTTACGAAGAAGAGCGCCAGAGATCACTGGAAGGCACTTTTAAAAGAGCATGTCCTGGATTACGGCACAGCCTCTGTCTGGAATGACAACTGCGAATATGACAGTCTGGCAGACAAGGACTGCCGCTGTGATTTTGAGGGAAAGGGCGGCACCATCGGACAGTTGAAATCCGTTATGTCCAATCTTATGTGCCATATTACACAGGAGGCTGTCCGTGAGACCTCAGGCAATGTGCGCCCCTATGTGGTGTGCCGATCCGGCCATGCAGGGATCCAGAGGTATGCCCAGACCTGGGCAGGGGATAACTTGACATGCTGGGAGGCCTTAAAGTACAACATCGCTACCATCCTGGGTATGAGCCTGTCGGGAGTGGCCAACCAGGGCTGCGATGTGGGAGGTTTCTACGGCCCCGCACCGGAGGGTGAACTGTTCTTAAGATGGGTTCAAAACGGAATCTTCCAGCCCCGCTTTTCCATTCATTCCACCAACACGGACAACACCGTGACAGAGCCGTGGATGTACAGTGACTTGAAGGAGGAGATCCGCCGGGCTATAGAGCTGAGGTATGAGATGAGTCCCTACCTGTATTCCCTGGCAGCCAGGGCCCATGAGACGGGCCTTCCCATTATGGAGCCTATGTGCAGTGCATTTCAGAATGATCCTCAGTGCTACGATGAGGGAGTAGACTTTATGCTGGGAGATTCTCTTCTGGTGGCCAATGTGGTGGAGAAGGGCGCCGGGATCCGGAAGGTCTATTTGCCCCAGGGCTGTACCTTTTACGATTACCATACCAGAGAGGCCTATGGCGGCGGACAGACCATAGAGATTCCCGTCACATTGTCCAGCATTCCGCGTTTTATCCGAAGGGGAGGCCTGATTCCCCTGGCAGGCAATAAGCTGAACAGTCTGACCAAAGACAAGGTTACGGATCTGACTCTTTTGTGTGCCGGAGATGGGGATGGCAGCTTTACTCTCTATGAGGATGATGGAGTCACCATGGACTATGAGAAAGGCCTGTATCTTAAGACCCATATGGTGATGAAAGCAGGAGAGCGCACCTGCCTGTCCTTCGGACATGAGGGCAGTTATGAGACGGCGGTGGAACGGGTGTATGTGGATATGATTCACAGGGAGAAGGCGCCTTACTGGGTAAGTATCGATGGAAGGAAGCTGCCCCATTTTCTCCACAGACGCAAATTCCAGGAGGCCGGGGAAGGGTGGTATTACAGCCAGAGGCTGAGATCCGTTCAGATCAAATACAGGAACCCCAGGCAGGATTATAAGGTGGAGGTGTCCTTTGAACAGTTTGATTTGATTGGGATGTAGGATTTTTTATACATAGAATCGTGTTATAATTGAAAAATCATATAACAATATAATTACGATTGTAGATTTGCGATCAATGAAGAATTTTTGCGGGCCCAGGCCCAGCAAAAATTTCGGAGTGTAGCCGCACCCGAATTGCTTGCTAAAAACGTGCGGGCCTCGAAAGTGTCTGCATCCAAAAACATCGTCCTTATGACATTTCACTCTTGCATTATGCTATTGGAATATGTTAAAATAAAATCAAATTTTGAAATTTGTTTTTATTTCCATGTAGGAGGTGACGGGATGCCAAAGGTAGCTTATTCTGAGGAGGATAAAGAGCGTATCAAAACGGAACTTGTTACAGTTGGTCTTGAATTGATGGCAAAACAAGGCATACAGCATACTACTGTGGAGCAAATATATAAAAAAGTTGGTATTTCACGAACTTTTTTTTATTCTTTTTTTGCAACGAAAGAAGATTTGATCGTTGAAACGCTGTACTTGCAGCAACCTAAAATTATTGAGCAAGTGCAAAGGCTGATGGCTGATCCTGCTTTAAGCTGGCGT
>JAAWHU010000123.1 GCA_022796015.1 Hungatella sp. | reverse complement strand
AATGGCCTTAAGGCCATTGCCGTGATTTCCATGGTCATCGATCACACGGCGGTGGTGTTCCTTGAAAATAATATTCTGAAAAGTGCCTCCTCCCCGAACCTGATGATGTGGTGGAGGGCGGATTGGGTTATGCGCTATATAGGGAGACTGGCATTTCCCATTTTCTGCTATCTCATTGTGGAGGGCTTTCTTCACACCAGGGACATAAAAAGGTATGCCAAAAGGCTGTTCCTTTTTGCCCTCCTGTCAGAGCTTTCCTTTGACCTGGCCATCTTTGGAACCTGGTTTTATCCGGGCCGTCAGAATGTGTTTTTTACCCTTCTTCTGGGGCTTTTGGCCATGGCAGGCATACAAAGATGCCAGGAGGAAAAAAGAGACTGGGAACAGCTTCTGGTCGTAGGGGCATGCTGCGGCTGTGCAGGACTGATAAAGTCGGATTATGATGTATTTGGAGTATTCTTTATAGTTTTGCTGTACTCAAGCCGAAGCCGGGTTGTGCTCCAGACTTTGGCAGGCGCTATTGCCCTCATGTGGGAGGTGACGGCGCCTCTTGCCTTTGTGCCCATCCGCATGTACAACGGAACCAGGGGAAGACACAGCTGGAAATGGTTCTTTTATGTATGTTATCCAGCCCATCTTGCGCTTCTGGCATTCCTGGCATTTTTGTTAGAAAGAGGGGGAGTTTTATGATATTTGATACCCATGTTCATTATGACGATCAGGCATTTGACGAAGACAGGGAGGTTCTCCTCGGCAGATTGAAGGAGGAAGGGATTGACACGGTGGTCAACATAGGCGCTAGCATCCGCACCAGCAAGAGCACCTTAAAGCTGGCAGAGCAATACCCTTTTATCTACGCCGCCATAGGCGTACATCCCAATGAGACGGCAGAATTAAATGAACAGTACCTGGACTGGTTAAGGGACGCGGCAAAACATCCCCGGGTGGTGGCAATCGGAGAGATCGGGCTGGATTATTACTGGAAGGAGCCGGACAGGGAGATCCAGAAATTCTGGTTTGCCCGTCAGCTTGATTTGGCAAAAGAGGTACATCTTCCTGTGGTGATCCACAGCAGAGATGCAGCCCAGGATACTCTGGATATTATGAAAGAACACGCTCCACATGAGGCGGGCGGAGTGATTCACTGCTTTTCCTACGGAAAAGAGCTGGCCAAGGAATATCTGGATATGGGATTCTATATTGGGATCGGCGGTGTGGTCACATTTAAAAACGCCAAGAAGCTGAAAGAAGTGGTGGAATCTATGCCTATGGACCGCATGGTTCTTGAGACGGACTGCCCCTACCTCTCGCCGGAGCCCTTGAGAGGGAAGAGGAATTCTTCGTTACATCTTTCCTATGTAGTAAAAGCAGTCAGTGAGATCAAAGGTATCTCCCAGGAAGTGGTTATGGAGATAACTTCAGCTAATGCCTGTCGATTATACCATTTCGCGCCTGGCCAGGGGTTCCGAGCCCCTGAACAATCACCTCTCACAGAAAGGAATTGCCCTATCGATGGAACAGAAATTGGGAAATCCCCAGAAGACCATAGAGATTATTAAAAAATATGACTTTGCATTTCAAAAGAAATTCGGCCAGAATTTTCTCATAGATCCCCATGTGCTGGATAAGATTATCAGGGCGGCCAAGGTGACGAAGGAGGACTGTGTTCTGGAGATCGGCCCGGGTATCGGAACCATGACCCAGTACCTGGCAGAACAGGCCCGCTATGTGGCAGCGGTGGAGATTGACAAGAACCTGATCCCGATTCTTGAAGAGACCCTAAAGGAGTACTCCAATGTTGCCATCATCAATGACGATATTCTCAAAGTGGATATTAAGAAGCTGGTAAGAGAGTACAATGATTCCCGTCCTATAAAGGTAGTGGCCAATCTCCCCTATTATATTACCACCCCTATTATTATGGGATTGTTTGAGAGTGATGTACCCATTGACAACATTACGGTTATGGTTCAGAAGGAAGTGGCCGACCGTATGCAGTCAGGGCCCGGAAGCAAGGACTACGGGGCCTTGTCTCTGGCAGTACAGTACTATGCCCAGCCTTATATTGCCGCCAATGTCCCGCCTAACTGCTTTATTCCACGCCCGAGCGTAGGCTCTGCCGTCATACGTCTCACCAGGCACAAGGAGCCTCCCGTCCAGGTAAAAGACCCGGGGCTTATGTTTCGTCTTATCCGCGCTTCCTTCAATCAGCGGAGGAAGACGCTGCAGAACAGTCTCAATAATTCGCCGGAAGTGGATTACCCGAAAGGGATTATTGCGGAGGCCATAGAAAGTTTGAAAGTCTCCCCCACGGTCCGGGGGGAGACTCTGACTTTAGAACAATTCGCACAGCTGGCCAATTATCTGTCAGCACAACAGCCCTGCGGATAAAGAGGCGATCTGTGATCAGCCGGGGAACTTGGAAAGAGCGGCCTCGTCGGCAACAACAACCACATCATTGTGAAGCTGGAGGATAGAGGCAGGAACCTGGGGAGTGACAGGGCCGTAGAGAGCCTTATAAAGGATGGATGACTTCTCTTCTCCGCTGACAATGAGGAGGATCTTCTTTGCCCGCATGATGGTTCCGATGCCCATGGTATACGCCTGCTTGGGAACATCGTCAATGGTCGCAAAGAACCGCTTGTTGGCCTCGATGGTGCTTTCCGTCAAGTCTACACAGTGGGTGATCTTCTCAAAAGCAGCATCAGGTTCGTTGAAGCCGATATGGCCGTTGTGCCCCAGCCCTAAGAGCTGCAGATCCACGCCGCCTAAGTCTGCAATCACCTTCTCATAGCGGGCGCACTCCTTTGCAGAGTCTGGTTCCATGCCGTTGGGAATATTGGTGTTGTTCAGATCAATATTAATATGTTTGAAAAAGTTATTGTACATAAAATAATAGTAACTCTGGTCATTATCTCTGGGAAGTCCCTTGTATTCATCCAGATTCGCGGACTTTGTCTCGGAAAAATCCAGATCCCCTTTCTCATACCACTCAATAAGCTGCTGATAAGTTCCCAGGGGTGAAGAGCCTGTTGCAAGTCCCAGAACACAGTCAGGCTTCATAATCACCTGAGCGGAAATAACATTGGCAGCTTTTCTGCTCATGTCTTTATAGTCTTTTGCCCGATACAGTTTCATAGCCGAATACCTCCATATAATGAAAAAAATTTTTATAGTTACTTTTTTTATAGGATAACATTTTTATGTCATACTTTCAATGGGTAATTACATAAAATATTAATCAGATATAATAATGCGTTCCTGTTTGCACCTCTGCCCATTGGCCATGGTGTGAACGGCAACATTCATGCAGCAAAAAAAGGGGTGGTGAAATGTCTAATTATCGCAGGCTGATTTCCTACATATATGCTTATGAGGGCGGGGTAAAAAGAAAAAATGTAGGTTTTGCAAAATTAGAGATCAGAAACGGGCAGTGCAAACTTCAGGTAAATGTGAGAAATGTCTATATCGGAAGCCAGGATACGGCAGTATATCTTCTCTGCGGCACCGAGGAGATCCTGGTGGGGAAGATTTTTATTAGGAACGGGGCAGGGGAATTCCGTGCTTTGGTGCAGGTAAATAATGTGGCAGGTTCCGGGCATACCATGGATCAGTGCTATGGCCTTACGGTTCATAATATGGCAGACTCCTGGCAGAGCTATACTACCATCTGGGAAGATGCAGTGGCTCATACTGCTGAAGTGGCTCTTGAGGATGCCACCTCAGAAAAGATCGAAAGCAAGGAGATGAAGGAGCTGCCGGAAGCCAGGATTACCCCGGCAAAATTGGAACATGCTGTGGAAAACCATAAAAATTCCGTGGGAGAGGCCATAGAGGCAGAAATTGAGGCTCAGACATCCGCCCTTCCTTCCTCTGAGATTCCATATCCGGACCTGTCTGATGACCGGCAGGATGGGGCGGAGCTTGGGACTATGGAGATCAAGCCCATGGAGGTTACGCCTATTACAGGAAGAGCTGCCAGAGGAGAGGCGGCATCTGAGACAGAAGAGGGACAGGAGGTCCTGTTGTCAGAAGAGCAGGAGAAGAAAGAGGTGCAGGGGGCAGAGCCGGAGCCCTACATATCAGAGCCTCAGGAATCAGAGCCCGGGAATTCAGGGCTGGAGATGTCAGAGCCTGACGTCCCCGAGCTTCAGGAGCCGGAGTCCGGGAGTTCAGGGCTGGAGATGTCAGAGCCTGACGTCCCCGAGCTTCAGGAGCCGGAGTCCGGGAGTTCAGGGCTGGAGAGGTCAGAGCCCGACGCCCCGAGGCTTCAGAAGCCAGAGTCCGGAACTGCAGGGATGCAGATCCCAGAGTCTGGCATTTCGGAGCCGCAGGTATCAGGGCCGGATGGGAAAGAGCCCAAGGCTGTAAGGACGGAGGCTCAGGGGCCCCGAATGAATCTGTTTGGGATGCCGGGATGGTGGGGACAGCCTTTGCAGTCAGCCCGGTCTCAGACTCGGCCAGGTCATCAGTCCCCCCAGAGGCAGGCCTTCCCATGGAACCAGTCGTCCCAGGGCAGTCCGCAGTCCCAAGCCGGTTCCCAGCTTCAGACAGTCCCGCAGCCTTCCGTGGGCCAGCCTCAGACCGGCCAACAGCCCCAGGGCGCTTCCCAGCTTCAAGCCGGCCTCCAGCCTCAGACCGGCCAGCCGTCCCAGGGCGCTTCCCAGCTTCAGTCCAGCCGACAGCTTCAGATAGACCAACAGTCCCAGAGCGCACCGCAGCTTCAAGCCGGCCCCCAGTTCCAGACAGTCCCGCAGCCTCAAGACAGCGGGCAGCTCCGGCCCGGCGCCCGGCTCCAGACAATTCCCACGGCTCCGGCCGGGCCTCAGCCACAGACGGGCCCACAGCAGAGATTCCGGCCCCAGAGGGAGACGTCTATGAGCCCCCAGACAGGGCAGGGAGAGGAATCTCAGACCGATGATCTGGAGACTCAGCAGAAGCAGCAGCTGAAACAGCTGGAACAGGAGCACTTAGAAGAGGAACCCAGAATCGAGATGATATGGCAGCAGTTTTTCAAAAGATACCCTAAGATTCAGGCCTTTGACTATAACGGAGGATGTGAGATTTTGACTATCAAACCCCAGGATATAGGCCTCCTTCCCAGAGAGACCTGGGGATATGGAAATAACAGCTTTTTGCTTCACGGGTATTACAACCACAGATACCTGATATTCGCTCGTCTGAACAATCCTAGAGGGGAGCCAAGATACCTTCTGGGAGTTCCGGGCCATTATTACAGCAACGAAAAATATATGGCATCCATGTTCGGGTTTCCCAATTTTGTCTTGTCGAAAATACAGCCTGCAGGAGATGGACGATTCGGGTATTGGTATACCGATGTCCGTATGGGGTCGTGACAGGAGAAGCGATATAGGGTTGGCATTTTCAATGCTTTCTAGTATACTTAAGCGGAAGAACTATAGGTGATTGTGAAAGCCGAAGTTAAGAGAATATTCTGACCATACCCTGTAATGTATGATCAGAATATTCAGGTAAATTTCGAGTTTTGCAATCACCTAGAAAGAACTATAGTAAGAGGAACGTTTAAGATGACTCAGGAAGAGAAATATATGAAAGCCGCGATCAGAGAGGCGAAGAAGGCAGAGGCGCTTCACGAGGTGCCCATAGGATGTGTTATTGTCTATGAAGATAAAATCATTGGCCGTGGATATAACAGGAGAATCGTGGATAAAAATGTGCTGTCCCACGCAGAGATCATTGCTATCCGAAAAGCCTGCAGGAAGATGGGAGACTGGAGGTTAGAAGAATGTACCATGTATGTAACCCTGGAGCCGTGCCCTATGTGTGCCGGAGCCATCGTCCAGGCACGGATTCCCAAGGTGGTCATTGGCTCCATGAATCCTAAGGCAGGATGTGCAGGCTCTGTTCTTGACATGCTTCATGAGCCTGGGTTTAACCATCAGGTCCAGACTCAGACAGGGCTTCTGGAAGAAGAATGCTCCTTATTGCTGAAAGATTTTTTTAAAGCCCTGCGCCTGGCAAAGAAGCAAATATAAAATTATAAAGGGTCAACGTGTATATGCCAAAAAGTGGTACAATAACACAAACACTTTTAAGGAGGCATATGTTTATGAAGAATTATACACTGACACAAGCTCATATTAGTTCCTTTGCCCGCTCTCTTAAGGAGGAAGAGAAAGCATCAGCTACCATTGAAAAATATCTGAGGACTCTACAGGAGTTGTATGCGTGGCTGGAGGGCAGAGAGGTGACAAAGGAGATTGTGGCCCAGTGGAAGGCATATCTGCTGGAAAAAGGCCAGGCTCCGGCCACCATCAATGCAAAACTTTCCGCTGTTAACAGTCTGTTCCGCTTTCTTGGCTGGAACAACCGCCAGGTGAAATTTTTAAAGCTTCAGAGACGGGCCTTTCGGGATTCCTCCCGGGAGCTGAATCGGGAGGAATACAGCCGTCTGCTAAAGGCGGCAAGCGGCAGGAAGCTGGAGTGGCTGTCACTTTTGATGGAGACCATATGCGCTACGGGGATTCGGGTGTCAGAGGTAAAATATATTACCATGGAGGCAGTGATTTTGGGCCGGGCAGAAGTGAACTTAAAAGGTAAGATCCGTACCATTCTTCTTCCCGGAAAACTATGCCGAAAATTAAAGAAATTTGCTAAAAAGAAAAAAATCGTCCTGGGCGAAATCTTTCGCTCTGAAGACGGGGAAGGACTTTCACGGTATCAGATCTGGAAGGCCATGAAAATGTTATGTAAAGAGGCAGATGTGGAGGCATCAAAAGTATTCCCTCACAACCTGCGTCACTTATTTGCAGCCACTTTTTATAAGGTTACACGTGATATCGTAAAACTGGCAGATGTATTGGGCCACAGCTGTGTGGAAACTACCCGCATCTATCTTATGACTACCGACAGAGAACATGTCCAACAGCTGGAACAGCTTGGGCTTGTCAATTAATGGACACGGAATCTGTATTCTGTTTCCCGGCAGAAAAACGGCTACATATTTTAGCACGTATTTTAAAATATTATAGCATATTGGGAGTTTTAATTGCAACAGAAAGTTACAAATTAGTATAGGAAAGAGAGACCACAAAAATTTATTTTTGCGGTCTTTTGTTGTCATTGCATTTATGCACCTGCCACAGCCGGGCAGGTGTTTTTTAATACATATAAAGGCATAGTAAATCCCCTGCTTTCTCTTTGGTTTTAGATCACTGTTTAACAGAATACAGATTCCGTGACAAAAAGATGGCTTAGAGAGGGGAAAGGAGAATGGGGCATTCCACGAAAAAACTGAATCTGGCTGGACAGAGATTTGGAAAGTTAGTTGTGGTGGAACCGTTTCAAAACATCGGCAGCAAGACAGCATGGCTGTGCCGGTGCGACTGCGGAACAGAGCTTGTGGTGAAAACCTGCCATCTGCGGAACGGACGCGCAGTCAGTTGTGGGTGTGCATTGTTAGAAGGCCGCATCTGCGGACTGGCAAGTCTGACCTATGTAGATGGGACCTGCGTGGAAATGCTGCGGGCAAGGACAGTTCGCCGCAACAACACCAGCGGCGTGCCGGGGGTAGACTGGAGACCGTCTAAAGGAACCTGGAGAGCGTCGATCTGTTTCAAGGGCAAGAGGCATTATCTAGGAAGCTATCACCGGTTTGAAGATGCGGTAAAGGCCAGAAAACGGGCCGAGGAAGAACTGCATGACGACTTTCTGTGCCAATTCGACATGGCAGGGACAAAAGAAATGAAGCAGCCAGCCAGCTGATATATGACGCAGAGCGATAGAGTGAGATATTGGCGGGAAATCCAAGGGGGCTGGATATAATGTGCCGCATAAATAAAAGGAAAAAGAAATCTCTGGTTATTGTGACAGTGGAAGAGACGGCAGCCACAGTGATAGAGAATGTAAAAAGAAGCAGCTACAGCAGGCAGTATATGCTCAAAGGCGTTCTTATGGACAAGAAAGGAACCGAAAAAGTCGGCGGCAGAATCGAAGGTGTGGAATTGGTAGCGGGAAGCGATACGGTTATGGAGTTTGTGTGCCGTGAGTGGGTGGATGAGGTTCTTATAGCCCTTCCGAAAGAAACACCTTTTCCGGAAACATTTTATGCCTATCTTTTGGAGATGGGCGTTACGGTTCATCTCAACCTGCTGAGAGCGGCAAAGCTGGAGGGACACAGACAGAATGTAAAACAGATTGGAGATTATACCCTTTTGAGTAACAGCTATTACCGGACCTCCTTAAAACAGACTGTGTGCAAAAGGCTTATGGATATTGTCGGCAATTCAACTTTATCGGCTATATTCATGGGCATCCGACCGGCTGTGGTAGCTTTGATTGTCGCTCCGGTGATTTCATCGGCTAAGGC
>JAAWHU010000122.1 GCA_022796015.1 Hungatella sp. | reverse complement strand
TTCTTCTTAACCACATCCTCGCCCTTGCGGCCGTAGGTCTTCTGTGCGGCATCCTTCATAAGCTCAATAGCCTTCTCCTCCGGGATAATGCCGGTCAGTTTAAAGAATGCGGACTGAAGGATGGTGTTGATACGGGTGGGGCCCATGCCGGTCTCGATACCGATCTTCACACCATCGATGGTGTACAGATTGATGTTGTGGTCAGCAATGAATTTCTTCATCTGGCCCGGAAGATGAGTCTCTAACTCCTGTGGATTCCAGGAGCAGTTCAGAAGGAAGGTACCTCCGTCAACCAGTTCCTGAACCATGTTGTATTTTCTTACATAGGCAGGATTATGGCAGGCCACAAAATCAGCCTTGCGAATCAAATAGGTGGATTTAATCTTCTTATGGCCGAAGCGCAGGTGGGACATGGTAACGCCGCCTGACTTCTTGGAGTCATAATCAAAGTATGCCTGAGCATACATATCGGTGTTGTCGCCGATGATCTTAATGGAGTTCTTGTTGGCTCCTACAGTACCGTCGGCGCCAAGACCCCAGAACTTACAGTTGGTGGTTCCTTCGGGAGTGGTTACCAGAGGAGCGCCCAGAGTCAGTGACAGATTGGTCACGTCATCTTCAATACCGATGGTGAATCTCTTCTTCTCATTGTTGCCGTATACGGCTACGATCTGAGCAGGTGTGGTATCCTTGGAACCAAGGCCGTAGCGGCCGGAATAGATCTCCACATCATTGAACTTGCTGCCCTTTAAGGCTGCAACTACATCCAGGTAAAGAGGCTCGCCAAGAGAACCCGGCTCCTTTGTTCTGTCAAGAACGCTGATCTTCTTTACGGTGTCAGGGATGGCATCAATCAGAGCCTGCGCGCAGAATGGACGATACAGGCGTACCTTCACAACGCCTACCTTAGCGCCGCTTGTCTTAGCCATGTAGTCGATGGTCTCTTCGATGGTATCATTGACGGAACCCATAGCTATGATCACATGCTCTGCGTCGGCAGCTCCGTAGTAGTTAAACAGCTTGTAATCCGTACCGGCCTTTGCGTTCACCTTGTCCATATATTCCTGAACAACTGCGGGCAGAGCATCGTAGTATGGATTGCAGGCCTCTCTTGCCTGGAAGAAGATATCGGGGTTCTGTGCAGAACCTCTCTGACAGGGATGGTTCGGATTCAATGCATGATTACGGAACTCGGCAATGGCATCCCAATCAGCCATCTCGGCCAGATCGTCATAATCCCAAGCCTCAATCTTCTGAATCTCGTGGGAGGTACGGAAACCATCAAAGAAGTTAATAAAGGGAACCTTTCCCTTAATAGCTGCCAGATGAGCAACAGCAGTTAAGTCCATAACCTCCTGAACACTGGACTCGCACAGCATGGCACATCCGGTCTGACGGCAAGCATATACGTCAGAATGATCGCCGAAGATAGACAGCGCATGGCTTGCCAAAGCACGCGCAGATACATTGATCACGCCCGGCAGCTGCTCGCCTGCGATCTTATACAGGTTAGGAATCATAAGAAGCAGACCCTGGGAAGCGGTGTAGGTAGCCGTGAGAGCACCTGCTGTCAGGGAGCCGTGAACGGCGCCTGCCGCACCTGCCTCAGACTGCATCTCCGTAATCTGAACCGTGCGTCCGAAGATGTTCTTTCTTCCTTCTGTGGCCCACTCATCTACATGCTCGGGCATAACGGAAGAAGGGGTGATGGGATACATAGCTGCTACTTCGGTAAACGCATAGGATGCGTGAGCGGCAGCCTGATTACCATCCATGGTTTTCATTTTTCTTGCCATTTGATTGTCCTCCTACAATTATGAATATTACATATTCAGTGAGGCACGCACTTTAAGTGCATGCCGACCTGTCTACTATTATAACAACTATTTATCACTTTGAAAAGTGATAATCTGACCATTCTGCGTACTAATTTACAAACAATATGTCATTCCGGCTTAGGTTCCACCATAAACCCCTGGCCTGCATCCCCTCCTCCGGGAGACATGGGCTCAGGCACGGTCACCGGCTCCTGAGGAGGCGCCGGAATCTCCTGACCTCCGGGGCCTCCGGCCGGCACGGTCTCTGCCGGCGCCGGAGATGTCTCGGGAACCGGGGCAGTCTCGGGCTGAGTAGGAATGCCCGGCCCCACTTCATCGGGACCTGCCGCCGTCTGGGACTCTGAGGGCTGACTTGCATCCGAAGGCAGAGACTCCTCACTGCTCTCCGGCGGTATTACGATTCCGGATGTGTTGCGCTTGACTACCGGTGCATGGCCCTTATAGGTGCTGGTATGATCCACTTCACGGCTGATCACCTCATCCCCCTTCTTAATCACCAGCCTGGTCTCCCAGCGGCTTCCTCTGGAACCTGCGGACACGGGAACCTCCACATCGGGCTGCAGAGTCTGATCTTCTTCATAGGTGGGAGCCGGGGGATCCAGATCCGCAACCTTCGTGGACTCTAAGGAGTAAGTAACCCCCTCCTCCAGAATGGGGATTCCGTACACCGATACGGTCATGGTCTGGCTGGCATAATGGGCTCTGATACCGATGGCTGTGGACGAGTTGTTGATGAACTTAAAGTCCGGCCCTCCCCAGCTTACGGTGGCATCCTGTCCCGGAGTTACATAGGAAGGTTCAAAAGTATGAGAGCGGCGCACGGAAATCTTAAGACCTGCGCGCAGCACCGCATTGTACAGAGTGGTAGACACCTGGCATACGCCGCCGCCGATCTCCTCCACCACCTCGCCGTTGTTGTAAGCGGCCGCTCCCTGGTATCCCTTGGCTGCCGTTCTCTCCCCCACTGTGTCGTTGAAGGAAAGCTCCTCTCCCGGCTGCACGATGGCTCCGTTGAGCGCCTCCGCCGCCAGGCGGATATTGGTATTGCGCTTGCTGTTGGAAGTGGTCTTGGTAGTGTATGTGGCCAAGGTCTTGTACTTCTCCTGAGCCGTGGCCACGGTGATCTCCGGCTGTATCTCGTTGGCCGTCACCTGTATCTGAGCGTCAAATTTCTTGGATTTTACCGCGTTCTGTATATCCGATACCAGTTTCTCCTGGTCAATGGCGATTCCTACGGCTTCCCCTTCAAATATAAAAGTGTCTGTAGCCAGGTCGTACTTGGAGATTGAACCGTTCTTAGCAGGCTTGTCCCATGCGGCGGCCACAGCGGCAGCCTGAGCCTGAATCACCTCCTCCAGTCCTGAGGTATCCAGCGTGTAGGACTCCTTTGGTTCCCCTTGATAAATCTCATCCAGCAAAGTATTGACCTTGCCTTCCATAAGATTCCCTACCTTATAGACCTGGTCCCCATAGACCACCTTCATATCCCAAGGATACTTCTTAAGGATCTGAGCCCTTGCCTCGTCCCGGGACATGCCGGTAATGGGGACTCCGTCTACCTTTACCTCTTTCACCAGCTCTGTCTCCGGCTCCGTGGTAACCTCCTCGCTGCTTTTAGGCTCGATACCGGCCTTCTCACTGTGCTGCATCCCATATACCACCGCTGCAATGGCCAGTATCAGTATAACCCCCACTATGGCGACAATGCGGTAATCCATGGGGGACCGCTTCCTTTTTCTGCCGCCCCGCCTTGTACCGTGGCCTGAGGAAGAATATCTGTGGGACTGCCCTTTCCTGGAACCAGGAGGTCTTGCAGACACGGACTGCCTGGAAGAAGAAGCTCTGGAGGACGTCCCGCCTCTGGAAGACGTGCTTCTCTGGGATGTTCCTCCTGATGATGCCCTGGAAGAGACCCTGGTCCCTGCCTGTCTTGCCCTGGAACTTCCGGGCCCGTGGGCTCTGTCTGTATTATTTTTATTATGATCGTAATTTCCTGTACTCATCGTTTCACCTGTTTCACATGATAATGTAGCATTACACAGAGTAGTATACCATAATTTGTGGAAAATGGAATCTTTTTTTTCCATTTTACTTATTTTCCTTCACATGTTACTATAGTGTTACCAAATCATTTCAAAAGGAAGAATTTCTATGAATTTTGTTGACTTACATACCCATTCTACAGCCTCCGACGGCACCTGCACACCGGAAGAGGTCGTGGCTCTTGCCTGCCGGGAAGGCCTGGGGGCCATAGCCCTGACAGACCACGACACCACGGCCGGAATTGCCCGGGCAAAAAAAGCGGCGGAGCATTCCGCCGTGGAACTGATTCCCGGCATGGAACTTTCCTGCGTCTATAAGGGGACGGAGATTCACATTCTTGGATTCTTTGCAGACGAGATGTCTGAGACTCTTGCCCGGGGACTGGCGGCTTTCCGGCAGATCCGGGACGACCGCAACCAGGCCATGATGAACCGGTTTTTAGAGGATGGATTTGACCTGTCCTGGGAAGAGCTTTGCTGCGGCACCCCTGACACGGTGATCACGCGAGCCCATTTTGCCCGTATTCTCACGGAAAAAGGATATGCCGATTCCCCGGGGCAGGCCTTTGAACGTTATCTTCACTACGGCGGCCCCTACTGCAGCCGCAAAGAGACCGTGACTCCCCGGCAGGTGTTGGAGCTTATGTGCACATGCCGGGTCTGGCCCTGCCTTGCCCATCCCATGCAGTATCACATGGACTACGGCCAGATCGAGGATCTGGCCCTCTCCCTAAAAGAGCTGGGCCTAAGAGGGCTGGAGGTCTATCATCCCTCCCATAATCAGGGCCAAAGCAGCCGCCTTCAGGTCATTGCCAAAAAACTGGGGCTTCTGCCCTCCGGGGGCTCTGATTTCCACGGCGCCGCCAAGCCTGATATCCGCATAGGGACAGGGCGGGGCAGCCTGCGGGTTACCGATTCTCTGTTGCATGATATCAAAGAAGATTATTCCCGGTGGATGGCAGCTTTGACAGATACACGTCAGTCAGGCTGTATTTGACGGTTCCGTCATATCCGGTAACTGTGGAGGCGGCGGCAAGAGAATTGAGCACCGCCTCCTCAACAGCCTCGGCCACTGCCTCAAATACAGGATCCATCAGCTCCTCCTTCAGTACCTCCACGGAAAATACGGCAGGCTCCTTCCCTGTCTCCACCCGGTTGGCCGTAGTGAACCCTATGACAATATCCCCGCTTCCATGGCCCAGATACGAACCGCATCGTGCCAGGCCCACGGCTCCCCGTCTGCACATCCTTTTAAGCTGACGGTCTGTCACCGGCAGATCCGCAGCCAAAATCACCATAATAGAGCCTCTGTCCACACAGACCGGCTCTATGTCTGCCAGCTGACGCCCTACAGGCATGTGGTCAATGACCAGATTCTTAGTGCTTCCAAAATTAGACTGTACCAAGGCTCCGATCGTATAATCCCTTCCTCCAAGGGACACCACCCGGGAGGAGGAACCTATGCCGCCCTTGAGCCCAAAGCAGACCGTGCCCTTCCCGGCCCCCACATCTCCCTCTTCAAAGTCTTCTCCCGCCCCCTTTATGGCAGCCATAACCTCTTCTCTTCCCACGGCTCTGCAGGAGATATCATTGAGCACACTGTCATTGCACTCCCCCACCACCGGATTGACAGATGTGATCTTAATTCCGTCTTTTTTTCCCACTTCAAGCATATATTCCACCATTGTATCATGTACAATCCCCACATTCAGAGTATTGGTCAAGGCAATGGGCGTCTCCAGGGTCCCCAGCTCCTCCACCTGAACAAGACCCTGGCTTTTGCCGAACCCGTTCTGGATGCATACGCCTGCCGTCAGCTTTCTGGAAAACGGATTGTCCCTGCAGGGCATAATCACCGTAACTCCGGTTTTATTTCTCTCTGTGTCTATGGTACAGTGTCCCACCGTCACGCCTGCCACATCCGTAATCTTGTTGCGGGGCCCGGGCTTTCCTGTGCCGATGGCGATCCCATAGTCTCTCAAACGCCTCTTCACTGTTTTTTCCTCCTCATATCTTCCTGCTTCTGATTCTTTCCCACCGTTTTTTTCCGCTCCAGCCTGGCGTTCACGGCTTCCTTTAGAAGGGTGTAGACCACAGAGCACAAGGGGATGAATACCAGCATACCAAGAACCCCCATGGCGCTTCCGCCTACGGTCACTGCCACCAGCACCCAGATGGAGGGGAGCCCTACGGAGCCTCCTACTACATGGGGATAGATCAGGTTGCCCTCAATCTGCTGGAGAATCTGAAACACCACCAGAAACACCAGTGCTTTCACCGGGCTCACCATGAGAATGAGAAATGCCCCCACAATACATCCCACAAATGCACCGAAGATAGGAATCAGAGCTGTAAAAGCAATGAGTACCCCGATGAGAAGTCCGTAGGGCAGCCTCATAACCGTGAGAGTCACAAAGAACATGGCTCCGAGAATCACCGCCTCCACACACTGGCCTGCCAAAAAATTGGAGAAAGTCCTTTCCGTAAGGGAAGCCACCTTAAAAATCGTTTTGTAAATCTTCTCCGGCATGTAGGCTCTCATAACCTTCCCCGCCTGACGCACCAGAGTCTCCTTCTGCAGAAGCACATAGATGGCAAACACAAATCCGATGCAGAAGTTAGCCAGGCCGCTGACAATGGAGATGGCGGCATTTAAGGTGGAGGTCACCATGGTCCCGGCCCCGTTGGTCAAAAATCCCATAATATCCTTTCCTACCTGCTCCCAGTTTATCTGGATCTGCTGGATGTAGGTGACGATGCCGGGATACCTGGCAAACAGCTCCACCGCCTGGTTTAAGAATTTTTCAAAAAACAGGGGAATGCTGTTTTGAAGGCCTACGATGGTTCCCAGAAGTTCGGGCCCTACTACAAAGACCACCAGAGCAAGAACTCCCGCTACCAAAGCAATGGCAAGAAGAAGACAGACAGGACGCCTGTATTTTTTCATAGTTCTCATAGGCTTTGTATTCTCTATGGCCCTCATAGGCACATTGAGGATAAATGCGATGGCCCCTCCCAGAAGGAAGGGGGAAAACATGGCAATGCATTGTCCCATAAATGCCAGAACCTTCTGATAATTGACACCAAACACCACCACAGCCACGGTAAATACAATGAGCCCCCGGATCTTTTTTAGATTATCTCTGTTCAGTTCCACAAGATTCACTCCTTCCACAGTCTTTCCTTCCAGACCTTCTCGATCTGTTCTCTCTCTGTCTGGAATATTCCCTGGGCCATAGGGCCTTTTCCGTTTCCCCTGCCCTGCAAAAGATCGTTCAGTTTCTTACTATATATGCCGGCCTTCTCTTCACGGCTCCCCAAAACATAGTGATACTGCCCTTCACCGCCTCCAAGAGCCAGTACCGGTTCCCCCTTATTCTCCCGGCACAGCAGGGTACAGAAGCTGCGCAGCTGCACCGGCGGTAGTTCCTCCATAACCACCAAAAGGGGGGCCTCGCTCTCCGGCATCTGTGCACACCTAAGATCAAAAATCTGCTGATACAGCCGGCTGATCATCCCTTTCTGTACATCGGCCTCCTCCAAAAGCCGTTTTACTCCATCTGCTGTCTCCCCCTGTTTTACGGACAAAAGGCCGGAAATCCTTGCCACCTGCTCCTGCTTCTTCTCATAATCGGCCATGGCCATGGCGCCGCAGACCATCTCCAGCCTGACGCCGCCTTTGTACTTTTTAAGCCCCGTAATCTTGATTGCACCGATCTCCCCGGTGCAGGTCACGTGGGTTCCGCAGCAGGCGCACACGTCTCCCCCTTCAATCTCCACAATCCGCACCTGCCCTTTCAGCTCCTTCTTGCTCCGATAGTCCAGGCTATGTAGTTCCTCCGGGCCGGGATACCAGGTCTTTACCGGAATATTCCTCCACACCAGCCTGTTGGCCTCCCTCTCCAGCTCTATGGCCTGATCCATAGTGAGGACCCCGTTAAAATCAATGGTCACCCCATCCTTTCCCATGTGGAAGCCCACATTGTCATACCCATAGCAGCTGTGAACCAGACCGGAGTAGATATGTTCTCCTGTGTGGTTCTGCATATGCTGCCGCCTTCTCTCCCAGTCAATCACCCCGTGAACCTTCTGCCCTTCCTTTAGCTCCTGATCTGTGGTATGTACAATTCTTCCCTCCTTCTCATGAACCTCCTCCACCCTTGCCTGTCCCAGGATTCCCGTATCAAAGGGCTGTCCGCCTCCTTCAGGATAAAATGCGGTTTCTTCAAGAACCACCAGATACTTCCCCGCCTTCCCCGGCACACAAGACTCCACAACCCCATCAAACTCCTTTATATCCGGCTTCTCCTCATACAATCGTCTCATGGCTTTCTCCTTTTGCTCTTAATGCTTATTAGGCGTTTGCGAAACTCAAAACCTGGCTGAATATTCTGACAATATATTCCAGGAAAAGCCATTACACCATGGAGCTGAGACCATAAAAAACAGGAGGGCCCTCTGCCCGAGTGTTTTTTGTC